>CAJUII010000019.1 GCA_910586405.1 uncultured Lachnospiraceae bacterium
GACAAAATTTTATCAACAAATTTATTTTACCTAATTATGGCATAAAATTCAAGACATATTTTGAAAAAATAATAAAAAGTTATGTAAAATTTTTGCTTTGAATTTTAATAATTTTTTAATATAGGATTCTACCGTGATCTATGATAAAATAATTAATAGACTTTATCTTGACAAAGGAGGATTTTCACATGGCAGTCAAAGCCGATTTTCATCTGCACACAAGCTTTTCCGGGGACAGCGACGCCCTGATGGAAGATGTGATCAAGAAAGCCATCTCTCTTGGACTCACACACATCTGCATCACGGAGCACTACGATCCTGACTATGTTTATATGCCGGAACAAGAAGCGATATTTGAGCTCAACACAGACTCTTATCTGTACGAGCTGTTGAAGCTCCGTGAAAAATATAAAGACCAGCTCTCTGTAGGCTTCGGCGTCGAGCTCGGTTTGCAGCCTCATTTAAAGCGCCAGCTGGCAGTGTACGCCAAATCACACGATTTTGATTTCATCATCGGATCCTCGCACTTATGCAATCGCAAGGACCCTTACTTTCCTGCATTTTTTGAAGAACGCAGTGCAGACGAGGCGCACCACGAATATTTTGAGTCTGTTCTGGACTGTGTGAAAACACTGCCGTATTTTGATGTATATGGTCATCTCGACTATGTGGTCCGCTATGGTCCGACCCAAAATGAACAGTATACCTATGCAAAACACGCCGATATCTTTGACAAAATCCTGACACATTTAATCGAAAATGAAAAGGGACTTGAGGTCAACACAGCTGGCTATGCAATCGGACTTGGACAGCCTAATCCATGTGCTGAGATCCTAAGGCGATACCGCCAGCTTGGCGGTGAAATCATCACAGTCGGCTCCGACGCGCACAAGCCTGACAGAATCGCACAGGAGTTTGATCGGGCGCGGGAACTCCTACTGGCATGCGGCTTCAAGTACTATTGTATTTTCCAATCCCGCATACCAGAATATCTAAAGCTCTAAATCATGACAGGATCGTCCCGCCGCCGAAAACATAATCCTCCCTATAAAACACAACTGCCTGTCCGGGTGTGACTGCTCTGACAGGCTTTTTAAAGCTACACTTTACCCGTCCGTCAGGCATTTTCTCTATCACGCAGACCTCTCCCGCATGGGAGTAGCGTATTTTTGCCCTCACCTCGATCGGCTCATTGATGTCCTCCACTGCCATAAAATTCAAATCTTCACACACCAATGAATCTGTCCATACATCCTCTGCCTCCCCGATCACAACTTCATTGGTCTCTGGTCGGATCTTTGTCACAAACACAGGATGTCCCATCGCAAGATTCAACCCTTTGCGTTGTCCCACAGTGTAATGAATGATTCCTTTATGCTGCCCCAAAATTTCTCCTGATGCAGTCACATAATTTCCCGACTGAGGCACACGCCCCGCAGCCTCCTTCGAAACCACTGCCGCATAATCGTTGTCGGGCACAAAGCAGATATCCTGACTGTCCGGCTTTGCTGCCACAGAAAGTTTTAGCTTTGCAGCAATCTCTCTGATGGCATCCTTTTCATAATCTCCTATTGGCATCAATGTATGCGAGAGCTGCGCTTGTGTGAGATTGTAGAGCGCATATGTCTGGTCTTTTGCCGCCGTGACTGAACTGCGGACTACATACCTGCCGTTTCCAAGCTGTGCAATACGCGCATAATGTCCTGTCGCGATACAGTCTGCACCCAGCTCCAGACTGCGCTGAAGCAGCGCTTCCCACTTTACATGCCTGTTGCAGAGAATACATGGATTCGGTGTTCTGCCATGCAGATACGATTCCACAAAAGGATTGATCACACAGTCCCGAAACACCTGTTTAAAATTTAACACATAATAGGGTATCTCCAGCTGTGCGGCGACCCGCCTTGCATCCTCCACTGCACTCAGACCACAGCATCCTCCATTTTCCTCGACCGCACTTTGCTCCTCATCCTGCCAGATCTGCATTGTCACACCAATGACATCATATCCCTGTTCTTTTAACAAATACGCCGCCACCGACGAATCCACTCCACCCGACATGCCTACTACTACTTTCTTCCCCATACGGCTTTTGCCCTTCCTTCCCGCATACGCAATTTGTTAGATGATAGCACTCCATCCCAATCCTGTCAAGGCAGAGACATATTTATTCATTTTTTCCATACATTATAGAAAGTGAACGTGTTGGAGTCACACTATGTCAAATCTATCCGCAAAAAAGCTCCGAGGCTATCTCAATCCCAGATACCTGAAAAATCCCATCGTCACCGGTACTTTTTTTCTGACTGCCGCAGGCATTGTCACGAAATTAATTGGTTTTTTTTACCGCATTTTCCTGTCAAGAACATTTCATGAGGAAAGTCTGGGCATTTTCGGTCTGATTGGACCTGTCATGATGCTCATGCATGCCGTCTGTGCCTCCGGCATTCAAAATGCCATCACACGGTTCGTCGCTGCCTCCAAAAAAGGCAAATCATCGGAAGCCTACGGCTTTCTTTTCACTGGAATTGCAATTTCCACGTTCCTCTCAGGCGCTATGACATATTTGATTTTCCGCCACGCGCCCTATATCGCACTCCAGCTAATCGGCGAGCGAAGGTGCATCCCCTTGCTGCGCATTTGCGCTTTGTCCTTCCCGCTCGCCACACTCCACTCCTGCATCAACGGATTTTTTTATGGTCAGAAACGGGCAGCGATTCCCGCATGGTCCATGATTATAGAACAATCCTGCCGCGTTGTCACGGTTTACATTTTATGCCGCCTCTCTGTTGAGTCTGGACTAAATATATCTCTGTCATATATTTGTGTAGGATTGCTGGCTGGCGAGTTCGCCTCCGCATTGTTCTCATGCTTTATGCTGGCAGTCCGCCCAGGCAAAGCAGCGTTCTCTATTCGTAACTCTCTCTCCCTCAGCAAAGGTAAATCGATTGTATCGCTCGCGCTGCCCATCAGCTTAAACCGAATTTGCATCAGCTTTATCTCTTCTGTAGAGACCATACAGCTCCCGAAAATGCTTGTTGCAAGTGGCTTAAGTACTTCTAATGCTTTGTCCTTATACGGTGTCTTCTCAGGAATGGCAATTCCGCTCATCATGTTTCCAAGTGCATTCACGGGTTCTGTCGCCTCCCTGCTGCTCCCCTCGGTGTCAGAGGCTCAGGCGCAAGGTAACGAACAGCGGATACGCAAAACGATCTGTCTTACAATCGGGTTTTGTTTCTTGCTGGGAGTTTTTTGCTTCCTGTTTTTCTTTACCTTCGCTGATCTTCTCGGCAAGCTGCTCTTTGGGAGTGATATTGCCGCAAGTCAGATTCGTGCCCTTTCCTTTGTATGCCCGTTTCTGTACATGTCAGGCACGTTATGCAGCATTCTTCACGGACTTGGCAAGACTGGCATCACTTTCCTTTTTAATGTGTCCAGTATACTGCTGCGTCTTGCATTTGTTCTTTTTGTCGTACCTTCAATCGGATTCTCTGGTTATATCTACGGCACGCTGCTCAGTCAGATCTTTTTTGATTTTCTAATTATTCTTGCTTTGCGGCGCTATCTGTTATATGATAAAAAATAGCGGTTGGCTGCCGCTATCGTTTTCTACGAAAGGAGTCTAACAAATGAGTTTTGAGTTCATAAAAAAACTGCCGACGCCTGACCAGATTAGAGGAGAATATCCTGTACCTGACGAGATGCAGGCGTTAAAGAAAACAAGAGATCAGGAAATCCATGATGTCTTTACTGGACAATCAGATAAATTTTTGGTCATCATTGGTCCCTGCTCTGCGGACAACGAGGACGCTGTGTGCGAGTATGTATCAAGACTTGCCAAGGTCAACGACAAAGTGAATGACAAACTGATTCTCATCCCGCGAATATACACCAACAAACCAAGAACGACCGGTGACGGCTACAAAGGGATTGTGCATCAGCCTGACCCTGAGAAAGGGACTGATTTTCTAAAAGGCATCATCGCCATGCGAAAAATGCAGCTTCGTGTCATGAGTGAGTCTGGGCTCACCGCCGCAGATGAGATGCTCTATCCTGAAAACTGGGGATATGTATCAGATATTCTCTCCTATGTTGCCATTGGCGCACGCTCCGTCGAGGATCAGCAGCATCGCCTTGTTGTCAGCGGCTTTGATGTGCCCGCCGGCATGAAAAACCCGACGAGCGGAGATTTGAGTGTGATGCTCAACTCTGTATACGCAGCACAGCATCCGCACCCCTTTATCTACCGCGGCTGGGAAGTCAACACGACCGGCAATCCCCTTGCCCATACGATCCTGCGCGGTGCGGTCAACAAGCACGGCAACAATATTCCCAACTACCACTATGAAGATCTTATGCTTCTTCTGGAGAAATACAACGAGCGCGACCTTGTCAACCGGGCATGTATCGTTGATGCGAACCACAGCAACTCCAACAAACAGTTTAAAGAACAAATCCGCATAGTTCACGAGATCATGCATTCACGCCGCGCCAACAGTGAACTGGCAAATCTGGTAAAAGGTGTCATGGTTGAGAGCTATATCAAGGAGGGCTGTCAAAAGATTGGCGAACACATTTATGGAAAATCAATCACAGACCCCTGCTTAGGCTGGAAAGATACCGAAGATTTAATTTATAGAATTGCTGACTTTATTTAGAGACACCATCATTGCCTGGAAGGCATAAAAAATCCACCCTTCTCAAAAGAGTGGATTTTTTATGCAATCTTATCCTCTTGGATGTGCCTTTGTATACACTTCCCTGATCCGATTATGTGACAAATTCGTATAAACCTGTGTCGTAGAGATATCAGAATGTCCAAGCATCTCCTGAACACTTCTCAAATCTGCTCCGTTCTCCACCAAATGCGCAGCGAATGAATGGCGGAGTGTATGTGGTGTAATATCAGCCATGATGCCCGCCTTCTTCGCATAGTACTTGATCAGCTTCCAAAAGCCCTGTCTGCTCATCGGTTGACCCGAACAATTCACAAACAAGATATCAGACTGTAAATCAAACAGCATCACATCACGTGCTTTCGCAAGATAATTTGTCATTGCCTTCTTTGCAGCAGCTCCGAACGGAATCACTCTCTCTCTGCTGCCATCTCTACAGATGATAAAGCCCATCTGCATATTCACATCGGAAACCTTTAGGGTAATCAGTTCCGTAACGCGGATTCCTGTCGCGTATAAAAGCTCCAACATAGCCTTATCGCGAATTTCTTTGGGAGTATCTCCCTTTGGCTGTTCCAGAAGCCATATTACCTCCTCTGGTGTCAAAATCTCAGGCATCTTCTTTTCAATCTTTGGCGCTTTCAACCCATCAGATACATCTTTTTCCACAATGCCTTCCTTGCACAGATAGTGAATGAAAGCCTTTATAGAAGCAACGTTTCTGGATATGGTCGCAGCCGCAAAATGATTTTCACCTAAATACACAATATAGGATTTCAGGGTTTCTGATGTAATGTCCTTCACTTCAACGATACCCTTTTCTTCTAAATACTGGCGCAGCTTGCCTAAATCCCTCTTGTATGATAATTCAGTATTGTTCGAAGTTTTCTTTATATTATGTAAATAAGAAATAAAAGTATTAATTTCTCTTTCCATAAATTAAAAAACCTCCTCATAAAGATTTGATTTACCCCTTATGCCTATTCTTATTATATATTGAATTTGACATAAAATCAAATGTTTTTTCAGAAAATTTTAAAATATTTTTTAATTTTATCAAATTATTCCGTTTCACACCTAAATTTGTGCCTAAAATAGCTACTTTTTAAACAATTTGCACAATTAAAAAAACAGTGCTATCTTTCTCATAATTTCTGGATTAATATAAATTTCACATAATATTCCAACACAAAATACTGCCAAAATTAAGAATACTGTCTTGACAACTTCCATCTTTAGACCGCCTCTGCCTTTTATGGTCTCTTCATTATGGCAACACTTTTTGTTACCTGTCCAGTATTTACGAAACAGTATCAAAAAAACAATACAATAAAAAATTCCATGCGGCAAAAACATTGAAAAAGTGAGAAAGATTCCCTTTATACCATATTGGTAAACAAGGGAGAAGATCATAAGCCCAATCTCAAACCCACACCATCCAACCATAGAAAATGCTAACAGCCCACCAACACTGCTCAGCGCACAAATCACTCCAAACAATAGTTGTTTCATCCGCAGGCTGATCACATATTCAAAAAGACCCGACTGGTCCGCCTCAAAGTTCTGCATGAGCACCAGATGCTCATTGTCCAGTAATCCCCTCGTACCGGAATGCTGCCCTCCTGATAAATAAAAAAATACCATGCCTATACAAAATCCTGTAAGAAATACAAGCACCCTATTGTCAGGCATCGTATTTTTATAATGCAGCTTCCTATAATCAATATATGCATCATTTTCCGCGGAGACACTGCGCACTGATATCTCCTCCATATGTTCTTCAGGTTCAAACTTGTTCATCTGCTCTTTCACCTACATCACAGATCTTTTAATTAAACCTATGAACTATTTTACATATTTATTCTTATATGCCAGAATTGATGCGATCGTTTTTGCATCCTCAATCGTTCCATCGTATATCATCCTCTCAAGTTCCTCAAGTGTATGAATTTCCACATTCACAAACTCGTCCTCGTCAAGATGCTGTGCTGTCTTCTTGAGCTCTGTCGCAAGATAGATCTCAATCTTTTCATTGCAGAATGCCACAGTTGTCCGAATCGTGATCAGCTTCTCAATCTTCCCGCAACGATATCCAGTCTCCTCCTCTAACTCCCGCGCAGCCGCTTCACTGGTCGGCTCGTCAGGATTTAATCCGCCTGCTGGGATTTCCAATGTAAATCGATCCAATGCATTGCGGTACTGCCGTACCATAACAAGCCTTCCATCCTCTAATACCCCCACTGCCGCAGCAGCACCATGATGTCCCACAAAGTCATATTCTTCTGTATTCCCATCTGGCAGCACCACCGTATCTCTGTAATAGCTCATAATAGTCCCCTTGCACTGCAATTCTCTTTTTATTCTCTTAATTTCTGTGTTCATCTTCATTCTCCTCCATTCACTATTGAAAAAACCATCAAAATCCTTTCGGATTTTGATGGTTCTTATAATGCTCGTTTGAATTATTTCGCATACTCAACGACACGAGATTCTCTGATGACATTTACCTTAATCTGTCCCGGATATTCAAGCTCTGCCTCAATCTGCTTGGAAATATCACGTGCCAGCAGTACCATGTCAGCATCATTAATCTGGTCAGGAACTACCATAACACGAACCTCTCTACCTGCCTGAATAGCAAAAGATTTATCGACACCTTTAAAATTGTTGGTTATTTCTTCTAGTTGTTTTAATCTGGTTGTATATGTTTCGAGAGTTTCACGTCTTGCCCCCGGTCTCGCCGCTGAAATCGTATCAGCAGCCTGTACCAGACAGGCAATCAATGACTGTGCTTCCACATCACCATGATGCGACTCAACAGCATTGATGACAATTGGTGATTCCTTGTACTTTCTGCACAGCTCTGCACCTAACTGTATATGTGAACCTTCCATCTCATGATCCACTGCCTTGCCAATGTCATGTAATAATCCAGCTCTCTTCGCCATTCTGACATCAAAACCCATCTCGGCAGCAAGCAAGCCTGTAAGATGTGCTACCTCAATCGAATGCTTCAATGCATTCTGGCCGTAGCTCGTTCTAAACTTCATCTTACCTAAAAGCTTCACCAATTCAGGATGAATACCGTGTACACCAACCTCCAAGGTTGCGGACTCGCCTTCCTCCTTGATCATGACCTCCACTTCTCTCTGAGCCTTCTCAACCATCTCCTCAATTCTTGCCGGATGGATACGACCATCCACAATAAGCTTCTCAAGCGCAATCCTTGCGATCTCTCTCCTGATTGGATCAAAACCTGAAAGAATGACTGCCTCCGGCGTATCGTCAATAATCAGCTCAACCCCCGTAAGAGTTTCAAGCGTCCTGATATTACGCCCTTCTCGTCCAATGATTCTGCCCTTCATTTCATCATTGGGAAGCTGTACAACGGAAATCGTTGTCTCAGATACATGATCCGCAGCACATTTCTGGATTGCCGTGACAACGTACTCTTTGGCTTTCTTATCTGCCTCTTCCTTTGCCCTGCTCTCCATTTCCTTGATCATCACTGCTGTCTCATGCTTCACTTCGTCTTCAACAATTTTTAATAAATGCTCTTTTGCCTGTTCAGAGGTTAATCCTGAAATTCGCTCCAGTTCCTGTACTCGCTCTTCGTTCAGTCTCGCAACAACTGCACTCTGTTTTGCAAGCTCTTCTTCGCGTGCGACAAGGCTGGCTTCCTTCTTCTCGATGGCATCCGCCTTCTTGTCAATGCTTTCTTCCTTCTGCTGAACTCGTCTCTCATAGCGCTGTGCTTCCGCCCTGCGCTCTTTGATTTCCTTGTCAAGCTCATTCTTGGTCTTAATGGATTCCTCCTTAATCTCAAGAAGTCCCTCGCGCTTTTTCGTCTCAGCAGTTTTCAGTGCTTCATCGACAATTTCCCTTGCCTTATCCTCTGCATTTCCAATTGTAGCCTCTACACTTTTCTTGTAGTTTGAAAATGCGAAAAAGCAACCTGCTATACATATTGCAATAATAATAACTGCTTCTAATGCGTATAGCATGTACAGGAGCACCTCCTTATTAAATTTTCATTGTGCAACTGTTCAGTGCCTCCACAGTTTCCTGCTCAACCGATCAGAGAACATGCTTCCCTGCTTGGCGCTGAAATCTATAAAGTATTCCGAATAGTCACTTCATTGTATCTTTGCAGATACTACAACATATTAATTTTACTCTTTTACCAAGCTAATGTCAAGCATTTATTCGAACCCGCCAACTGCCTACCCGCCAACTGCCTTATAAATATTGTCGAGCGCAAAGCCTTTCCGATACAGAAACCCAATCATTTTCTGGCATTCCTCATACGTGGCATTCTCTCTGTCAAAATGCTTCTTCTCAAGGAGTCTGCAAATCAATACTTCCTCCTCTGTGATGCAGTCCTCCTCAAAACACTGTTCATAGGCCTGTTCAATTGTTTCTTTTGAGATCCCTTTGCCAAAGAGCGTGTTCTCAATCTGCCTCCTGCTCTTTGTCTTCCCTGCACATTCTATATACGATTTGGCATATCGGAGATCATCTACATAACCATAAGAAGCCACGTAGTCAATTGCAGCATCCATTATCTCCTCTGGATATATGCCTTGTCTGAGCTTCATCACAAGCTGATGCTTCGTGTAATCCCTGCTCTTTAACAAATTCATGCATCTAAGTTTTGCCCGTTTGAGGAGCACTTCGCCCATAATCATATCATAGTACTCCTGAGAAATCTCGGCATCCTCTGCAATCCTATACTTTTTGAGCTCACTTTTATATAGTGCAAAACATCTGTCATTATCCAATAGTACCTTTGCTTTTGTCTTGGATATCTCTACAATTTCTGTAACTATCATCCTGATATCCCGGCATTATTCTGCTGACGCTGCGGATTCTTCCGCTGTTGACTCTGCTGCTTTTTTTGTCTTGCTCTTGCTTTCTGACTTCTCAGAAACAGTCGGCTCAGAAGCTGCTTCCCCGCCCTGGAGTCCAAAGTGCTGACGGACTTTATTTTCAATCTCACTGCATATCTCTGGATTATCCTTCAAATATTGTTTTGCATTTTCCCGTCCCTGACCAATCTTGCTGCTCTCGTATGCATACCATGCACCACTCTTCACAATGATGCCGACAGATGCCGCCAGATCCAGAATATCTCCTACAGCAGAGATTCCCTCACCAAACATAATATCAAATTCCGCTTCCTTAAAAGGCGGTGCGATCTTATTCTTTACAACCTTCACCCTTGTTCTATTTCCCATGACCTCGCCACTCTGCTTGAGCGACTCGATCCTCCTGACATCAAGACGGACAGATGAATAGAATTTCAATGCGCGCCCTCCAGTGGTCGTCTCTGGATTGCCAAACATAATGCCAACCTTCTCACGAAGCTGATTGATAAAGATAACGACACAGTTTGACTTACTGATGACTGCTGTCAGTTTCCGCAGCGCCTGTGACATCAATCTCGCTTGCAGGCCGACATGAGAGTCTCCCATATCACCGTCAATCTCAGCCTTCGGAACCAGTGCTGCCACAGAGTCTACAACCACGATATCAATCGCACCTGACCGCACCATGGTCTCTGTGATCTCAAGTGCCTGCTCACCATTATCGGGCTGCGATATGTATAAATTATCGATATCGACTCCTATATTCTTCGCATATGCCGGATCAAGTGCATGTTCTGCATCAATGAATCCAGCGATTCCTCCTCTCTTTTGCACCTCAGCGATCATGTGAAGTGTCACTGTTGTCTTACCGGAGGACTCTGGTCCATAAATCTCCACGATTCTTCCTTTTGGAATCCCGCCAAGGCCAAGAGCAATGTCGAGACTGAGCGACCCTGTTGGTATTGTCTCCACATTCATCTGTACACTGGGATCACCTAGCTTCATCACGGCTCCCTTACCATACTGTCTCTCTATCTGTGCAAGTGCGGCATCAAGCGCCTTTAATTTGTCTTCTTTTTCCATGATTCAATCTCCTTTGATTTCCTTTTATTGTTCTGTTTATGATCTTGAGTATTTAAAGAACAAGTGTTTTAACCTGTATTTACTATAAAACATTCGTTCGTAAATGTCAAGATCATTTTCACAATTTTTGTTTTTTATAAGCAGGATTGCTCTAAATCACCATAACATATATACACCTTTGAAACAAGTGTGAATTTTTACATTTACCCAAACAAATTTTTGTATAATTCTTCTGCTGCCTGTGTGCACAAAAAAACCAGTACCATAACCGCTCTTATGGACTGGTTTTACTTTTATAGTTTCCCATCAAACAATACGCTCTTGTTTTTGACCAGATAGTCAATCAGAGAAATCACTGTCAAAATCACAGCAACCCACATAATAATCTGCGTCAGCACGGCAAGCTCTTCAATATTCACGATCATCAGACAAACCATAATCATCTGGAATGTCGTCTTGAATTTTCCCCAGTAGTTTGCTGCGATAACAACCTTATTGTCCGCTGCGACAAGTCTGAATCCACTGATAATAAACTCCCGGCTTATGATAATGATGACAATCCATGCGGGTATCCTGTCCATCTCAATCAGACAAATCAACGCCGAACACACCAGCAGCTTATCCGCCAGCGGGTCCATGAATTTTCCGAAATTTGTGACAAGATTATATTTTCTGGCTATCTTTCCGTCGAGCATATCTGTCAAGCTCGCAACGATAAATAATCCGAGCGCAATATAGTCCGCATATGGCGCAATCCCTCCAAACAGCATCATATACCACGCCCACTCGGCATAGCTGCCCAGCATGACCAGCACAAACGGTACGATCAGGATCACTCTGAAAACAGTTAGTTTATTTGGCAAATTCATCTTCTATCTCTCCTATCAAGTCATAATCATAGGCCCCTGTGATCTTTACGCGCACAAAATCACCTGTCATAAGCTCCCTTGCAGTCTGGATAAATACAAAACCATCCACATTCGGTGCATCTTTATAGCTTCTCGCCACATAGGCATGTTCATCCGGCACTTTGCCTTCAACCATGACAAGCAGCGTGCTCCCCACTGCATCCTGTGCCTTCTCAAAGGCGATTTCCTGTTGCAGCTCCATAATGTCCGCCTGCCGCTCAACTTTTACTGCCTCATCAATCTGACCTTCAAACAGCGCAGCGGGTGTATCCTCCTCTGGAGAGTAGGTAAAAACCCCCAGCCGGTCAAACGCCATCTCATCTACAAATTCCAGAAGGGATTCATGGTCTTTTTGTGTTTCCCCCGGAAAACCCGTAATGATTGTTGTGCGAAGACAAATATCTGGTATCCGCTCTCTCAGCCGGGCAATCATATCCATAATTTCCCGCCTGTCTGTACGCCTTCCCATACGTTTCAGAACATGGTCCGAAGCATGTTGTATGGGAATGTCCAGATAATTGCAAACCTTTTCTTCTGTTCGTATGGTCTCGATCAATTCATCCGTAATCTCCTCCGGGTAGCAATAGAGAATCCGAATCCAATACACGCCCGAAATGGCACACAATCGACGCAGTAATTCAGGCAGTCGCTTCTCCCCATACAAATCCATACCATATACTGTCGTCTCCTGTGCCACAAGGATAATTTCCTTTGCTCCAAAAGCAGCGAGACGCTCTGCCTCCTCAACAAGCTCTTCGAGCGGAATGCTTCGATAACGCCCCCGCACTTTAGGAATAATGCAGTAGCTACAGTGCTTGTCACATCCCTCCGCTATCTTTAAATATGCGTAATGTCCGCCTGTGGTGACAATTCTCTTATGCTGCGCAGAACGGTCATATAACGAAGGCATCCCACTGATATCTTCTAAATGATTGCGCTCCTGCCCGGACAGTACCTCCTCTAGCGCATCGGCAATCGCATCGATTGCCGTAGTTCCCACGATAGCATCCACCTCCGGGATTTCTCTTTGAATTTCATCCTGATAGCGCTGCGCGAGACATCCCGCCGCAATCAGCGCTTTGATGTCACCGTCCTTGCGCAGCTCTGCCATCTCTAAAAGGGTATTGATGCTCTCCTGCTTCGCATCATTAATAAAGCAGCATGTATTGACAACCACTGCTTCTGCTTCCGTCTCATCATCTGTTATAGAAAATCCCCTTTGCACCAGTGTACCAAGCATCATCTCGGTGTCTACCAGGTTCTTATCACAGCCCAGGGATATAAATAATATTTTCAATCTCTAATCCTCATGTGTTATTTTGATCTTGCCCTTATTTAATTCCTCTATGGCAATTGACAGCGGCTTCGTCTGCCTGGTATCCACCAACGGCTCCTCCCCGGCGATAATCTGCCGCGCACGCCTTGATGTCGCCATCACGATTGAATAACGGCTGTTTACCACAGGTGCTTCTCCTGGCTCTACCTCATTGTTTACGACTTTCATTAAATCTGTGTACGATGGATGTAACATATTTTTCCCTCACTTTTTTCATTCTTAGAACTATATTTTGTTCATATTTATATATTCTCGTCAGTATCTTCGTCCGCCAACGCACCCTGAGCCCGTCCTGCTATCGTCTCAGGCAAAAGCGCCGAGAGTACAATCTGACTGCTCTCCATTACCAATACTGACTTTGTCTTACGCCCCTGCGTGGCATCAATGACCGTACCATTTTCCTTTGACTTCTGCACAAGTCTTTTGATCGGTGCAGAATCAGGACTCACGATCGCGATGATCTTTGATGTGTTGACAATATTCCCGAACCCTATATGAATCAGCCTGTTCATCTGGCATGTCACCTCACTGCTGTCTGAATCGTATCCCGATAACTACTCAATATTTTGTATTTGTTCCCTGACCTTCTCAATTTCCGTCTTTAGATCGATACCGCGATTAGAGATCACCAAATCGTTCGCTTTAGAGAGTATCGTATTGGCCTCCCTGTTCATCTCCTGCGCAATAAAATCAAGCTTTCTGCCGATGCTGCCGCCGTCTGACAACGCCTGTTTCATCGTCTCAATATGACTTCGAAGCCGGACCAGCTCCTCATCCACGCACACTTTATCTGCAAAAATTGTAATCTCCGTCAAAAGTCTTGCCTCATCGACAGAGGCATCACCGAGAAGCTCATGAACCCTATCTTCCAGTTTCTTCCTATATTCATCGATAAGCTGAGGCGATCGCGCTTCTATAAATGCGACATGCTCTAACATGCCATCCAACTTCCCGATCAGATCCTCCGCTAAGTTTTTGCCCTCTTTGATACGCGTCTCCAACAGATTTTCTGCCGCTCCCTGTATGGCCTTTGCCAGCCCCTTCCAAATCTCCTCCTCATCGATAGTCTGTTCTTCCATGGAGAACACTTCAGGATAACGGGAGAGCGTCGAGACACGGACATCATTATCCAATCCAAAATCTTCTGACATGGCTTTCAGATATTTCAGATACTCCGCAGCAATATCCCTATTGTACTTTATGCACACATTACTCTCAGAAAAATCTTCGTAGGTAAGAAACAAGTCAATCTTTCCGCGCTGTACATAATTTTTTAGTTCATTTCTGATAGAACTCTCAAAAAAACTGAGCTTTTTGGGCATCTTAATATTGGCATCAAGATATCTGTGATTCACAGATTTCATCTCAACCGTGTACTTGTGGTCCCCGTCTGTGATCTCACACCTTCCAAAGCCTGTCATACTTTTAATCATCTCAATCCTCCTGACTGCTGATTGATTTTGAACATATATTAATGTATTATAAGATAATCCTTTCCCCGCGTCAACCTCTTTTCCTCTGAAATCATTCGTTCCTGATAATTTCCCAAAGAACGCAAAAAAGAGCGCAAAAGAAACAAATCTACCTTGAAAACACTGGAAAAAAATGCTATTGTAATAAAGTTATCAGTATTCTGATACAGATCTGTAACAATTTGGAGGAAAAGAAATTTATTATGAAAAAGTTGTTATCTAAACACCCGAAACTTCTATGGTGTATGCGAAATCTCATCCCGATGATACTGTTTCCCGTAGCAAACTTCTATTTGTTTGAATGGTATCTGAACAATCCATGGAAAGAAATGAAAGTCCCCATACAATTCCTAAACATTTATTTATTCGAGCTGCTCATGGCATTGTTTCTGTGTGTCTTTGGACGCCTGAAATGGTCCTTGCGCCTCCAAAGCATCTTTTTTATGGTTGTCGGTTTGGCAAACTACTATATTATCAACTTCCGCTCTGCCCCGATCATGCCGTGGGATATCTACTCTATCGGCACTGCCCTGAGCGTCGCCAACAATTTTAAATACACGATCGAGCGTCAGACTGTCATTGTCCTGATCGGATTTATTTTATTAATTGTATGTGAATCTGTCGTGAATCTGGAATTAAAAGGTACTGGTCCGTGGAAAAAGCGTTTCTGGGGAATCCGCTTGGCAGGTGCTGTTGTCTTTTTTGCCCTCCTTTGCAGCTTTACACATATGCTGCATCAGGACAGCACGATCGCCAAATACAAAATGTACGACAAGCTGTTTACGCCGACTGTCATGAGCAAACGCGATGGTACAGCTGTCGCATTTTTAATGGAATTAAAGTATATCTCCGTGGACAAGCCTGCGAATTACAGCGAATCCGCCGTCGAGGAGATTCTAAAGCCCTACGCGGAGCAGGAACCAGCGGCAGTCCCCGACTCCCTGCCAAATATCATCGTGATCATGAACGAGGCATTCTCTGACCCTGCCGTACTTGGTTCGTTCAAGACCAATCAAGATTATATGCCTTATGTGCATTCTATTCTGAGTGGCACGGTAGACAACACAATCTCCGGCTATCTGAATGTATCTGTACTCGGAGGAAACACTGCCAACACGGAATTTGAGTTTCTCACTGGAAACACCATGGCATTTCTTCCGCAAGGAAGCGTGGCTTATCAGCAGTATCTTAAGAGGGAAATGCCCTCTCTCGCATCTCATCTAAAGGATCTAGGATACAAGACCGTCGCCACACACCCTTATAACAGTACTGGCTGGGACAGAAATAAAGTATATCCGCTTCTGGGATTTGACGAAATGTATTTCATAAAAGATTATAAAAAACCGGAAAGAATCAGAAAATATGTAAGTGACCGGGCATGTTATGACAAAATCATCGACATGTATGAGTCCAAGCCTGCCGGCACGCCGCTCTTTGTATTCAATGTGACGATGCAGAATCACTCCTCGTACACGGATGACTTCGACAATTTTCATCCAGATATCGAGGTTGAGGGCAGCAAATCCAAAGCCCTGAACAATTATCTGTCCCTGATGAAGATATCTGACGAGTCCGTGCGAGACCTGACAGCCTATTTTTCCAACGCCGGCGAGGACACGATGATCATATTTTTTGGCGACCATCAGCCGACCAACTCTGTCGTGTCAAATGTATGGAAATTAAACGGCAAAAACGGAAATGAGCTGTCTGATGAGGATGAGGCAAACCGCTACAAGGTGCCCTATTTTATCTGGTGTAATTTCGATATAGAATCCAAAGTAAATGCCGACACCAGCTCAAATTTCCTCGCTACCGATATCCTTGAGGCCGCCAAAATCCCCATGACTCAGTATGAGCAATATCTAGGCAAGCTGTCAGAGCATTATCCTGTGATTACATCTATACGCACGGAGGATGCCCAGGGCAAGAGCACTGACACCGAAAATGTTATGGGTGAATTAAACAACTATGCTATTTTGCAGTACGACTGCATCTTTGGCAAAAAATAAACTGGAGGACGAACATACCATGAAATCGTTAAACCTTGTAAAAAGACTGAAAACAGACCCTTTGTATCTACTTTCATTTCTGCTGCCAACCTTGATCATGCTGGTCATTTTTGTGATACAAAAGATTTATCCTTTTGGCGACCGCTCCTTTCTCCATATCGATATGTATCACCAATATTTTCCTTTTCTTGTGGAATTTTATCATAAGCTCAAAGACGGTGAGAGTCTCTTTCACTCCTGGCATACCGGCATTGGCTCAAACTTTATCGCACTGTATGCCTACTATCTTGCAAGCCCCTTTAACTGGCTGTGTGTCCTGATCCCAGAAAAATTCCTGATGGAGTTTTTATCGTACATGGTCGTTTTCAAGATTGGGTTCTGCGGACTGACATTCACTTACTATATTCGTAAACACTTTCACAGTGACTCGTGGAGCATCTTGTGCTTTTCACTATTTTATGCGCTGTCAGGCTTTATGGCTGCCTACAACTGGGATGTGATGTGGCTTGACGTCATTGTTCTCGCACCGCTCATCCTCCTCGGTGTAGAGCGGCTTGTCCATGAAGGAAAATGCTATATGTACTGCATTACATTAGGATTGTCTATTCTGTCAAACTATTACCTCTCCATTATGCTGTGCATTTTTCTGGTACTCTACTTTTTCGTGCTGTTAATCGCGCGAAAGCCTTCAGCAGAAGACTCCTCTGCGTCACTGGCATTCCCCAAACTGGAAGGCATAAAGAACTTTTACGCCAAGGCAGTCATCCGCTTTGGGATTTATTCGCTGCTTGCCGGCGGCATGGCGGCAGTTCTGCTTCTGCCGGAACTGGCGGCACTGCGCTTTACGGAATTTAGTGATATCAACTTTCCTACAAAGATCAAAACGTACTTTCCTGTCATCGACATGGTTGCCAGACATTGCTTTGATGTGATTGTCGAGACTGGATTAGACCACTGGCCGAATATTTACTGCGGTGTGCTTGTCTTTGTTCTGCTGCCGCTGTATGCCCTGCAAAAGAAAATCCCGTTGCGGGAGAAAGCGCCAAAATTATTTTTGCTCGCTTTTATTTTGATCAGTTTCTCCACCAATACATTAAATTTCATATGGCATGGACTCAATTACCCAGACTCCCTGCCCGCCAGACAATCATTTTTATATATTTTACTTTTGTTGACAGTCTGCTACGAGGCGTTCTCTTATATCCGTGAATACACAAAAACGGAGATGAGTGCTGTCTTTGCAGGATGCCTGTTCTTTATCCTGCTGTGCGAGAAAATAGTGACCGATGATTCTTTTACGGGTGTTTGCTTTTTATTTACAGGAGTCTTTCTGCTGATTTATGCTGTGCTGATCTACTATTATAGAAATCATAGTACACTCTCAAGAGTTTTATGCATCTGCGCCATACTCGTCACCATCACAGAATCCGGCGTAAACACCTACCTTACCAGTGTTCCAACCGTGTCAAGGACCACATACCTGTCCAATTATGACTCCTATCAAACACTGACAGACAGAACTGTTCAGAAGGAAGGTGGCGATTTCTTTCGTTTTGAAAAATTTGCGCGCAGAACGCAAAACGACGCCATGCTCATCGGTTTTCAGGGCGGTTCCTATTTTTCTTCTACACTGAATTCGCTCGTGTCTGACTTTTATGAAAAGTACGGCATGAAAGGCAGCCGTGTCAACTACTGTTACGATGGCGCCACACCCGTAACTGCTGCACTGCTTTCCAACCGCTATATGTTATACACCCTAGACAGAGGCTATGATAACCTGTTTACACTCGATGATACGGAGGGAAATTTGTATCTGTACAAGAATAATTATTCAGTCCCGCTCGGATATATGATCACCTCCGCCAACGCACGCTTCGATGACGCCGATATTGTCGCGGAAACAATCCATGAGGAGGACACAGAAGACAAGAATCTAAATCCAATCGAACGTCAGATTAAGCTTGTTCACCGTCTTGGTATCGACGACGATATCTTTCTCAATGTTCCAATTAACTCCTATGGCGCTCAGGCGGAACTTTATATTGAGGAGAGTGCACACTACTATGCTTATACTGCCAACACCAAGATTGACACCATCAAGATGAATTACGAGGAAGAATCGAAAAGTTTCAGTCAGATCAAGAAAAAATATATCCTTGATCTTGGCTATCACAAAGCTGGCGAGACTCTCTCTCTAAAATCCGAGAACGGCAAAGACTTAAATTTGACTGCCTACAGGATCGATGAATCGGTACTGGACCAGTTTATCAGTCAGCTAAACCGCCAGACAATGACCGTTGACAATTATGATGAGACCACCTTAAATGGGCACATAGACGTCACGTCACCCGGTCAGCTCGTTCTGTCAATCCCCTATGACCCTGGCTGGACATTGTATGTAGATGGCGCTAAGACAGACATGGATATCTTTGAGGATACTTTTATCAGCATGGAACTGGACGAAGGCACTCACACCATCGCACTGCACTATTTTCCGAAGGGCTTTATCCCTGGCGTGATTGTATCGATTGTCTGCATCCTGTTATTTGCTGGTTTGTGGAAAATCTCACGCTCCTATCAAAAAAGAGACTAAGAACTAAAAAATCACTGGAATTGCAAGAGCTAAACCTCTGCAATTCCAGTGACCTGTACATAATGTTCTTCTCTAAAAATCCTGCATATGCCGATAGTTCCCCAGATTCAGACTGTCAAATTCATCCTTATCCCGCACACACGAGACGCCAAGTTCTCTCAGCAATAGATTGATTGTTCCTTCGCCGCTGCGCGGTTCTATCATCATATGTGCGTTTTCGTAGAGCACTCCTCCTTGCGTCCCTACGCCGCCAAAATAATCCGTTTCAATGTATGCAAGTCTCGTGTGAAACGAATACTCCTGCAAAAGCTGTTCTGCGATGGTGGTAAAACCGTCCAGCTCTGGACAGCAACACGCATCACAAATATCATATAGCTCCTCTATATCTTCCAGAAATGCATTTGTCAAAAATACCATAGCAAACTTCTGCGGCAGTTCAATCACCTGTGCATTAATCCAAGTTCCTGCTAATTTTTTTATCGTACATTGTCTGCCAATAATGGCGCTTATATTATGCCCCATCGCACGTTCCTCCTCCTATTCAACGCATAATATTTCTCTTATGCATCATTCTTTCACAAATTCTGTCATTTGTTATATACCATATCACGTATTCACACAACCGTTTACCATACACAAATTACGGCAACTATATCATAAATTTATACAGCACTTTTTGGCGCACGTCCATGTACATAAAAGTAGACTCCTGCCGCGTCTGCAAGCACCCATCCTATCGGCACAGACAACCAGATTCCCGTCACGCCGACAGACTCAATCGACGACAAAAGATATGCGAGCAGCACGCGCATTCCCAACGACACCACAGTGAGAACAACTGATATTCCGGGCTTGTTGACTGCACGGAAGTACCCGTAGAACAAAAACAATAGACCAATGCCAAAATAAAAAGACGCCTCGATACGCAGGTAGCCGACGCCGACCAGAACGGCATCTGCACTGCTCTCATCCAGAAACAATGACATGAGCGGCTTCGCGAAGCGCACTACCAATACTGAAATGAGTGCACAAAATACAAATGCACCAAACACCGCATCCCGCATTCCCTTACGGATTCGATCGCTTTTTCCTGCACCATAATTCTGTGCCACATAGGTTGAGAACGCATTGCCAAAATCCTGCACAGGTGCATAGGCAAAGGAATCAATCTTGACAGCCGCGGCAAATGCAGCCATCACCACAGAACCAAAGCTGTTGACAAGCCCCTGTACCATTAAGATGCCAAAATTCATGACCGACTGCTGTAGGCATGTCAAGGACGACAGACCGAGCAGTTCCTTTAGAATGCTTGAATGCCATCGCCTGTTTTCCTTTTTGATATGTACTTGAGGATATTTTCTCACGCAGTATATCAGAATGCCGACACCTGCGACATACTGTGAGATGACTGTTGCGATTGCGGCGCCGCCGACCCCCCACAGCAGCACTCTTATAAAAAATAAATCCAGAAAAATATTCAGCACTGCCGAGATGCCAAGAAAACAAAGTGGTATCAGCGAGTTTCCAAGAGCGCGCATAAAGTTGGCAACAAAGTTATACAGAAATGTTGCCGCTATTCCTGAAAATATCCACAATAGATACGTCTTCATAAAAGGCGCAACCTCTATAGGCACACGGAGAAATGCAAGTATTCCATAAATCCCTGCATAGACAAAAACATTCAGCGTCACTGTGACGATGCCAATCATCAAAAATGCCATATAGATTCCCTGCTGCAATCTGTCCTGGTCACGCCTGCCAAACTGCATAGAAAAAAAGGCGCTGCTGCCCATGCAAAGCCCTAATATAATAGAAGTCACAAAAACCATCAGCGTGTAAGAAGACCCCACTGCCGCCAGCGCGTTTTTGCCCAAGTATCGTCCGACAATCAACGTATCTACCACGTTATAAAGCTGTTGAAGCACATTGCCCACCATAATCGGAAAGGAAAACTTCAGCAGGTTTTTCATAATATTTCCCTGTGTCAAATCATAATTCATAAAATCCCCCACAACAAAAATCCCCCAACCGCGATTGGAGGACTTTGCTGCTTCTATCGTATTTGTTATCTTGCTCCTTCTTTGTTGCCTAAATGCAGAATCTTCCGATTTTTTCTAACAGTTCTTCTGCATGGTCTG
Organism: uncultured Lachnospiraceae bacterium; assembly: GCA_910586405.1. GTDB lineage: Bacteria > Bacillota > Clostridia > Lachnospirales > Lachnospiraceae > COE1. The sequence continues at coordinate 21,084 of CAJUII010000019.1, forward strand.
CGTGGATATCCATTCGCATCATACGGCGGAATCCCTTACTCAGCATCCCAAGAACAGATTTTGCATTAATTACAGAGTCATCCACAGCGATGTTTACATCATAAGAACATTTCTCCACGTGATTGACAAACTCCATAACTTCATCGATGTCTGTTAAAAATATGTTTTTGCTTATCATAGATTCACCTCCTCTATTATTTCAGATTTGAATTTAATCCACGTGAAATAGAATACATGTTTCCAAAACAAGAAACAATTACCAAATCCATCAAAAACTTACTTTTTGCACTTTTTTATCCAGAAAATAGATTGACAGATACATTTTCATACGTTACACTATGTTTTATATCAATTATCCACAGTCTCTACTCCAGGAGGTATAATCATGATTCTTGTAAGTAATTGTGGCTTTGATTCCCGACATCTCGCAGGTTTTGACATTAGGCGTCCGAACGGAAACGGATTTTATACGCTTATGTTTATACGGACGGAGGCATTTTTTGAAATAGGCGGTCAAATCATCAATACGCCCCCCAACACGGCAGTCTTGTATGACAAAACTGCCTATGTGCACTATGGCTGTCATACACAGACCTACAGTGACGACTGGGTTCGCTTTGACTTTGCAGAGGAGGAAAATCTAGTCGAAAAACTAGCCCTCCCGCTCAACCATCCATTTCCTTTGATAGATACGACTTTGCTGACAGAATATATTAAGATTATTGTCTCTAAAAATTTTTCCACGCATCTATATAAGGAACAGCTCATCGATGCCCTCATGCATGCGCTGCTGTATTCTCTCGCCGGACAGATTCATGCCAGCGAAGATGAAAGGCGAAAAAATAAGTATTTTCTACTGCTGAGCCAAATTCGAATGAACATTCGAAACGCCCCGCATAAAAAATGGGACGTTGCTTCAATTGCGCGGGAAGCGAATCTTAGCCCGACCCATTTTCAACGTCTCTATAAAAGCTTCTTTGACACTACCTGTATTCAGGATATCATTCAATCACGCATCAAAAACGCGCAGTTCTACCTAGAGACAACGGACATGACGATCCAGGCACTGTCTGTCTTTTGCGGATATGACAATGAACTCCACTTTATGAGACAGTTCAAAAAATATACAGGAATGACACCTAGTGCATATCGCAAACTGCACCTAAAAGATCATCTTTACTGAATACTCCCGTGATCAGTCACACGGACTGTTGTTGACGGTATTGTCGAGACATCACTAGAGACTGTAATTCTGCCATTGTAGAGTGCCTTCACAAGTGTGCGGTAATCCTTTTCGGTAAAGCGGCTGCTCCACTGCGTCGAGCGGATTGGAAGCTGTACATAATTCTCCTCCGCATTCTCTGTGACAATCCCGAGATTCTCAATTTTTCCTGCATACTCGTCCCAGTTTCCGTCTCTGATTCCCGTGAGAACTCTGTTGATGGTCGGGGAAAGCCCCTTCATTGCAGAGGTGATTGTCATGCCTTGTCCGTAAGCTTCATCAATAATGGGCTGCTGGTCAGAGTCAACACCTATCAATTTTCCCTGAGCCCTTGCCGCTGCCTCTGCTGCGGACGTATAGATTCTGCCGCCGCAGGCAAACACCACTTCCACACCCATTGTCCCAAACCATGTATCCATGACATCTGTGATGGCATCATCCCCATAGAACAGACCGCCGCACACATACTCTACTTCCACACGTTCTGCAATGCCCAACTCTGTAGCTGCATCGTCTATTCCCTGCAAATACCCATAACCATAGCGTGTCACTGCTGGCACGGACACGCCGCCAAGGAAGCCCAGATGCTTATAACCCGATTTCACAGCCGCATATCCTGCCATATATCCTGAGATTTCCTCCTGATAGGTGCAGCAGTAAACATTGGAAGCACCTTCCCACCCCCCTTTCTCACGGATGTCATCTGCACTGACATCAAGGGCTATGAACTTCACATCAGGATATTGCGCTGGCTGAGTTATAATTGATGCCGCAAACACATAGCCCGGCAAAACAATGATGTTCGCACCATCCGCTACCGCCTGATCAATGCTTGCGTTTCTTGCCTCATCTGAGTCTTGCGCTGGCATATAATACGCGAATGGTATATCGTTAATATCAGCCCAATTCCCGCATGCTTCATAGGCTGCCTGATTAAAACCATGATCTGTGATATTGCCCGCATCCGTGATCATCGCAACATTCATGCCAGATGCCAGATGTGTATTCACATGTCCGCCTGTACCACAAGCCGTCAGGAAGCTCACAAGCACAACTGCCACGAACCATGACAGAATGCTCTTTTTAACAAAACGGTTGTCCTTCTTCATTCTATTTCATCCTTTACCGCATACAAATTTTGCAACAAGCCAAAGACAACGATCTACATTGCCTTTGGCTTGATATCACTACATTTATTGATTTAACGTACTCTTTCTATATATAATGTCATCTCTGGCTGGTCCATTGCTCACAAGCGTGATTGGATAGCCAATTTGTTCCTCGATAAACTCCACATATCTGCGGCAGTTCTCAGGCAGCTCTTCATAATTTCTAATACCTCTGATATCTGACTTCCATCCCGGCAGTGTCGTGAATACCGGCTTTGCCTTTCCAAGCTTGGCTGTGACAGGGAACTGTGTCGTCACCTCGCCGTCAATCTCATACCCTGTGCAGACTGGAATCTCATCCAGATAACCAAGAACATCCAGCACAGTAAAGCACACCGCCGTCGTACCCTGCAAACGACAGCCGTATTTCGATGCCACACAGTCAAACCACCCCATACGTCTCGGCCGACCTGTCGTAGCGCCATATTCTCCGCCATCTCCACCGCGGTGCCGGAGTTCATCTGCCTCCTCGCCGAAAATCTCTGACACAAAAGCACCTGCCCCCACCGATGAGGAGTACGCTTTACACACGGTATAGATTTCCTTAATCTCATAAGGCGGGATGCCTGCACCGATTGCACCGTAAGCTGCCAGCGTGGAGGACGATGTCACCATCGGGTAAATGCCGTGATCTGGGTCCTTTAAAGTCCCAAGCTGCCCCTCTAAAAGTATGTTCTTGCCAGCTTTGATCGCCTCGTCAAGATATGCAGAAACATCACACACAAAAGGCTTTATCATATCTCTGTAGGTGTGCAGCGTGTCAAGAAGCTCTGACGGTACGATTGTCGGCTTGTGATACAGATGCTCCAGAATCACATTTTTTTGCGCTGTCACACGTTCAATCTTCTCTTTTAAAAGCTCTTCATCAAATAACTCACTTACCTGGAATCCGATTTTTGCATATTTATCTGAATAAAAAGGTGCAATGCCAGACTTGGTAGAGCCAAAGGACTTACCGCCCAGACGCTCCTCCTCATACTGGTCAAACAGGATATGGTACGGCATCACAATCTGTGCCCTGTCTGATACCAGAATCTTAGGCATCGGCACATTTCTGTCTGTGATTGACTTGATCTCATCCATCAAAATTGGGATATTCAGCGCCACACCATTGCCTATTATGCTTGTCGTATGATTATAAAATACGCCTGAAGGCAGCGTGTGAAGTGCAAACTTACCATAATTGTTCACAATTGTGTGCCCTGCATTTGCGCCCCCCTGAAAACGGATAATAATATCTGCTTCACGCGCGAGCATATCAGTAATTTTACCCTTTCCCTCGTCGCCCCAGTTCGCTCCTACTACTGCTTTTACCATTGACATACCTCCGGTTCTTCCTCGGAACTGTTCAGAACAGCCTTATTCTATGATTCTGAACACGCCCTTATTGAATTGTATACTTCCTGTATCGATGTGCGTTAAGCACCGCTAATAATGATACAACTTTTTGGTTGAGAAGTAAAGAATATTTATACATTAATTTCTGCCTTGATGCCCAGCTCTGCCTTGTTCGCCTCAAGCACTGGCTTTACTACCTTGTCAAGAAAGTTATCAACCTGTACAGGCGACCTGCCAACATACTTGGACGGGTCCATCGCTGCCTGAAGCTGCTCCAATGTCAGATTGAACTCAGGGTCTGCCGCAATCAGCTCTAACAGGTTATTGTCCTTTCCCTCCACCTTGACCATCTTTCCAGCTTCCATAGAGAGCGTTCGTATCCTCTCGTGGAGCTCCTGTCTGTTGCCGCCGTTCTTCACAGCATCCATCATGATATTCTCCGTCGCCATAAACGGAAGCTCCGCCAGCAGATGCTTTGTGATGACCTGATCATAAACCACAAGTCCGTCCACAACATTGAGGCACAAATCCAAAATACCGTCAATGGCGAGAAATCCTTCCGGGATGGAGAGCCTTTTATTTGCAGAGTCATCCAGCGTCCGCTCAAACCACTGTGTCGCAGACGTGATCGCCGGATTTAATGCATCGATCATCACATAGCGGGACAGGGATGCAATGCGCTCAGACCGCATTGGATTTCTCTTATAAGCCATCGCAGACGAACCAATCTGATTTTTCTCAAAAGGCTCCTCCACCTCTTTTAAGTGCTGTAACAGCCGGATATCATTTGACATCTTGTGCGCACTTGCCGCGATTCCAGCAAGGATATTTGCCACCCTGGTATCAACCTTTCTGGAATATGTCTGCCCCGACACTGCATAGCACTCTTGAAAGCCCATCTTCGCGGCAATCATGGGATCAATCTTGTCAATCGTGTTCTGGTCTCCGTCAAAAAGCTCCAAAAAGCTTGCCTGCGTACCTGTCGTTCCTTTCGACCCAAGCAGCTTCAGACTTCCCATTACATACTCTAAATCTTCCAGATCCATCAAGAACTCCTGCATCCAGAGAGTTGCGCGCTTACCTACCGTGGTGGGCTGCGCCGGCTGAAAATGTGTGAAGGCAAGCGTCGGAAGACTCTTGTAGTTCTCCGCAAATTTCGCAAGCTCATCAATCACATTCACGAGCTTTTTGTGCACGAGCTTCATCGCCTCATTCATCACAATAATGTCTGTGTTGTCTCCAACATAGCATGAGGTTGCTCCCAGATGAATGATGCCTGCTGCTTTCGGACACTGCTGACCATACGCGTAGACATGGCTCATCACATCATGGCGCACAAGCTTTTCGCGCTCTCTGGCTACCTCGTAATTGATATCCTCCATGTGTGCCTTCAGCTCATCAATCTGCTCCTGAGAGATGACTGGCTTGCCATTCTCACTCAGTCCAAGCTCCATCTCTGTCTCCGCCAGGGCAACCCAGAGCCGTCTCCATGTCTTAAATTTCATATCCTGTGAAAAAATATACTGCATTTCCTTGCTGGCATAGCGCTCAGAAAGGGGACTTGTGTATCTGTCTGTACTCATACTCTTCTCCTCATCCTAAATCTTTATTTGTCAAAATCGCCGCGGATATCCTCCGTGGGCGGATTGATTGGATAGATGCCATTAAAACACCCTGTGCAGATGCCCAGCCCGTCCACCATCTCTCTCAGCCGCTCTATATTCAGGTATCCAAGCGTATCCGCGCCGATCATCTCTTTGATCTCATCAACCGTCCTGTCATTTGCGATCAGTTGCTCCTTCTCCGGCACATCCGTCCCAAAATAGCAAGGCCACAGAAACGGCGGTGAACTGATGCGCACATGCACCTCCCTTGCACCTGCCTCGCGAAGCATTCGCACAATCCTGTCCGAAGTCGTTCCGCGCACAATCGAATCATCGATCATAATGATTCGTTTTCCGTTGACCGCCTCTTTTAGAACATTCAGCTTTACCTTAACACTCGACTCGCGACTGCTCTGCTTGGGCTTGATAAAGGTCCTTCCGACATAGCCATTTTTCACAAAAGCAGTACCATAAGGTATCCCTGATTGCAGTGAATACCCAAGCGCTGCCGCATTTCCAGACTCAGGCACCCCCACGACAAGGTCTGCCTCCACCGGAGAATCTGCCGCGAGAAAACGCCCTGCCCGGATTCGTGACGCATACACGCTCACCCCGTCAATGTGACTGTCAGGTCGTGCAAAATAGATATATTCAAAGATGCACCTCGCCTCCTGCCCCCTCGAGACTGCGCGCGACAAATCTGAAATAATCCCGCCTTCTGGCGTGATCGTGACCGTCTCACCTGGAAGTACATCGCGCACAAACTCCGCACCAATGGTATCCAACGCACAGGTCTCAGAGGTAATGATATAGCTGTTCTCCCGCTTCCCGATACAGAGTGGCTTAAATCCATAAGGGTCCCGCGCCCCAATCAGCTTTCTAGGACTCATAACCACCAAGGAGTAGGCACCCTGAATTTTCTGACATGCTCGGTTTACCGCTTCCTCCACAGTTTTTACATGAAGGCGCTCCCGTGCAATATGGTACGCGATCACCTCCGAGTCAATCGTTGTCTGGAAAATAGCGCCTGTGTATTCCAAATCATGTCGGAGTTCTACCGCATTGATCAGATTTCCATTGTGCGCCAGCGCCAGCGTACCCTTCACATAATTTAGGACAAGCGGCTGGGCATTCTCCCGTGTGGACGCGCCTGCTGTGGAATAACGCACATGTCCTACACCAATATCGCCCTTCATTGTCTCTAGGCTGTCCTGCGTAAAAACTTCATTGACTAGCCCCATTCCCTTGTAGGACAAAACTCTGCCCTTAGGACCACTCGTCTCACTGACCGCAATCCCGCAGCTTTCCTGCCCCCTGTGCTGCAAAGCAAAAAGTCCGTAATATATCGTGGATGCGACATCCTGGCCATCAAAATCATAGATGCCAAAGACGCCGCACTCCTCCTTTACACCTGTCTCCTCAAGATTTCTGCTGATCTCTTCATTGTACATAAAATTTTTTTATACTCCTTACACAAACTCTTTTCCAGTGAGCAGTGCAAATGCCTCCTTGTACTTGTCAACTGTTCTGGTGACAACGTCCTCTGGCAGCAGATTCTCATTGTCTGGATTCACCTTGAGCCAGTCTCTCACATACTGCTTATCAAAGGACGGCTGTCCCTTTCCTGCCTCGTATCCCTCCAGCGGCCAGAAGCGGGAGCTGTCCGGTGTGAGCATCTCATCGCCGAGCACCACATTGCCATCCTTGTCAAGACCAAACTCAAACTTCGTATCCGCAATAATAATGCCTTTGCTCAGCGCATATGCCGCACACTTTTTGTAAAGCGCAATTGTGGCATCCTTAATCTTTTCGGCATATTCCCTGCCCTTTCCAGGGAACTGCGCCTCTAGCACCTCGATGCTGCGCTCAAAAGAGATATTCTCGTCATGCAGCCCAAGCTCCGCCTTTGTGCTCGGTGTGTAGATTGGCTCAGGAAGCTTCTCAGACTCCTGTAATCCCTCCGGCAGTTTGATCCCGCATACCGTTCCATCTTCCTTGTAGCTTGCCCAGCCGCTGCCGGTAATATATCCGCGCACAATGCACTCAATCGGAAGCATCTCAAGCTTTTGGCACATCATGCTCTTTCCCTCAAACTGCTCTGTCTGGAAAAATTCAGGCATATCCTTGACATCCACGGAAATCATGTGGTTTGGCACAACATCCTTTGTAAAGTCAAACCAAAACTTTGACATCTGTGTAAGTATCGCACCTTTATTCGTAATCTTATTTCTTAAAATGACGTCAAAGGCGGAAATCCTGTCAGTCGCCACAATAATCAGACTGTCTCCATTGTCATATACCTCACGTACCTTACCTTCTTTGATTGGTGTAAATTCCTGCATTCTTTCTTCCTCCTAAATATACTTAAAATCTTTATGCAAGCGCTTTCTCATAATCAGACACAAGGTTCAAGATCTTCTCGGCATACTCTGGATATTTATCCACAATGTCTTTCACCTCATCCTGTGCTTCCTGTGCCGCTTTGGCATTGTACTCCATCTGCTTTCTGAGCTTTTGGCGGCGGATGATCAGTCCGTGCCGGATTTCGATCATCTCTTTATTGTCAATCAATGCTGCTGCCTGGCGCAGCCAGATATTCGGGTCTGCTAGATTGCATCGGCGCAGAAGTTTGATCAATGCCGCCTCATTGAAGTCCAAATCCTGATCCATCTGTTTCTCCTGCTCCCGATGAATATTTTCCTCCAGATACTTGTCCCAGAGTTTTTTGAGCTCATTGGAGCTGTTCACATCATATTTCACATACAAATATTCCAGAAGATTAGTATTGTTCACATAGCGTATTTTCACAGTATTGTGCAGCAGTACCAGCTTATTGATTCCCTTCTCAACCCTCACAAGCTCCCGCTGCGCCTCATGAAATTTGACATACACAAACGCAAGTGTACACGCCGCAATCAGTACCGCAACCGCATATCCAAGTGAGACATCCAGCTTCCATGCCGCACCGATGATCGTGAGCATCAGCACCAGAAACAGCATCGAGCCAACACTGATAAACGTGATGCCCTTCATGATCTGCATTGTATTTTGAAGCTCGTTTTTCCTGAAAAAATAGGCATGACGTTCGCCCTCGAGCCTTCCCATATCCTTTTTCACCAGCACTTGATACTCTTCTGCCTCTTTTAATCTGTTATAGCCCTCTGGCATATATGGTTCCACGCGCTCCATGCGCAGATAATCCTCCGGCTTCATGATCCGCCGTTTCCTATCTAGCTTCTCCCTGCTGTTCTCCAGCTCCAAAAGCTTTGTCGCATAAGTCTTTAACTGCTCCTTCACCTCATCGGTCTGCGCCTCGATTTCCTCCATATCCGTCAGATAGGAAGTCACAAGGTTGTACTCGCCGCCGAGTGCATCCAGCTCCTTAGACGCCTCTGACATCTGCTCCAGACACGCCTTGACATAGTGCTCGCGCTGCTTCTTGTCGTGCATGTCAATGTTGTCGCGCTTTAGACTCTCCTCCTCCCAGTCCGGGCGGTACACATTTTCTTCCTCATCCGCCTGCCGATTAAAAAGTCCTTTGATTTTTCCCAATAACCCCATTTCCATAACTCCTTTCTTCGGTCATTCTAATTCATTGTCTGACGTTTGTAATCCTTCTTAAGCTGCTGAATCAGTCCTTCGGACTGCTGGCTGTACGCCTCGAGTTTTCCCTCCTCCTTGAGCCGTGCCAGTTCTGTCACCAGTTTTCGTTCCCTCGACGCAAGCCACTTTTCATCCGCCTGCGCACACAACTGCTCCACCTTTAGAAAATCCTCCTCCCAATTCGGATTTTCTCTCTTGAAAGCGCCGTATGCATAGTCTGTGAGTGCCTTTTTGTTCGCAAGGATATAGGCATACCTTGTCTGTCTGTCTGGATGCAGCAGATATGCTTCATAATACAAATCTGCCGCCTGCTTATAGGCAAAGTCCATGGCATAGATTGACGCCATATTATAATACAGAAGCGCTCTTCCTGCATTGTCGCGCGATGGTATGTACGCCACAAGCTCTCTGTAAATAGACAATGCCTGCCGGAATCTCCCCTGCTGATACAAATATTCTGCACGTTTTTTGTACCGTTCGATCGTCGTCAGACTGGACTGTTCTTTTAGTATACGGTCAACCTGCTTGATGGTACTACTGTCATACATTCCGGTCCGCTCAAATACAGTTGATACAAAGGCAGCTACTGACACATGCTTCCTGACATATATATCGAGTTCATCTGCCAGCTCCGCAAGCCCGCATTCATGCCGAATCCAGTTGACCAGCTCCACGGAAACAATGGAGTCATCCAGCAAATGCACCCTTTCCATAAAATAATAACATAATTCCTCTATAGAATACAATGAAATGTCAGAAAATTTTAAATAAAATGGATTTTTAGCATAATTTCCTGTACATAAACAAACATTATTCATTTACATAACCTCTTTGTATAACCTTTTCTCTCAGAGTATTTTACGTGATCGCCTCAAGCGGCAGGCATTCCTTCCAAACCTGTCCTGTAGACGGAAAAAATTCTCCGAAGCCCTTATCCGTAATCTCAATCTGCACAGCATTGGCATCCTCCATATAAAACCGAAGACCCACGCGGTTTGTCTTATTGCCCCGAACTTTCATACCTTCAAGTGAGATCCGCGCTACCCGCGTCTTTCTCCCATCCACCGGAGAAATATTGAGCGTGATTGTATTATTTTTCACAAGCATCACATCAAATGTATTGTTCGCTTCATACCAGTTTGTCCCCGCATCAAGAATCGGATAATAAACCTCTGTCTGTCCCTGGTCACAGGTCATGCCGATGTTGGCACGCAGTTTATCTTCTGACAGATACACGTACGCTCCCGACAGCGTGGAGGGATACACACGCTCCCGCGCCCCGTAACATGCCCCTTTGCTGAAAAGATTATTTCCCTGGAACACGCGCCTTCCCCGACACATATACTTCAGTGAATCTCTGCACCAGTCCTTTGAGAAATGCTCTCCCAGCAAAAAGACGGATGTGATGACCCTCTGGTCACAATTTTTCCGCACGATATCGAGCAGCATTGAGTCAAGCTGCTTGTAAAATGCACTTTTCGACATCTCCGTTCTGTCCGCAAGCGTTGGAATCTGCATCTGTGGATAGTTCGCTGTCTCTATAAAGCACGCCACTGGATTTGTCTTTCTGTTCATTGTGAGCAGATGGCTGTCAATTCCAGAATTCCTGTAATCATACAGCAGCACATCATGAATCCACATCTCCTGCGGCTGATGAATCATATACTGAAAAAAGCAGTCCTCATGGCTCAGAAAATAAATCTCCATCTTCCTCTGCCCCACACGCATAAATACCGTCCGAAGCATCTCCATAACCCCTGTATCCATCTCCTTTAGGGTAAATGCCACCGCTGCGATATCCTCGAACACGATATACGCCGACAGCAGCGCAAGTGCTTTTCTCACAAACAATTCAAGAAGATACTCGGCAGTCAGTGCCTCCTCAGCAGCAGAATCAGTGCCAACTTTGACACTGGTATTATTTTTCGCTAACACAAGCAAATCCTCAACAAGCGTCCCCTGTCCTTCCTTCGCAGTCTTGAGCGCCTCATTCCCAATCAGCCAAGCAGTGCTTCCCGCAGCGTCATTTTTTTTACAAAGCAGTGTGGGAATATTGTACTGTTCCTCCCCCATCACTAGGCTGACTGTGTCAGGCATACTCTGATCCTGTCTGCAATAGCTAATCTGCGAATAGTCATTTCCAAGGTCAAAGCCGACTACCACTTTATTCTTTTTCGTCATAACATTACCTTACTCCTCTGGTCACAATACCTTAAACAGTTCTCTGACACAATAATCCTGATAAACATAATCCTCTGTCAACTGTTGTGCCGTCATCTCGTCATGCAGACTGATACTCAGCAATATATCATTTAATATGCTGAATCGATCATCCGCGCCCTGTTTCCCGGACATGGCAGATGTCTCAGACATTCCCGAAAGTGTGCCACTCTGCGTCACATGCTCCGTGACCACGCCATTCTCCTCCAGATAATTTTCCGTGATATAGTACTGGATCGTCTCCCCATGAAAGAGTTGAAATATACTCACATGGATTCCATCATACATTTCCTTCATATCTCTGATTTCATAACTGCCTTCATCCACCGTGCCGTCGTCATACGCATAATGTATATAAACCTGGCTCTGCGGCTGGGTCCGGTATTCGATGAAGATACTGTTCTTCATATAATGCAGCTCCGGCACCATCTCTACAAGATTCACATAAAATGGGAAATACACCTCCTCATTCAGAAGCTCACTTATAAACGATCGCGCAACATCCTCTGGAATCTCCATATTTTGTATATTTTCTGCCCAGAATTTTAGGAGAGCTAACTTACACACTCGATCTGTCAGCTCTCTTTTTATATATTTCTGATACAGGATATCAAACACTTCCGAATTGGTAATCGCCTCATAGACAAAATACTCATATGCGATATTCAACAAAATGCCATTCACCAGCAGCGCATCATGATCTTCATACTGCACATATGCAGTCAGCATACTGTCCCTGTCCTGAATCGCAATCCCTGTATATACAATCTGCCTGAGAATCCGCTCCAGGATCAACTTCGCATCTAGCTCCAGATCCACCGCTGATTTCCATAATTTCCGAAGTTCTGAAGCCCTTCCATCATAATTGATCATCAGATATCGCAGAATATTTTCATCATATTTCATATTCTTGTAAATATAATGCGCAACATTTACAAGAAACTCATCATATTCATAATCCTTGCTGATAAGGCGTTTGCTGACAAGCCTTGCCACAGACTTGGGCTCCACATCTGCCACCCCAAAAGATTTCAGCCAATAGTAAGCTTTGTCAAACATCCCTCTCGAGATTAAGTACTTGATAAACTCCGCTCGCTCGGCTGCCTCCATTTCATCCGCCTCTACATCCTCCAAAAAGGCATCCAGCTCGCCAATCATATCATTGTCATAATAGAACCTAAGGAGCTTTGTCCGTATCTCTTTCTTAAAGTTTTCCACCACCTGCGGCGATTCGGCAAGACTCTTGAATCGCCTGACATTTTCATGGGAGATTGTAATGTAATTCTTGTCCACCTCACACAGATAAATGTCAAAGCTTAACCGCCCCTGCATATAACCGCTGATATACCCAATCTGTTCCTTGGGCTCCATGAGCTGCTTATTCTCATAGTGAATACTCTTCGTAAATCGGTTTCCGTTCTCGTCCTGCAAGAATAACTTATACTCACTTCCATATATAGGAATCATACAGACACAATTCACCACTGGATATGAACTCTCACCGTTCACCTTCTCGTGAATGACCACAATATTTTTGACTTTGGGATTATCCACATAGATACGGTGCATAAAAAGCAGCGGCGTAAAGGCATATGCCGTATCATCCATAACCATCTGCGGCGCCAGCATATTTTTATACAGATACGCCAGGTTCTCATTGATGTGTCCAAGCTTGATCTGATCCACTACAAACCGTTCAATCGCAATGCGATAACTCTGCTCCAAATCTGGATATTTGTCTCTATTCTTGATGACATAGGCATACAAAAATGCATTCAACTCATAATCCAGATTACTCTGATACGCAAAATACATCAGCACCATCTTAGGAATTTCAACACTTCCCTTAATATCCCCATACTTGTCAAGCTCGAGCGACATCATATAGTACTCATAAAGCCCGGTAACTCTCACCGAATGTTCTACGCCAAGCGCGTACCACGGATAGTAGGCGACACCCTTCTTATCTCCCAATATCAATATATGACAGATGGATGCTACCGTCTGCGGCGACCCATAGGACTTATAGACTTCTCCCAAAATCCTGACAAGCAGTGTCGAGTATTCTTTCTTTCTTGCAGCCAGATATTGCAATTGCTCAATCAATTCCGGCTTGAGAATCTGCCGTCTGGCACCATGCCACAGAACGTTCTCCTCAAATCTGTCAAGCTTTAGCAGAAATGTTGGATGTTCCAGCAGTAAAAGTACTGCCTCGCACAGCAGCATCGGACTGGTGCATCCATTCTCAAACATCTCCTCCATGAACTGCCACCGAAGTTCCCTGTTCCTGATCAGGTCCTCATTCAACTGAAGGACAAACAGACCCAGACGCCACTCCAACGCATTATTGGCGTATATCGTCTCGATCTCATCACTGACATTTTTGACATAATCCTCTGCACAGTTAATCAGTGTTGTCAGATACAGATAATAACAGTTTTGAAAAATATCACTCGGCTCTTTCGACAGCCGCTGCTCCAACATGTCAAGATACCATTTTGCCTCATTGAAACGCTCCTTCGTGATCAGCAGCTGCACTCGATATAAATTATAGAGGATACTATCCTCATCAATCTCCAGCAGGACACCAAGCTCCTTTTCAAACCGATGAATCCACTGCGTCATCGTAATCTTGTCCAACCGCATGTCCACATAAGCGCTGCTCATGCCACACACCGCCTGCCTATGCTTGCGATGGTCCGTCCGCTTCTCCGGCTCTTCTTCCATCAAGATATCAACCGGAATCGTATATTCATTACATGCATCTGAAAATATAACTGCCCCGCTGTTTACACCCTCATGTAATCTGGACGCATCTATGTAGATGTCAAAAACACATTTGTTGTCAACAAAATCCTCATTGTTAAGCTGCTGCCTGTTGGTACTGATAAAATCTCCCTTTATCCATATATTGACACATCCATATCCCCAGCTGCTCCTTTTGATCACAACACTTTTCACAATGCTGTCCTGCACATCTTCAAGAAGAAATCCCTCGATATCAAAGTTGTAGACAATTTGCGATTTCTTGCTGATCTCAATCAAAAATTCTTCTACATTCTGCTGATTCCCCTCATTGCGTGTCAACCCTGTATAAGACATGACCGCATTCTTATCACTTTTGTGCAGAATCAAGGCAAAATTCCTGGAATAAAAAAGCGCCACTGCCTCCTCCCAGTTAGTCTGTGCCAGGTTCGTAAAATGAAACAGGTTTTTGATCGTTCCGAGAGAGCTTTGTAAGCGCGGTTTCTGAACATTGACCTTATAAGGTATCGTATACTCGCCGCGATTACTTATGACCACAAATTCTCCCCGAATACTGCTGCCCGCCTCGACAGAAGTTCCATCAAAGCAGTACGCAACCTGTGTCTCCTCGCCCGAAAATGTGTTCTCATATACTCTCATTCTGGTATCTGAAGAATAAATTTTTCCCTCTGTGTATTTGTCAGCAGCATGTATGGCAAAGCTGTCCTCAACAATTTCCCCTGGTTCCGCACTCAACTCTATATTCTGACAAGAAATCTCGAGATACTCCGGCTTCTCCCTGTTGTCACCCATTGTTTCACTTCCTTAAAAAACTCATTATCTTCTAGTATACCCTATAAGGTGACATTATGTAAATGTATATTTTCAAAAATCATGAAATAATCACTTACAAGTCAAATATTGACAAAATCATAGAGCTGCACCACAACAAAAAAGATATAAAGCCCTATTCACTCGATACGACCTCATACCTTTTGTTTGTTGCTATCCTATTATTATGAGCTCCTCAACCAAGCATCCCTTTTTGTGGCATAAAGTGCCTTAAAAATGTCGATATCCTCCAACGTTGTAATTTTAATATTCTTGTTCGAACCATACGAAAAATGGAGCTCCTCACCAAGTTCCATCATTAAAGTATTCGTATATACTGCATTTGTAATCCCCCGTTTCAACGCCTCCTTATGTGCCCAGAGCACTTTTCCGTACCTATATGCCTGAGGCGTCTGCACACGCATAATATCGTTTCGGTCAATTCCAACATGTCCAGCCTCTCCGTCTTCTGTGCGCATAATCGTCTCCTGACAGCGGATTGCGGAGAGTCCTGAACCATACTGTTTTGCCTTCTCAATGCAATCCGTGATGATTTCCTGTGAGATCATTGGACGGACTGCATCATGAATGATAACAATATCCTCCTCATTACAGATATTTTCCAGTGTGAGAAGTGCATTGCGTGCGGAAGCTTGTCCATTATCTCCCCCGCCAACGACCCAGCGCAGCTTTGTGATATCTGCCGCGGCCGCGTAACCTTTCAGAACATCATGCCAGCCGTCAATACAGGAGACAATGATACCATCCACTTCAGGGTGTATCTGAAAAGCTTCCAATGTATAGATAATAATCGGTTTCTCATATATACTAATAAACTGCTTTGGGATGGACTGCTCTGTACGCGAACCGTTTCCCCCTGCGAGAATCAATGCAATGTTCATATGTTCCTCCCTCTATTTTATAGTATTACACTTATATATTACTTATTTTCCACAAAAGCATTACAAAGATCCCTTTTCTATTTTACGAACAAACAATAATCTGATACTTCAAAACAGTAAAAAAGAAATGATAATTCCTAAATATCCCCATTCTTCATAGCATACAACGCCTTAAACATAGCGACATCCTCCACGGTATTTATCTTCAGATTTTTGTCAGACCCTTTTGAGAAATATACATCTTTTCCAAGCCTCGAAATAATATTGTTCGTGTCATTCTCATGTTCAATTCCCTTATCCAGTGCCTCCTCATGTGCTTTTTTTAGATCGCCAAGAAGATACGTCTGTGGGGTTTGAATACGCCGGAACGCATAGCGTGAAATCGAAAGTCTGCCTGTCATGCCGTCATCCGTCATCATCACATTATCCATAGAAGTCACTGCTGCAACACCCATACCCTTCTTTTTGCAGGTATAGATACTATCAGATATAATCGCATCGGATACCATAGGACGTATCGCGTCATGAATGATAATGATATCTTCTGATGAACATTCCTCCATCAGCCTGTCCACAGCAAGTTTTGATGTTTCCTGTCCAGTTCTTCCTCCTGGTATGACCCACCTAAGCTTACTGATACCAAACTGCTTTGCATAAGCATCTACCATATTCTCCCAGCCCTTCAAACATGCAACCATAATCATGTCAATCTCAGGATGGTTCTGAAACGTTTCCATTGTGTAAACAATGATAGGACGATTGTATACATTTACAAACTGCTTTGGTACGTCCATTCCGAAGGTCGGGTCTGTACCTGCTGCAAGTAATAATGCTATATTCATTGTGTCTTCTCCCCTTATCTGAAATATATGATAACAGTTCAATCTTTGATTTCCTGTTTTTTCTAACAGTTCCCCGGCAACTCTCGCAAGATTTTCACGGTCTTACTCAATCCCTGTCTAATCGGAGTCCGTGCTTTCCAACCAATCTGTTCTATTTTCCTAGTATCCAATACTGCCTTTGTCGCAGTAGAATATCCTGCCCTCTCTACTTCATCCGGCAATTCAAAAACTACTTTTGTTCCAGCTTCTTTTGCAAGAAACATGGCTATGTCTTTCAAACGAATGTTAGATTCATTGTCAGCAATATTCACTGCGCTGCCATTCTCTCCTTGCAATAACAAACAGAGCGCCGCTGTCGCTGCGTCCACCACATAGGTATAAGAATAGAGCTGGTTCCCTTCACTTTTTAATAAAATATCCTCACCGGACACAGCCTTTTTGATAAACTGCGCAATTGCTTTTGAATCCTCCGGGGACATTGTCGGTCCATACACGCGTGAAAACCTTCCTATCACAAAATCCTGTCCCTTTTGTGATGCGAAAGCGTTACAGAGCGCCTCGCCAAGACGCTTGCTTTCACAATATCCGGCGCGGGTGGTGTTGCAATTGATATAGCCTAGATACTCTTCATCGAACTTATCCACATCATTTCTGTTTTCACCATAGATTTCCACAGAGGAAAAAAAGAAAAAACGTTCACAATGATGAGATGCCGCATACGCTAACAAATGATAGGTGCCCTGTACATTGGCTGTAATTGTCCCGATGGGGTCGGTAGCATAAGCTCTTGGGTGGGTATTGCTGGCGGCATGAAGAATATAGTCGATGTCTCCTAGCTCTGGCAGCGGGGTTGTGATATCGTGGGAACTATATGTAAAACATGTATCATTCCAGTATGCGTCAAAGCGTTTTCTCGCTTTCTGCTCAGAACGGCTTATGGCGATAATATGTATTTTCTCACATTCTTGTGTCGTATTTCTATTCCGATACATGAAGATGTCAATTATGACCGAGGCAATCATACCTGTTGCACCAGTAATAAGAAGCGTCTTACTATTAAATTTTTCCCATGACAGCTTCATATTGGCTGACTGAATTATATCTGGCTGGTATATCCGATTATTTATTAAATGATTCAACTTACATCACCTCCTAGTTTTTAACACATGAACCTCTAAATACAACCTTAGAAACAAGAAGTAAGCGTCATAGTATTCAACTCTACAAACTCAAGTCAGCCATATCTTCCCTGCATGAACCATTTTTAATTTGTCTCTATTCGCCATAAAATATAAAGTCGTTAGATTTTCTCCCAAATATCCAGCAAATCGATCTGCACGTTCCCAGCCTTTCGGAAAGGTCAGCGCTTCTGTCCTTTCAAGTACGGAAAAAATAAAACTGCAATAATCATCATACACTTCTTTTCTAGCAATCAGCATATTATAATTATAAAAATATGGTCCAGAAAATATCTCTCTAAACTTTTCATAATACGCTGGCGCAGTTTCCTTTAATGCACAACACATTGCCTCCCAATCTGATTCGTTTATATACCTAGAATGCTGCCCTGAGATATTAGGGTAATGTATTGAAGGATACGGTAACACTACATCCCACTTAGATTTCTTTTCAATTAACCTCTGTATCTGTTGATCACTGATATCAAAAATACGGCGGTAATGACAGATTCCCTTATAGTCTGCACTGCTGTGTTTCCATGCATAATAAGTAGCTGTCAGCTCGCAGTAATTTTTATTTTTTAGAGAAATATTATCCCCCTCATTATCTCTCCTGTCCAATATCAACTGATCTGTCAGTTCGGCACCTACTTGGATAGGACACACATAGTTTGGAATATTTACAGGATTCTGTAAAGTATGATCAACGTGGCTCTTTGCTTGGAAAACTTCAATGACAGGCTTTTTTATCGCCAACATCTGCTGTACTGTCATAAATAATGGCATCTCCGAATAAAAGTCTCCCATGATTTTGTTCTCCAGCTTATTCCCCACAAATATGATCTGTTCACTGTCGATTTTATGCTCAAAAAGCAGCCCTGCAATTACTGCATGATGAGATTCCGGTACTGCAATCAGATACATCATCTCCTTATTTGATGTACTCCACTCTGTCAATATTTTTACAGGAATACCGTCTATTTCTAATGGGTTGGCTCCCCGTTCCGATATCAGGAAAGCTGAGGGTATACAATTATATGTAGTTTTAAGTGCTGTATAGATGCTGACCGCAACAATCCCTGCACCGTAAATACAGAACGGATACATATTTCGTCCCCCTCCCTTATCTGTCGAGTCTTGCCAGTACCTTTCTGCACTCTGTTTTATCATATGGATTAATCTTATGATTGGCAAAAGTATTCTTCGTATAATCGTCATAAAGCCCTATCACACCCTCTGGCATTAAAACCTCTCTAGGGAAACATGATATGCCATTGATCTTCTGGTACTTATTGCAAAGCACGAATCCTTTTTGTATCATATACTTCGTTTCGTAAAATGTATTGTAGGATAAATTCAGACTTCCATCACTGTTTACAAATGCCATATGATCATATAGCTCAAGCAGTTCTCTGATTGCCGGATGTCCTTTTACCGCCCCTAAACCAGACCCGGAATTTAATTGTCCTCCATCATCTATGCCAATAAATGCTTCATTGTATAGAAGGTCATCTATAGGTCTTAAAAGTTCTACATCTGTATCAAAATAAATTCCCCCATAAGTATACAACACATCCTTTCTAGCCAAATCCGTTGCATACATATACTGCCCCTTCTCCATTGCTTCCTTTGTATACTTATACTTTGTAAAATCATAATTTGACTCATCCCACCGAATAATTTCGTAGTCTGGACAAAATTTTCTCCAAGTCTCTATATTTTTCTTATCGTCATCTGGAAGATCTGATCCACCTAACCAAAAATAGTGAAGCTTTTTCGGTATTACTGGAATAGATGTTTCTTTTAAATCAAATACTGTTGAAGTCTTCTTATTCGCTATTAGCGAAAAAATATAGGTCTCAACGCCATCTAACTCACAAAACTCTTCTAATTGATGTACTAAATCAAGGGAATAATATGGTGTAAGCAAAAGTGTAAATTCCTGCATCTTCTCCTTAAATTCCCTACAAAAATGTTTCAAAGAGATAATTCTTATTCGAAGCCCTTCATCAATCACGCAATCCGAACCATCCAAAGACTCATTACCATCCACAATAAACCTAAGACAATTCTTCATCCCTCTATTATAATATGACGCAACGAGCAGCTTTGCAGAAGCTCCCGCTCCATATAATACAAGCTGTTTTCGGTTTTGAAACAGCGCTGTAATATCATCCACGTCATTATGTAAATCAAGCATATTTCCTATCTCCTTCACTGCTGAAACTCTGTGCCTTGAACCAATAGCATTCTTTATAATGCATAAAGAACTGTCTCTGCATCTCTGAATGAATAATGTCTCAGATAAAACTTGTACTCAGGATTTATCTCAAGCAACAGTTTTGGAAGTTCCCATATATCCTCTCTTTTGTGATAGATGCTCACTGCCATTTTGGGCTGGTATCTGGCTATGATATTACTCGCCCCAAGGATTGCTTCCTTCTCAGCACCCTCTATGTCCATCTTAATAAAACTGACACGCCTGTCATACGCGATATCATCCAGCCTTCCAACTTTTATCTGTGTCTCACCGGCTGCATCAATCCTAGAATCTGATGCCCCTGTTCCATGAAAACACAGCACATCCTCCTTGTTCCACAAACCGATGTTTTCCAGTGTAAGATTCTTTACATCCTTCAATTTCTCCCCACACTCTCTATAACATTTTGCATCAAGTTCAAAAGACAGGATCTCTTTATAGTTTCTGCCACTCCACCTAATAAAATTACGCACTGTCATGCCATCAAAACACCCTGCATCGACAAAGACCTCCTCATCGTCATGGTTCAGATACGGCAGGTCAAAATACTGGGCATCAAACAGGTCGCACATCATCCCTCCGGCATCAATGATCCTGTCTTTGCTGATTCCAGCAGCTAAAAGCTGGTGATAGATTTCGTTATGGAAAAATGTTGTCGCAATGACAATGCTCGGATTCTCATATTCTGATAAGAAGTCTACAGATTTATATACCGGAAGTTCGTTCATAACCGAACAACGAGGCGCATTGTCGGCATACCCGCTCCAATTGATATCCGGGAAACTTTTCAGCATCCAATTTCCCCAGAAACCTGTGCCCCAAAGTATGACCTGTTTACTGCCAGAAATATTCACCTTGTTCCGAAGCGCTTTTGCAGAATCTGTATCTGCCACAATTCTTCGGATTTCGTCATAATCTCCTGTCAAACTATAGAGCAGCCTAGACTTATAGATCGCTCTTGATTTCTGATCCATCAGTTTTGAATAAATTTCCTCCAACATACACATCTCCCAACACCTATCTGACAAATTCTATCCAATTAGCAATCCTGGCAGCCTCACTATCAATCCATACAATCTGGTCTGGTTTTACGCCTTCACTTACCAGACTTTTATGAATGGACTGATATGCCCCTTGGCTAAACACCGCTACAACAACTTTGTCGGATTTCTGAATCACTGTTTCCTCTAATGTACATACTTTCATTCCTATACGCTGATAATATCCTGCATTCCGATCTACCAATACCCTCACTTGCAATTTTTCACATGACATAGCATATTGATATACAGCTCTGCCCAGAGCACCTGCCCCATATATAACAATAGAATCGCCTTCATTTACTTCATTAAATGGAAATAATATATGATTCCCATCTATTTGCACAATCTTTCTATAAGCCCTGACCATCAGATTATTGATTGTATACTTGTCTAACTGCCTGTTGACTAACAGATCGATTCCAAGCTCTTTAAATGACTTTATAAGCCAAGAATGCAATAAAACAGCATTGTCATATTCCCTGTTTTCATTCCTGTTTCCCATCATCATAGAATTTGTATGATGGCAATAATGATAGTGCACTGTATCCAAAATCACAATGCTCTTTGCCATTGCCAGCATCGGATAAACAGCCGCCGCATCCTCCCCCACCTGAACGGACAATGGTATCTTAGTCATGTGCTTGACAACGATTTCCCTACGAAATATCTTATTGCATAGATATGGTTGAATACCAATTCCAAAAAACTCCATACAACAAATCATATTCTCGTATAGTTTTTCCCGTTCATCTTGTGTTTGATATACACCCGCTTCAACTTGGTTTAAAACCGTTATACAATTACCACCAAAATCATCAATAATTCCCTCTGCAACGATATCTGCATTTTCACATTTTGCAGCATCACATAATGTCTGATACATATCTGGTTCTATCCAGTCATCGGCATCGACAAAGCCGATATATTCACCTGATGCAATCTGAATACCCGCCTGTCTCGCACTTACCAGTCCACCATTTTTTTTATGTAATACTTTTATTCTTGAATCTTTTAGGGCATACTCATCACATATCTTTCTCGAACAATCTATCGATCCATCATCAACGAATATAATTTCCAGATCTTTATATGTCTGAGAGACTATACTTTGTATACATTGAGACAAATATTTTTCCATATTATAAACAGGTATTACAATGCTGATCTTCATATTTTTCATCCTTATTTTTGCATATATTTTGCAAAATTATATGGTACTATACAACGCACTTATATAATAAGTCTTTTAACAATATATCATAATGACTGAAAATAAGAATGTTTT
>CAJUII010000020.1:0-12694 GCA_910586405.1 uncultured Lachnospiraceae bacterium
AATGCGGTAAAAGTCGGTAAAATCAAGTGTTTTAAACCTAATCAGCAGACACTAGTTATTTCCTTTGCACGGGTCTGTGCATAAACAAAGCGCATAGGCTGATCTGATCAGTCTCTATGCGCTCTGGTACTTTATACGCTCTGGTATTATTCCACTATTTTTGTATAATACACAAACTCACTGTCTCTCTTATACACCGTATACCCCAATTTGGGATAAAAAGAATTGGTGCGAATATTCCAAACAGGCGTGTCAAGATACATTTCTTTTACCTCAGGAAACATTCTTTCAATTTCCCGCATCATATAAACACCGTATCCTTTTCTGTGATATTCTGGACTGATAAATATTCTTCCCACGTGAAGTTTCTCCCCATCCGCAAAAAGAATCGCCGCGCCTATAATAAGTCCGTCAAGCAACAGTTTGTACAGATGATTGGTTCTTGCCATCTTTGTGTGAAACTGTACCGACATATACCCGGGAGGTCCTCCTTTGCAAGGTGCCCCTACCGCTGCATCGCTGTCAAATGAACGTTTCGAAATCCCATTGATCACCAAGGCATCTGATGTACTAGCCTTTACGAATTCAAGCATTCTGTCTCCCCCATGAAAATAAATACACTATTTCGCATTCGCAGGCTCGATATTGATCGTCTTCCCTTTAATTTTGACATTCTTCATCGCCGCGAGCACGTCCGCTGCGTTCTCCTTGGGCACCTCCACAAAGGTGTACTTATCATAGAGGTCAATCGCCCCCACCAGCTTGCCGGGGATATTCGCCTCGCCCGCAATCGCGCCTAGGATATCCTTTGCCTTGACCTTCTGCGCCTTGCCGATATTGATGAAGAGGCGCGCCATGCCCTCCTCCTCTGCACCCGTATTGTCAAACGTGTACTCTACGCTGGCGTCACTGCCTTCATTTAACTGTCCCATATACAGTTTGAGAAATGCCGCCGCAATATCCATCGCCGTGTAGTCAGACTCGTTGATCTGTTTCTCGATGGTGTTAATCATTACAGTCAGATCTTCCTCCTCGATTACATTGCCGATTTTGTCCATAACCTTTTCAATTTTAATCTGGTTCACATCGTTGAGGGACGGCACTGGCATCGCATAGATTTTCGTCTTGCAGTAGCGCATGATGTCCTTTAGCTTGTAGACTTCCTTTCCTTTTACAAAGGTGAAGGAACGCCCTGTCCGCCCTGCGCGCCCTGTCCTGCCTATGCGGTGCACATAATACTCATCGTCCTGCGGAATATCATAATTGAATACCGCCTCCACGTCATCCACATCAATACCGCGCGCCGCGACATCTGTCGCGATCAAAATATCGGTCTTGCCGGTTCGAAAGCTCTTCATCACACGGTCGCGCTGCGCTTGGCTCATATCTCCGTGAAGTCCTTCCGCAAAGTACCCTCTGCCTTTCAAAACCTCTGTCAGATCATCTACCATCTTCTTTGTATTGCAGAATACCAGCGACAGCTTCGGCTCATAATAATCCAGCAGGCGGCAGAGCACCTCAACCTTATCTTTTCGCTTTACGTCAAGATAATACTGCTCAATTTTGGGCACAGTCAGTTCCTTTTTGACCACCTTAATCATCTTCGCATCCGGCTTCTGATAATTCTTGGTAATATCCAAGATTGCCTGCGGCATCGTCGCGGAGAATAAAATCGTCTGCCGTTCCTTGTTTGGAATATACTCAAGCACGGTCTCGATGTCCTCGCGAAATCCCATATTGAGCATCTCATCCGCCTCGTCTAACACGATGGTGTCCACATGGTCACAGCGAATGGTCTTGCGGCGCAGATGGTCCATCACGCGCCCCGGCGTACCGATGATTATCTGTGTTCCTTTGAGTGCGCGAATCTGCTTGGTGATATCCTGTCCGCCGTAAATTGGCAGCACCTTGACACCGTGCATGTACTTGGCAAGCCTGCGGATTTCCTCCGCCGCCTGCACTGCAAGCTCTCTCGTCGGGCAGAGAATCAGCGTCTGCGGATGCTTGATTTCTTTTCTGACTTTCTCCAGCACAGGAATGCCAAACGCCGCCGTCTTTCCAGTTCCCGTCTGCGCCTGCCCAATGATATCTGCGCCGGTCATTGCGATGGGTATCGCCTTGCTCTGTATGGGAGAGGCCTCCTCAAAGCCCATCTCCTTCACGCCCCGAAGTATCTCAGCGCTTAAATTCAGTTCGTTAAATCGTAAAGTTTCCATATATAATACTTTCCTTTCGCGCCAGTGCGCCTTTTGTTTTTACACACAACGAAAGCGCATGCGTAAAAGCATGCGCTTTCTAATCAACTAATTCATTATATTTTTAAAAAGTCGGAAAGTCAATATTTATTTGGTATTTTGTTCTGTTTTTATTGCATTTCTATTCCGTTTCTATTCCGTAATTTTTTGCCCTGAAAGAATGCGCTTGATTTCCGATTTCACATAAGTGGGCTTATAGGGGCGCACGATATATCCTGCTGCGCCGGCTTTGCGGCAGCGCGCGACAAGGCTTTTGTCATAGCTGTCTATGACAAAGAGGACGGGCACTGTATTTCCTGTGAAATCCCGAATCTTGGCAGACGCGTCAATGCCGTTCATCTCAGGCATATCCATGTCAAGTATCACCAGATCGGGCTCTGGCTGGCGCTTTAATTGCAGCAATGCCTGTTCTACCGAGGTCAGCATACTCAGCTCGTATACATTTTGCAGAAATCCGCGAAAGGTCTGTAAATTAATCAGCATATCATCAATAATCATAATGCGGTACTTTTTGAATGGCGTGAGCATCTTGCGGCGCTCAGACTCCTCCGCGCAGGGGTCCATGATCTCTTCATTGACGCCATGCAAAATCGTCAAATTAAAATTTTTCTGGTCGAGCATATCCATCATTGTGCCGTCCAGAAGTCTCAGCAGCGGCCGTAAATTACGGTTTCCCTTATTTTCTACAATAATTCCCTGCCGCCCGTCTGACAACTCCACCTGCGTTCCCTTGGGATAAAATGGGACGTACAATAACAGCGCCTCCACCACCTGCCTGTCAAACATAATGCCGCCCGCGCCCATCAGAAACTCACACGCCTCAAACGGGGAGTACGGATTCTTGTACGGACGCCGTGACACCAGCGCATCATACACATCCGCCACATGCAGTATTTTGGTGAAAATCGTCATATTGTCACCGTAGATGCCCTGCGGATAACCGCTGCCGTCCACATTCTCATGATGATACAGCACTGCCGCCTTCACCTGCGCGGAGATATCCCAGCGCTCCTTGATCATCTCATAAGAGAGTGTTGCATGTTGTTTCATAACCTCATACTCGTCATTGGTCAGACGCGCCGGCTTGTTCAAAATCTCCGGCGGAATCACGAGCTTGCCAAGGTCGTGAAGAAGCCCCGCCATCACCAACTGTTCGAGCGAAGCCTCGTTCATTTTCAACCCAAACCCAATAATGCACGCCAGCACTGCCACATTGACGGAATGCGCGTAAGTATATCCGTCAAAACACCGCAAATCCGTCAAATCCAGTGACAGCACTCCCTTGTGCAGCACCTGGGACACAATCTTCTTCGCCACGCCCTTACAGCCGTCAACATCGCTGTTGCGGACAGTCACAAGTCCTTCTGTCCGCAAGTCCGGGCTGATCACCGGCTCGATCTCAATATCCTCCGACAGATCATCATTGATATAAACGCCGTCAAATCCATATTCATTGAGCTTTTTGATATAAAACTTTGACAAGGTGCTGCCGCTGCATATCAGTGTATGTCCGTCGGCATCGTACATGTTGTAAGCCAGACACATGCCTGGTTTCGCATCACTCATCCTGATGTATCGCATAGTTTCTCCTAATTCATCGTATCTGTGCACTGACTGCACATGCTCTCTCATCTGTATACACTTGCACACAAGTCCTATAATAAACGCAGTTGGTTCAACGCACAATTTCATGTGAATCACCATTTTCCTACTTACGATTTCTTGCCAATCACTATTTCCTGCAAATCATCATTTCTTGCCAATCACAATGCCTGCAAAATTGATTTCTTACCAATCACTATTTCTAGCAAATCATCATTTCTTGCCAATCACAATGCCTGCAAAAATTGATCTCTTACCAATCACAATTTCTTGCAAATCGAACAGGGTAATCATATCTCAACCATACTGCATTAGGACACTCGTGTGTACAATAAAAGTATAACGAAAAGTTTAGGTAAAATCAACCAAAACAAGACTTTTTCGTGATTTCTCCTTGCATAATACGCGATGTTGATTTAAACTGCTAATGATAATGAGGTATGAATATGCAAACAAAAAACATGCAATTAAATAACATACAAATAAAGAGAATTTCACTCTACAATGAATTTCACTGTGTCGGTGCCGCGTGCCCTGTCAATTGCTGCCGCGGCTGGAAAGTCCCCATCAACCATGATATGTACCTAAAATACCTGAATGAAAAAGGTCTCTTTGGCTTCCTGCTGCGCTGCTGCATCCACCGAAGTGGAGACATCACCGCATTTCGCAGCACACTGCACGGCTGCCCATTCTGGGGATTTGACCGCCTGTGCAGAATGCAGAAAAAGCGCGGTACAGACTATATGCCCACCGTATGTATCCAGTTTCCGAGACAGCTCTACAACCTGGACTTTTTCTGTGAGGAAACACTCTACCTTGCCTGCCCGGAGGCGGCAAGGCTTTTTCTGGTGTCCGTATTTGAACATAAACCATTTGCCTTTACCGTGACAGAGGGCACACCCGAATACGAAGTCAACACAACGAACGATGACAGGGAATTTCTCGATTATCTGCTGCAATCACGAGATGCGCTGGCTTCTATGCTGCATAGCGGCACTGCCTTTGACAGCCTGGCGATTCTTGACTATGGGCGCGATGCTCAAAACGCCTGCCTGAGCCGGACACCGCTGCCCAGCCCGCTAAACTACATATCTGACAAGCGCTATCCGATGGATGTCGATAAGCTGAATACACTGTTTTTCAAGGGCTTTTACCATCCCAGCCTGCGGACTGTACTGCCCTTTTTGAATCAATTATGCCAGAAATATATCCGCAGAATCTATCGCCTGAGCCAGCTCAATATTGCTGCTGCCGACAGGAAGCTTGCGCATTTGAAGCAAGACCTGTACCAAAAACTGCCATCTATCGACGAGCTGTTAAATCGATATTTTGAATATTATCTCTATACAAATTTTTTGGATATCTTTGAGGATTACAGCTTCTCTAAACACCTATTGTTCGGAATTGCCAAGACGCATATGCTCTGGGTGTTTTTTGCACTATATGCGGCGCATAAGAAGCACATTACAGTGGAGGAGCTTGCAAAGATTATTGCGGTATATGAGAGGCGGGCGCCTCAGATCGAGGATGCGCTGCCTCAGATTCAAGTATAAAAATATGCTTGGGCATCCAGTGCCTGCAATGCTTTTTCTAAGTTTCTGGTTGCGTCATTCTTTTCCATAATCATGTCAAAAGTGCTCCTTTTGGCTGTCAATCTGCGCCTTTTGCTCGACGCTGGTTCGCTCCTGCTGCCATAGACCCTCTCGCTAAAGGTCGTGCCCGATATTCCGTTATCATGCATTAATTCCAATCGTTTTTGCAATAGCCTTACCTCTGTAAATATGGTATAATCAGGCTTGAACAAACTCTTGACTCAATTTCATCGAAAGGAGCACTATTTTCTATGAAAACAATCATTGACACGCTGACTCTGCCGCTAAAACATGCATGTTTTTATCTGGGTGATGCGCCGGATGCGTGGCAGGCATGGTATGAGGACAAGGACTGGACCTGTGTCACACTGCCGCACGACTGGTCTGTGCACCTGCCCTTCTCAAAGGAATACGCTAGTGGAACTGGATACCTCGCAGGCGGCATTGGCTGGTACCGCATCCACATCACGCCAAATGAAGCATGGCAGGGAAAGCACCTTCGCATCCAGTTTGAGAGCATCTACAAGAACAGTCGTGTCTGGTGCAACTCGGTCTATCTCGGAGAGCGCCCAAGCGGCTATAGCTCTTTTGGCTATGATGTGTCCGACTGCTTCCACTTTGATCGGGATAATGTCATCAGCGTGTACGTTGACCGCAGAGAACTGTCCGACTCGCGCTGGTTTACAGGCTCCGGCATCACAGGCGGAGTCACGCTGACCGTTTCTGAAAAAATTCATCCGCTGGAAAACGGCATCTTCTTCTACACGCCAAACGTCAGTGAGAACAGCGCGGACTTTGAAGTGATCAATGAGCTGGCAAATGACACCGATCGAAACTCTCTGGTCACTGTCACAAACGTCATCTTTGACACCACAGGAAAGCTTGTAGGTGAAGCCGTCTCACAGACCACCATCATGGCACACAGCACCACACAGATCAAAAATGCTGGAACCATACCTGCCCCAGACCTCTGGTCTCCGAAATATCCGTATCTCTATACCGTAAAAACCTACCTTTCTTACCAAAAAGCGTATCAGGTGCATGAGATGAAAGTCGGTATCCGAAGCTTTCGTTTTCATCCTGACAAAGGATTTTTTCTCAACGGGACGCCCTACACTTTTAAAGGTGTATGCCTGCATCACGATGCAGGATGCCTTGGCGCAGCCGTACCTTACGAAGTGTGGACCCGCAGGCTGATTAAGCTCAAAAAAATGGGCTGCAACGCAATCCGTATGAGCCATAATCCACATACCCCCGCACTGTATACACTGTGTGATATACTGGGCTTTTTCGTGATTGATGAGGCCTTCGACGAATGGGAGGGACCGAAAAACAAGTGGTGGCAGGGGCACAATGTCTATCCGCCAAGACATGAGGGCTATTACACGGATTTCCCTGTGTGGCATGAACGCGACCTCACCGACATGATCCGGCGCGACCGCAATCATCCAAGTGTCATTTTGTGGAGTATCGGCAACGAGATTGACTATCCCAACGACCCTTACTGTCATCCGAGCTTTGACAAAATGACAGGCAACAATGACGCCAGCAAACCGGAAGCCGAGCGCAGATACAACGCGCTGCGTCCAAACGCAGAGCGCCTGGCTGTCGTGGCAAAGCATCTGTGCGATATTGTCCGCTCCGTGGACACCACGCATCCCGTAACGCTCGCAGCCGCCTTCCCGGAACTTTCCGCAAAGCTTGGATTTATCGATGCCATCGATGTCGCAGGTTACAACTACAAAGAAACGCTATATCAGGAGCACCACGATGCGTATCCCGACAAGCCATTTCTGGGCAGTGAGAACAGCCACCGCTATCAGGACTGGCTGGCAGTGACCGGCAACGACTTCATTTCGGGGCAGTTTCTATGGACCGGCATCGATTATCTGGGCGAAGCACGCGGCTGGCCTATCCATGGCGCTGACGCAGGACTTCTGACACTGGCAGGCTTTGAAAAGCCCGGTTATTACCGCAGGCAGAGCTTTTGGGCAGACGATCCTGTAATACATCTGACCACCGTGCGCCAGAGCGACGACCGCATCACACCGTATGGTGAGATGACAGAAGATGCCTACGCCTGCGAGTTTGCCGCTTCAATTGAAAGTTGGAACTACTGCGCTGGAGAACCTGTCACTATCAAGTGTTATACCAACCTCAACAATATTGAATTATTTCTGAACGATAAAAGCCTTGGCACTTACGAGCGGGACCCGCAGCAGGACTGCATCATCACCACCGTAAAGTTTGAGCCGGGGACACTCACTGCAAAAGGCAGCGAAAATGACATTCATGTCAGTCACAGCCTGTACACAACGCTGGCTGCCTGTCAGATGTCTGTGCAAGAATACAGCCTGCAACCGGAAATAACCGATCTGATTACTCATTTTATCGGCAGCCACAACGCCATCCACCAGCTTGAAGTCACCCTGCGCGATGGCGATGGCAGGCGCGTCTATCAGGATGCCACCCTGCTCTGTGTCAGCGTCGAAAACGGAATGCTCCTTGGACTCGAAAACGGCGATCTTGCTGACGTGACAGAGTACACCGCAAACAGTCGCAGAGCATATCGCGGACAGCTCATGATCTATGCTGCCGAGAACGAGACCACCAGTGCTGATACCCCGCTGACTGTGACCGTGCGCGGGGACATGATACGCACGGAGACTGTCACCTGCCTATCCTCTTAACATGACAATGTAACTATACACAAAGCGATCTTGGCGAAGATGGCTTTGTGTATATCAAACTGCCTTCACTCCCCACTTCCACTTGTACCGGTCACAAAAATCTCACGTCCCAGCTCCACCAGAATTAACAGTGTGATCGGTCCTAATATCACACCGCCCAGTCCATAATAAATGACGCCCGCATATACGGAGATTAAAATTGCCACCGGAGAGAACTTTAATCCGTTTCCCAACAGACGCGGCTCCAGAAATTCCCGAATGATCACACAGATAAAATAAGTCAGCAAAATGATCACACCACTGCCAACCCTTCCGCGCAAAAATCCCATTACACTGATCGGAATCAGCACAATTCCAGTTCCAATAAACGGCAGAAAATCCATAAATCCTGCCAACAGCCCATAAAACCATCCTTCCTTACTGCCGCCCAGATAAAGACCGACCGTCGCTGTAATGCTGATACAGATGAGGATGATTGTCTGTGTCTTTAGATAAGTCTTGATCATACTGCCAAGCTTCTTGCCAATGCGCAGGATGATAGACAGAATATGATCGATGGCAGGTTCGATCGCCGCCAGATTCAGAAGTCCCTGCTGCCAGCCCTCTATCTCCCTTGCAAACAGAACAACACAGATAAAACTCACCACCACAAAGGTTCCTGCACGCCCTGCCACTGAGAGATACCGCAAACTCCCTGTGAGCAGTCCGTCGCCCGACCGCGCAAAGCATTCTCCCAGCTCCGTGACCCGGTCTGAGATCCACTCCTCCACTGTTCCCTGTTGTAATTGAAAAAATGTCTCGATTTCTGCACTCAGATTTGAAATCAACTGCGAGATACTATTTGTCCAAAAATCTGCATTCTGCACAAAGTTTCTCGCCTTGCTGATCAGAAAAGTGCCAAGACCTACGATGATCAGTGCAACGATCAACATGATACCAAACAAAATCCCACCTGCCATAAATCCTTTTTGACCAGATCGATTTCGTGACTTGCAAAACCGCTGTAGCGGCACTACGATCAGCAGTGCCACCAACAGCGGCAAAAAATATGGAAGAAAATACTTTAAAGCTACCAAAACAGAAACGGATGTCAATATATATAAGATCACCCGCTGATAGTCTCCACGCAACAAAAAGTTCATACAAATCCCTGCCTTTTTAAGCATTATGTAAGTGACTATCTTGGCTATTCTGGCTATTCTCTTGATTGATCAGCCGTCAAAAACTGTCCTGACGGCTGATCATAGTATCTGTCATTCCTGAATTTTTATGCAGCGCAAATCCAGTTAAAACTGGAAACTGCTCTGATTTTTTCTCAATACTGCGCACCAGATTGACCTGACTTCTGCGTGGCGCCGCAGTAAACTCATATGCGGGTTCAAAAGTGGCCACTGTCACATAGCTGCACCTTCCAGTGATCGTCTCCATCACTTGCAGCTCTGCATTCGTGACTGTATAGCGCTTATCCGGCGATAAATCTTCCAGATAAAGCGTGCTGTGATACTCTCTGCTCTGTTGCAGCAGCACTTCCTTTGTCTCACCGTTGTTTAGCGTCAGTACTGCCTTGAGACTCTTTTCCGGCGAATCGGTATCAGCGGTAACATTCAGTGCCACCCCCTCAGTATCCCGCCGCAGCGGAGCTGCGGTAATATCCAGATCAAACTCGTGTTTTTTCGTTCTAATACTGCCAGACACCTGTCTGTCCTTCTCAATCTCATTGAGCATGACATCATAACCACTGTCGCTGACTGCCACCTTATACTCATACTCCGTTCCCGGCTTGAGATCATTGATAAAGGTTAACATTCCGCCCGTTGTATTGCTGACGATAAAACTCTTTTTGCTCTTAATCCACTCTGACGCACCCTTCTCTCTGTAAAATACATAGATGTAAGAGCTGGTGTTAATCGGATTGTTCGTGATCATCGCCTTAATTGAGATATAGGAATATCCGCTTCCTGCCGTGACATTCGTGAGGCTTCTGCCATCCGTCTGCGTCAGAATCTCACCGGAACAGACACCGCCAAGCGCTGCCGTCACAGGCGGATACTGCACATCACTGATGCCAGACACAAACTCATAAATCCTGTCGGCATTCACATCGTCTCCCAGATAGCTTGTAAGCTCAAAATTGCACTCTGTCTGGTTCTCCTCTAACAGGACGCTTCGGATATCCCAGTCCTCCTCGTCCTTCTCCTTGAAAAACAGTATCAGATACGATCCCGGTGCAGGTTCTCCCTCAATCTGGGTCTGCAATGTAATATGATGCGCCCCGGCAACCTGGTTGCCAATACTCACGCGCACACCGTCAATCTTCGCGTCAAACACAAAACTGTACGTGCCGTATTCTTTCCCTTTGATATCTCTGAATGACACCGTATAGCTGCGCTCATCGATCAAACCGGCTATCGTGTATCCCGTCGTCTTGTATCCCTTAGAGGCATACAGGTTAAAGCTCGATCCATATTTGCGGAAATCTCCCTCCTCCTCGCTGACATATGCAAAGAGTGTGATATCCCTTGTGATATTGTCCGTCCTGCCCTGGAGCCCGATACTGCATGTTATGGAATCCGCCATATTTGCCGTAATCTCAACTGCCGCCTCGGACTTTTGCGTCGTTATCAACTGATACTGTGTGTTGACCAGCGTTGTGCCCTCATACAGTTCCCACTGAAAACCATATTGTGTATCCGGCGAGAGCGCGAAGTACTCTGCCGCCTGCACAGACAGCGTATAGCCTTCTGCGATCGTAAGCGGAAGTTTGCTTCGAAGCTCCGCATAGAGCTTTGTCTCTTCATTAAAGTAATACAGTTTCGCACTGTACGCAGCACCTGGTGTCAACTCAGACGGATTTACTGTATATGAAATGATCGAATCATAAGCGCCCGTATCGTCTGTCAGCACTGGATGAATGCGCGCTTCCCCCATCTTAAAGGAGCCGCGGCATACTACGCCTGCTATGCGAACCTCGTACTCGTACTCTGTCCCCTCCTGAAGACCGCTGAGCGAACCCTTTGCCTCACCATTTCGGACATTGATGTTGTTGATCTTGTACTCTCCAAGCGCGTTCTTCATCCGATATTTCAACTTTCCCGTCACAGATTCCCGATAATTCTCAATCCGCACGACATAATCCGCACGCGTCGGATGATCTTCGTTCTGTGTGATCTCAACGGTCAGTGCATTGTCCGAAAACGGCGCTCTGTTCGTCTTTGCCTTCAATGTCTTTTGCTTGAAATGTGCCGAGTATCCTGGCTCATTAATCCACATGGTAACATTATACTGTGTGCTGTGCTCAAGATCTGGCACCGAGACC
This sequence comes from uncultured Lachnospiraceae bacterium, assembly GCA_910586405.1. Classification (GTDB taxonomy): domain Bacteria; phylum Bacillota; class Clostridia; order Lachnospirales; family Lachnospiraceae; genus COE1. Next base: position 11,456 of record CAJUII010000020.1, read on the forward strand.
TCGATCGTCCATCGATCACTGCCCTTTGCAGCGTGCTTCTCCAGACCTGAGACAATCATCTTGCCGTCGGCGTCTGCCACCTCATAACACAGATTAAAATATTCAGGAATTTTACCATCATATGAAGAAATATCCGCCCGAAGCGCAATGGTATCCGGTCCTGCTGGCTTGGCACTGTATAGAACCTTTGCCGGATATTCCTTGGTGTCAACCGTCGTGTATGCAAAGGTGACGCCCTTGCTGTTATAAAACTCAAAATAATAAGTAGTCGCCGGTTCGAGTTCTGACACCGTAATGCTGGCCAATCCACTGATCTGACGCTGTACAGTCACTTCCTTCTCGTACTCCGCAAGCGGCCCATAACTGTACTTGGCCACCGCTTCGACCGCCTCAATGTCGAGTGTAATACTGTCGTATCCAGCGCGTTTTCCTCTAAAAATCAGGTTCTCTTTCGCACTTCCTGTCTGCATTTTAATCGCTGCGGATTCCGGCACAAGCACTGCTTCCAGCGCAAGCGTATCCGCATTGATCAGATACATTGTAAAACTGTATTCCACGCCTGGATCAAGCGCATCGATCTTCTTCTCTTTCCTGACCTCCGGCACAATCTGTTCATCAATGTATTGATATCCCATCTCACTGCTCCCATACCGAATTTGCCAGAAATAGTGTTCTTTTAGTATCTTGCCGCCCTTTGCTGTGAGCAGCATATCCGCTGACACTGTTCTGCTTGCGGCACTCCATCCAAGCTGCACGGTGAAGCTGCCTGTCGATGCCCTGTAGCCGCCCTCTGTCTGCTCTACGGATGCCACCTGGGCACGCTTTGCGCCAAAATGAACTGTTTTCCCTACGATTGGACCGCTTTCTTTGAGCGCCAATGCCGGATAAACCACTTGCGCCTTCTCCAGATACACCAATGCATAGCGCACTGTATTCTGATAGGTCTGACGCTTCAAACAATTACCATTCTCATGCAGATCATATACCGCCAAAGCGATGTCGTTCGTGTCCCCGCCATCAATATAAAAATTATAATAGCCAGACTCCGGCGCTGTGAACTGGAACAACTGCTCCTGATCATATTGCAGCGTAAGTGCCTCAACGATGCCATACTTTAATTCCGTTGTATTTTCTGGAAGAGTTTCCTCCTCTGTGGTCTCCTCTTGTGTCGTTTCCTCCTCCGTGGTCGTCTCCTCTTCCTCGGTCTCCTCCTCCGTCGTTTCTTCCTCCGTACTCTCC
>CAJUII010000020.1:12794-14876 GCA_910586405.1 uncultured Lachnospiraceae bacterium
TGTGTCGTCTCCTCCTCTGTGGTTTCTTCCTCCGTAGGAATCTCCGTGGTCGTCTCCTCCGTGCTTGAGCTTTCTATACTTGACGATTCCTCAATACTTGAACTCTCTGAACTTGACGATTCCTCACTGCTCGAACTCTCTGGACTTGACGATTCCTCACTGCTCGAACTCTCTGGACTTGACGATTCCTCACTGCTTGAACTCTCCGGGCTTGACGATTCCTCGCTGCTTGAGCTCTCCGGGCTTGACGATTCCTCACTGCTTGAACTCTCCGGGCTTGACGATTCCTCACTGCTCGAACTTTCTGGACTTGACGATTCCTCACTGCTCGTAACATCTGAACTCGAAGATTCCTCCGTACTGGTGCTCTCTGGGCTTGACGATTCCTCACTGCTCGAACTCTCCGATGGCGGTGCCTCTTCGCTGCTTGGAGGCTCAGGTTCAGGTTCCGGCTCTGGCTCAGGTTCTTGTTCATGCTCTGGCTCATCCTGGTTTTCCTCTTCGCTCTGCGCACTCGTCTCCTGCTCCTGTGACACACTCGTCTCCTCCGCACCATACGCAACCTGAGGTATACTTCCTGCCAGAAGACAACTGCAAAGCAAAACTGATAAAAACCTGTAAACCATAATGATCCCTTCCTTCACGCATTGATCTAATATTTTCGTTCCCCAAAAATCATTTGTTCGTTCAATATTGTTGTTCGAATCAAACTATGAAACACTCCATTTTGGGTTTGATTCCGCTTATCGCGTTGTATTTATTATAATACAATCACCGCAAATTTGGAACCTATATTTGGAAGGAATTAGAAATTTAGTAAAAATGAACGCAAAACGCTGACAAAACTATTCATTTTGTCAGCGTTGATCTGCTAGGTCGAAAAGTCATATATCAATTATATGCGCTTCTTGATCTTACACTATGCATTCCTTATACCATGCCATTTACAGTCTTGTACTTATAAAGCATCTCCGCATGATTCTGCTCCTCGATCTGAATGTCTGCAAGAAGCTTGCGCATTGCAGAATCCTTGAAGCAGAACACATTCGTATTATACTCTGAGGAGACAAGCTTCTCTGAGGAAATGCAGTCCGTTGCAAGGAAATTGTCTGTCTTTTTGTCCTCAGAGTTTCCCAGCTTATCATAGGTTGCCTTGGGATTGTAGTTTTTGCCGTCCGAGTCATTGCAATTGCAGGATGGCACTGTGCCGCCGATCACCTGCTGCAAGGAATCATAGTGCTCCTGCTCCTTATTTTGCAGTGTCTTGAACAAATCCTTTAGGACAGTGTCCTTTGCCTCACAAGAATAGCGCTGATACTTTTCAATGCAGGCCTTCTCCTGCGTCTGCAAATCCTTCACGGTCGTCATTTCTTTCTCTGTTAAGATCATACTTTCCTCCGTTCCAAATCAAAGATTTAAGATGAATTTTATTCAACAATGACTATTATTTGGATGAAAGCATGATTTTATTCAACCGGATCTGACTTATTGTATTTTGACACTTTTTGTCACTTCTGAGCCTGCAAAATCACCAAGACCTTTAAAACTTATCTTAATTTTTTTGCTGCCTGCCTTGACGCTGGATTGATCTGATACGATGGTGTAATGTACGCCTTCTTTCAGCTTTATACCGCCATAGGTGAGTTTGAGATTTTGGCAGTTCTGACTGACTCCCTGTTGTCACACTTCCTGCGATGATTTTGAGTGTTCTGACAGATTTGGGTTTGATCTCAAAGGTTGTTTTGAGTGTCCCTTTATAGAGACCATTTCCGCGGACAATAACAGTTCCCTGCCCCGCATCCGTATTCTGCTGATAAGACACACTATAATCTGTTCCCTCTGTCAGCGTGCGCTTCCTGCCGTCTTCTGTCACAGTTACTCGAATCGTAGGTTTATATGCAGAGCCATCATACGTTTTTGTCTGAATAGCAGAGATTTTCCCGCCTATACTCTGTAAATCCGCCCGTTCCTTGTCTGTGTAAGGAGAATGCTCCACATCACCGCTGCTCTCCTCGCCGGATGAACTTTCTTCCGCATCACTGCTCTCTTTGTCTGACGAACTCTCCACTTCACTGCTCTCTT
>CAJUII010000020.1:14976-39387 GCA_910586405.1 uncultured Lachnospiraceae bacterium
TCTTCCGCATCACTGCTCTCTTTGTCTGACGAACTCTCCACTTCACTGCTCTCTTTGTCCGATGAGCTCTCTTCATCGCTGCTCTCCTCACCGGATGAACTTTCTTCCGCATCACTGCTCTCTTTGTCTGACGAACTCTCCACTTCACTGCTCTCTTCATCGGACGAGCTTTCTTCTGCTTCGCTGCTCTCCTCCGGTTTAAATCCAGAGACTCCAAACATGCACAATCACCAAACATCAATGACATATTCTTCACCTTGCGGGTATCAAAATCTGAAAGATCCAAACTGGCAAGGCGACTGCACTTGTAGAACATTTCTGACATATTGGTAACATTCTGGGTGTCAAACTTGCTCAGGTTCAGGCTGGTCAACTCATTGCAGGCCTTAAACATTTCTGACGTATTGATAACTTTCTGAGTGTCAAAATGATTCAGATTCAGTGTACTGAGCTTGCTGCAATTGGCAAACATTCTTGTCATATATTTAACATTGCTGGTATGAAAGCCGCCACAAGGCACGCTGGTCATGCTGGCGCAGCCGTTAAACATATCTGACATATAAAGCACGCTGCTCGTATCAAAACTGCTCAGGTTTAAATTTTCCAAAGCTGCACAGTCTTGAAACATCCCATCCATATTTAAGCACTTCCTTGTGTCAAAGCTGCTCAAATCCAGACTTTTCAGACTCTTACAGCCATGAAACATCCACTGAAAGCTAACCGCGTGACTTGTATCAAATCCACTCAAATCAATGCTTTTTAACTTTTCACAACCTTTGAGCATACACAAAAAGTACTTTACCTGACTGGTTTCTGTCTCGCTGAAATCCACACGTTCAAGATTGCGGCATTCGCTCAGAAGCTCCGTAAAATCATCCGCGCCCCTTATGATGATCTTTGCTGTTTTTATGGAATCCCGCATACTCTCTGACGCATTCCAATCTGCTTTCTTCACGCGAGGCGTGCTCCCCATCATGGTCAGATTTCCATCTTTGTCCACCTTGTAAGCGAATGTGTCGTATTGCTTGTGCGCAATATCATCACTTTCAAAAGGTTCCATGACAAACAAATCTGCCTCGCCCTGCATATCCTCAGACTGAATCTTTACCTTTTTGATTCCCGGCGTTGATGTGTCTATTTGATCAATATTGGATACATAATCCTTTGTTATTAATTTCAGATCATCGCCCTGATAACAGTACAGCCATACACCCTCTAGGCTTGGCTTCTCTCCCGGCAGATAAACGGTTTTTGCATCTCTCAGCACAATCCTGTCCATCACGATAAGATCTTTCACAGTAATCTTGATGGACGCAGTCATTCCCTTGCAGGTCACGACAAGTTCCTTAGTACCCTCTGTATTCATATCAATACTGCTGGCATTCGTTGTATAGTCCGTTTGTCTTTTTTTGATGCTTCCTGTGGCATTGCACCATTCCACAGTCAGATCACTAAGGTCGAGCACGTCACCACAGTGGTAATTCGTGATTGTTTTCTTGACCTCGAGGTGCATCTGCTGCGTGAACTTCATGCTCTCGTTCTGATTCTTGGGAAGATATCCGTCGGTGATAACTTGTCCTGTCGATGTCTGCCATGATCCTTCTGGCAGTTTGATGTCAACTCTCACACCGCGAGGAGTGTGAAGCGCTTCAAGCGACATCATGCTATCAAACATCCGATCTGTATACTTTGCCCTGGCCAGATCGAGCATACTTAAATCCAATGTCGTCAGACTTTCGCACCCTCGAAACAGATCTTCCACATAGGCGGCCTTTCCCGCACTAAATCTTACACCCAATGTCAGCTGTCTCAGATTCGTACAGGAGTCAAACATTGCTGTCATATGTGTAGTATTTGGCATGTAAAACCCACTCAAATCCAGCTCCTCTAGTGACCGACAGCCCTGAAACATATAAGATGAGTACAGCACGTTCAGCGTCGTAAAATTCTTACCGAACCGAATATGTTTCAGACTTTCAGCAGATGCAAACATATATTCCATCTCTGTGACTTTGCCTGTATTAAAATTTGAAAGGTCCAGCTCCTCCAAGCTGCTGCAATCTTGAAACATACTGTTGAGCTTTGTGACACCTGATGTCTCTATGTTGCTCAAATCCACGCTTTTCAGACTTTTGCAGCCGGCAAACATCGCCGTCAAATCCGTACACATCCCTGTATAGAGTTTGCTAAAATCCACACTTGTCAGATTGACACAATCCTCAAACATATAGGAAAGATTTTCGATAAATTCGACATCAATCTCCGCTGTCTTAATGAACTCACGATAGTCATACCACGGCGAAGAAGCATGCTGCGGATACTCACAGTACTCGCCGCTTCCATGCACATACAGTTTTCCATCTCTGCCAATCTCCCAATAGATATTATTGTAAATGCCTCTTGCGATCGTATCGGATTCGGCATTCGCAAATACATGAAGCGCAGTCTCTTCTTCCTCGGTTTCAAGCGCCTCGGTCTCTTCCTGCCTGATCGCCTCTGTGGATGGAAGTGTCTCAGTCTCTACAGTCTCCTCCTCAGAGACGGATTCTTCGGTCGTAGACGAATCCTCTGTCATTTCAGTATTTTCATTTGAGGACTCCTCTATCGTTGTGGCAGGCTGTTCACTCGAGATTGTCTCCTGTGCGCCAGCCGTTTCTTCGATCGAGGGCTGCTCCTGCATGGTACTAGGTCCTTCGCTCTCAGCACCCTCTGTTTCAGCAGAAACTTCTTCGGTGGCTGCTTCCTTCTCGGAACTTGACTCATCTTGTGTTATGATACCCGTCTCGCTTTCCGTGGCTTGCTCTTTCGTTTGGCTTGACGCTTCATCGGAAGATGACTTGTCATCCGTTTCGTCCTCGGCAGTTTCCAATGCTATTTCTTCTGCCGCTTCATACAGATCCCCGTCAGGCTCCGCAGCCCTCACAGGAAGCTCTATGCCTGACAACAATGTCGTCACTGCCAGGAACATACACCATGTTCTTCTCATTCCTCTACCCATCTTCTTCTTTCCTTTCTTCGCCAATACAAACGCCAAACACAAACTTCTCAATGAATTGACGAATCAACACATCCCCATAAGCATTAAAAAACTGCACAAATTACGAACTGTCCTCCACCATCTCACAGCAGAGAACCAGCATCCATAATTTATGCAGCCGAACCATCATAACTGAAATAATAAATATGTTTATATCCCTATGACTTCATGCTTTGCGTCCATTCATCACTAAATGTTTGCCCTTTTATGCCTCTGAGCATAACACGTTCACCACAAAAGTGCAATCGTTTTTCAAATATTTTCCAGAAAATTTATAAGCATTTGTTTAATGGTATTGACATTATAGGAACTGTCTACGAAATAGAACAGACTTGGCAGCAAACGCCAAGTCTGTTCTATTCTCTTATCGGCAAAATCCTTAACAAAACAGTGCCTCAAATTCCTCCCTGCCAATCTTCTCCTTCTCCAACAGAAGATCTGCGCAGGCGTGCAGCACCTGTTCATGCTTCATAATGATATCCTTTGCTTTCTTGTAGCAGTCATCCACAATTGCCTTGACCTCCACGTCGATCTCGCTCGCCACCGCCTCAGAATGGCTTCTTGTGTGCGCCAGATCTCGTCCGATGAACACCTCGTTGTCATCCTCGTCATAGTTGATGACACCGATATTTTCGGAAAATCCAAATTTTGTGACCATCGCCCGCGCTACCTTGGTCGCCTTCTTGATATCGCTCGATGCGCCCGTCGTCACATCATCGAAGATAATCTCCTCCGCAATACGCCCGCCGAGGGAAACCATGATATCCTGCAGCATCCTGCCCTTGGTATTGAACATCTCATCCCGCTCAGGCAGCGGCATTGTGTAGCCTGCTGCGCCAAGTCCCGTCGGTATGATGGACACCGTATAAACTGGTCCCACATCCGGGAGCACATGGAACAAAATCGCATGTCCCGCCTCATGGTACGCAGTGATCTTCTTCTCCTTCTCAGAGATAATGCGGCTCTTCTTTTCCGCACCGATGCCAACTTTGATAAATGCCTTTTTGATATCGCCCTGTATGATAAAGGCGCGGTTCTCCTTTGCCGCCAGAATCGCTGATTCATTCAACAGGTTCTCAAGATCTGCCCCCGTAAAGCCCGCTGTCGTCTGCGCCACCTGCTTTAAGTCCACATCCTCCGAGAGCGGCTTGTTCTTGGCGTGTACATTCAGGATTTCCTCTCTGCCGCCCACATCCGGCGGCGACACTGTGATCTTTCTGTCAAAACGCCCTGGACGAAGAATTGCCGGGTCCAGGATATCCACGCGGTTTGTCGCCGCCATCACAATGATTCCCTCGTTCGTGCCAAAGCCATCCATCTCGACCAGCATCTGATTCAAGGTCTGTTCACGCTCGTCATGACCGCCGCCCATACCTGTTCCGCGTCGTCTCGCCACCGCGTCAATCTCATCAATAAACACGATACACGGCGCATTCTTCTTTGCCTCCGCAAACAAATCGCGCACTCTCGACGCACCGACACCGACAAACATCTCCACGAAATCAGAACCTGATATGGAGAAAAACGGCACATTTGCCTCCCCGGCAATCGCCTTTGCCAGCAGCGTTTTACCTGTACCGGGTGCGCCTTCTAAGAGCACACCCTTTGGAATGCGCGCACCGACCTTCGTGTATTTGGCAGGGTCCTTTAGGAAATCCACGATCTCCTCTAAGTCTTCCTTCTCCTCCTTGAGGCCCGCCACATCTTTTAGTGTGACCTCCCCGCCTGTCATGAGGCGCGCCCTGCTCTTGCCAAAATTCATCATCTTACCGCCGCTGTTTCCCGCATTCTGCGCATTCATCATACTGAACATAAACACGACGACTACCAGCAGCATCAAGAGCGGAAGCAGCTCTGTGATAAACCAATTCTCCTGCGGCACATCCTTCACAATCGGCTCTATATTATAGCCCTTTACAAGCTCCTGCACCTCTACCACATCCGATACATAGAGGTTGCGCTGCTGATTGTCCCTCAAAGTGATGCGCAGCATACCCGTCGGCACCTGGACATTCGGGTGAATCTCCACATCCACGACAAGCCCCTCCTCCATCTCGGAGATAAACTGCCCCATGGTATAGGAGCCGCTGCTGCCGCTGTTGGTGCTCGCCCAGATCAATACCAACACCAGTATCAATATAAATATAAACGTTAAATTAATTCCTTTTGCACCTTTTCCCAATTTCTGTCTCCTCCCGGTCCTGCCACTGCCTATTCTTCGTCAAGCTCAACCACTCCTATATACGGAAGGTTCCTGTAACGCTGGTCATAGTCAAGACCATATCCTACCACAAATTCGTCAGGTATCTCGAAGCCTGTGTAGTCCACCTTTACGTCAACAACGCGCCGCTCCGGTTTGTCGAGCAGTGTGCAGAGCCTCATGCTCTCGGGTCCGCGCTGTCCGAGAAGCTCCAGCAGATAACTCAGTGTTCTGCCGGAATCCACGATATCTTCCACGACAATCACGTCCTTGTCCTTTAACGGCTCGTCAAGATCCTTTACAATCCTGACAACCCCGCTCGATTTCGTATTGCTGCCATAACTTGACACAGACATAAAATCCAACGATACCGGCACTGTGATCCGCTTGGCAAGCTCGCACATAAAAAAGCTGCCCCCCTTGAGCACACATACCAAATGCACCTGTCTTCCTGCGTAGTCGCGGCTTATCTGCTCGCCGATTGCCTTGATTCTGGCATCCACTTCTTCCTCCGACAACAAGACTTTGATCCTCTCAGCCATATCTGGGTCCTCCTTCGTTCTATAAGCGCCTGTTCACGAGCGCATTTCCTCAAAAACCAAACACAGTATCCTCCTTGTATGCGCACTGAGCTTGTAGTGGTTGCTCAGTCGCTCTCCGATCAGCCAGATGACATGATCTGCATCCGCCACAAGAACAAGACGGTCCCGTTCCGGCTGCGGTATCTTGTGATCGATGAGATACGCCTTCAAGGATTTTTTCTGGTCCATGGTATTTATTGTCAGATAGTCACCCGATCTGCGGGTGCGTATGACAATACTATTTCTTATTCTATCATAATCAATCCATTTCGTATACTTATTTTCTGGAATATTTTCAAAATCAGGGCCATTATTTTCCAAAAAATACACTTTCGCCCGAAGACGCTGCCCTGTTTCCAGACAAAATATAAGCTCTTCCCCCGCCTCCAGCCGTGTGCGCTCCGCCGCCGAGACAGCGATTGCCGGCTGAATCGTTTGCTGTTCTGGTCCTCTCCCTTCCTTATATATAGAGATGCCAGTATAATCGCGCCTTGCACGCAGCAAATGCGGAAGCTGGATTTCCCTTCCGCACTGACTGTCCATCAGCCGCTCCACCTGCCTGATGTGGACTGCCTCCACATCCTTTCTGCACCCGGCAGCTCGCACAAGCACCTCCATCACCACATATCCCTGTATGGTTCTGTGAAGCTGTAGAAATTTTTCCCTGTCAACCGAAAAAACACCCTGTCTCTCTCTGACACAGGTTTGAAAGCCTTGCTCTGCGAGGTCGGCGATCAGCTCATACGCTTCGCTCACACGCTCACATGCACTGCTGATATGCGCCACTGCGGCGGGGCTGATCTCGCGCACAGCCGTATCTAATATATGATGGCGTATGACATTCCTTGAATAAGTATCCTCCAAATTCGTGCTATCTATACAATAATACACATTTCTTTCCTGCAAAAACAACTCTATCTCGCTGCGGCAGAGACATAACAGCGGTCGGATAACCCGCCCGCGCACAGGACGAATCCCCATAAGACCCCGAAGTGACGTTCCTCTGAACAGATGAAATAAAAACGTCTCACCGTTGTCATTCTTGTTGTGTGCAACGGCAATTTTGCCTCTCCGCGTGCCCAGCACGCTGTCAAAAGCCTCATAGCGCACCTGCCTGCCTGCCTCCTCTGTGGATATATGACACCGCTTCGCCAGCGCCGCCACATCCTCCTCCACCAGCGTAAATGCCAGCCCCTTCTCCATGCACAACTCTCTGACATGCGCTGCGTCCTTGGCCGCGTCTTGCCGGATAAGATGATTGATATGGACTACATGGATGTCGATCGGGATTACTTTGCTGATCTCAAGGAGCATCAACAGCATACAGATCGAGTCCGCGCCGCCGGAAACCCCCGCCACGATGCAGTCCCCCTCCTCGATCATCTGATGCTGTCTCACATACTGCAATACTTTGTCAATCATTTGTACACCTCTGCTAAGCTGCTTTGTCCTGTCAGTCATTCCCGCGGCGCTTCACACAGCAGGTCAGGACCGTCATGTCATCTCGAATCCGACCGCCCTGACTGTTGATCGCACAGCGCAGAATATAGTCCGCCATCTCCTTGGGATTCAAGATCTGACTTCTTGCGATGAGATCCCGCAGCCTGCCATCCGCCTCATGCTCAATCGCATCTGAAATCCCATCCGACACCATGATCAGCATATCCGCATCCGAGAGCTTGACACTCTGCGTAATCGGGCTGAGCTCATCCATGCTGCCAAGCGGCAGCGTGTCGGCGGACACCTCATCTACCCAGTTGCCGCGCTTGATATAGCTCGCCGCGGCGCCTGCTTTGACAAACTCTGCCTCCCCAGTCAGGAGGTTGATCGCGCAGACATCGAGCGTCGTGAGATTGCAGCACCCATTCTGTGCAGCAATCGCCCCGTTGACCATAGTAAACGCCTTCTCCTTGCGAAAGCCTGCCTCCAGAAAGCGCTCCATAAACTCGATGACCGCCTGACTGTCCCTGCACGCCTGTTCTCCGCTGCCCATACCGTCCGCCAGCATGACAATGATCTGATTCTGATTATAATCCTCCATGGAAAAATTGTCACCTGAAATTTTCTCATCCTCGCGAACTGCCCGCGATATGGCACTCAAAACGGTATAACGCGGCTCGTCCTCAAAAATAAACGTATTGTATCCCCGGCCAACCGCCAGCGCACTCTCGCCCGAGGGAACCAGCCTTCTGTCAAAGAACGCGGACAACAGTTCTCCCAGCACGCTCGCTGACACGGTATGCCTGCCGATGGCGCGCGCCTCGATACTGATCCGGTTCCCGCAGCGTCCATCCCTTGCAGTCTCACAGCTCCCCGGTGCGCCGCCCTCTATAAAAATCAACTCCCTGACCACAATTCCCTGTCTTTTCAAAAAGTGTATCAGCGCCTTTCGCTTGTGCTCCACCGGCATACTCACATGCACTACGGTGTCCGCCACGTCCGCAAAGGCACTCGATATCTCGTCGAGATGGTTTGCAAAGACCTCCTTTGTCTCCCGAATCTGCTGTCTGTAGAGTATGTCCCTCCTGTCGGCGCAAAGTTTTTCCGCCTGCGGTATATCACGATAGAGCCGTGCAAGCTCCTCATAGGTCTCCGACAGGCAGTAAAGTTTCCTTTTGCTGTAGCCATTAAACAGATAGCCCTCCACTACGCCCGCTTTATTTTCTGCCTCCTTCGAAGCTTTGGATGTCCATACTTTCAACATAATCTGATTCCCCCCTCTAATTCGCTATGACAAACCCGCAACGGGTTTACTCATAGTATAAATAGAGGGGCGATCATTTTTTGTCAAACCTGTGCATGGTTTTTTAATTATTTGTTGACAATAATCGCGCAGTTCAAAAATACACCGCTATCAGGTTCTGCCAAATAACGGTGCATCCTCTCAGTCAACTTCCTGGAATATGATCTCATTCTCATACACAAGCCCCAGTTTATCCTTCGCTACCTCTTCCGCATATTTCTTTGTCTTGGTATACGTGGCAAATTCCTCAAGCTCCTTTGTGCGTGCCTCCTCAACAGAGATTTGCTGCAAAAGCTCCCGCTCTCTGGCAGCATATGCCTTTTCTTTTTGGAGCAGCGAGATGGAATTGATGCCGACAACCCCTGTCATAATCATAATTGCGAGCATTGCAGATATCATTCCGAGGCGGTTTTCATTCTTGTCCCGGAGGAATTGCGGCGTTCTTCTTTTTGATCTTTTTGTTTTTCTTTTTTTTGAACTTTTTTTTCGATCTGCCATCTTTTGTTTCCTCCTTTCCGCCTTTTGCTACTTTTTGATAATACAATTTTATTTTATGACGTTTTTCTGCACACGTCAACCGAATTTTGTAATTAATTTTGTGTATTTTGCTGACAAAAAAGTGCTTGACGAATCGAAAAAACCGCCCAATGGTTTTATCAATCACACGATAACACAGTTTCACGAAAAAGCGGCCGATCGTCAGCGCATAGAGAAGCATTCCAATCGCCGCTCCAAATACTGCCGCAAAGCGGATCACACCATTATTTCCATAATAAAGCAGTGTAAAGCTCAGCCCAAAGCAGGCTGTCCAGTACAGAATATCCTCAAGGTCCACGATGATGCGCGCATGTCTGACAAGACGCCGAAACAACCGGATACAATCATATGTAAAGGCCATAAACAACCCCGTCATGATCGATGCAAGCCAGAACTGCCACTCCCTAACTATCTCCCTACTCATCAGCCAAACAGGCGTGTAAGCAGCCCTTCTCCTTTTTTCGCCAATGTGTTCTTGTCAGCGTAAGAGAGTGAATCCACTTTCCCATCCACATCCGCTTCGCCCTTTTCCAAATCCAGCCGCCCCACATGCAGACCGCTGCCCTTGATGGTGAGCATGCCGTCCACAGTCTCCATCAGGATATTATTTTCATCAAAGGAATGAACCTCGACCACGCCTGTGACCTTGCAGTCGCGCCGTTGCTCCATACTGAACCTGTGCTTGCTTTCCATAGTCAATACGCCCTTCTTCCCATACGAATACTCCCTATATTATATGGGCAAGATGGCGCTTATATGTATCGGAACAGCTCCTTCGCATCATCCTTTTTGACTGTCTCCTGCACATCGAGAATCTCCACCTTTGTCTCCTTGTTGCCAAACTGAATGGTCAGAATATCCCCCACCTTAACATTTGCGGAAGCCTTCGCAGGCTTGTCGTTAATGAGTACACGCCCCGCATCGCACGCCTCATTTGCCACTGTTCGGCGCTTGATGATGCGCGACACTTTCAAAAACTTGTCCAGTCTCATAATATCACCTCCATTTTTGATACAAACGCTCTGAAAGAATAACAACCGATGAAATAAATCTCATCGGTTGTCGAAAATCATTATCTGTTTACCTCGTCCTTCAACGCTTTACCTGGTTTAAACTTAGGCGCTTTGGAAGCCTCAATCTTCATCGTTTCGCCTGTCTGAGGATTTCTGCCTTCTCTGGCTGCTCTCTCAGATACTTCAAATGTACCAAAGCCTACTAACTGAATCTTCTCGCCCTTCTTTAACTCTTTTGCAACAACCTCTGTGAATGCTGTAAGTGCCTTCTCAGCATCCTTCTTTGTCATGTCTGCATGTTCAGCCATAGCGGCAACTAACTCTGTTTTGTTCATTGTGAACTCCTCCTATAAATTTCTGTAGATAAATATCCTCTGCGTCCTTTTGACGCCTATATTATTTATAGGCGAAAAGCCTAGCTTTGTCAAGAAAAAATGCCTAAAATTTGCTGATTTTTAAACGTTTTGGCTATTTTGTCAAAATTTTCTTTATTCCTCTAATTTGATGAGGTCTGTAAATGAATAGTTCACGTCCTTCTCCTCCTCGTCAATCTGCAGTGTATAGCTCCTTGTCTGATATCCCGACTTTCTGAGCGTCACCACATGGGAGCCTGGATCTTTGTTAAAACTGACAGGTGTGACACCTATATAACTGCCATCCAGATACGCCTCCACGCCGTCTGGCGCATCGATATAGACTTTGTATTTCTCTGAGGAAGACACAATCGGCGCAGAAGATTTTTTCTCCTCCTCGCTCTCTTCCTCCTCATCCTCCTCGTCGTCATCGTCTGGCACTGAGGATTTGGATGGATACTTCTTGGTCGTTGTCTGCTCCTCCTCGTCGTCGTCCTCTTTGTCTTTCTTGCTGGTGTCTTGATCTTTATCCTTGTCTTTGTCAGAAGATTTTTCCTCTGATTCCTCCTCACTCTTTTCGAGCTCCACCGCTATGTTCGCGGACGGTTCCGCCACTCGGATATACTGCGCGACGGTGTCATACCCATCCGCCGTGATGCGCATCTGGTGCAGTCCGTACTCAATCTCAACAGGCTTCGACGCGTTGACTTGCTTGCCATCGATCGACACCTTGGCCGTGAGCGGATTGAGCGTAAAGATCACAGTCCCCTTCTGGACCACGGTAATCTCAACCTCCCCCAAATCCCATGCCATCTCCTCATTTCTGGCAAAAGTGATCTCCTGTGTGGCGCTGCTCCCCTTATTGCTGACAGTCACTGTGTGCGTACCCTCTGGAACGACCAGCAGCATATCCTCCGATATTTTTCGAATCACACGATCCCCGACATCAATCCAGCCGTTCACAAAATAATCTTCATTCTGCAAGCGCAGATACCCATGTCCCTTCTCGACATGGATGCCATAGATCATATTCTTGTACCCCCACACACTGAGCACGTCCATCTGGCTGACCTCCATCATATCGGTCTCCCTGCCGCCCGACACGACAACGACGTGACTGCTGATATTATAAATTTCCTTGCCGAGTGTGATCGTACCTTTACTCAGGTCCATGCTGTAACCGCTCACATTGTTGTAGCTCATGCAATTGGGATTTTCCCTGATATACGCCAGCGATTTTCGCGGCTTATAAAAGCGCACAGTAACGACGCTTCCCTCCTTTAACTGTTCCATGGAAAGCGCCTGCTCATTTTTGTCATACACCGTCGTCGTCCCATCATAGCTCAACGTATAGCGACGCGATGAAGCAATATTTTGAAATTGTACTGTCTTTGCCTCCAAATCCTTTTTGACCACAACTGCCGCATCTTCTGAATCGTAAATGCCGCTCCTGTTCAGCTCATCCACAGCGCTCTGCGTCTCCTCCTGCACAACAGGACTGTCGCCCGACTGTCCGGTCAGCAATGTCGTAAACGAGCTGGCATACTGCCCGCATCCTGTGAGTGTGAGCACTGCCGAGAGCAGCACAGCAGCAAGACTGCATTTTTTATCGAACTTTCTCTTCATTTTTCCACCTTTTCCATTGCTTGCGCTTCAAGGCTGGCATACAGTGTTCTTTGCCTGTCCTGTTTCACTGGAAATGCCTTGCGATAGCGCTCTGCATCATCTGTAAGTTCATAGTATATCATCCCCTCACTGGCAGACAGGCTTGCCCGCACGACGCCGTCAGGGTCTATGACACAGCTATCACCGGTGTACTGGACACCGCCAATACTGCCGACACAGTTGACAGCAAGGAGATAGACCTGGTTCTCAATCGCGCGCGCCTGCAAAAGCGCCTTCCAGTGCGCGCTGCGCTTTGCCGGCCAGTTCGCCGCCACAACGATGAGATGCGCCTTGTCGGAAATCACCTGGAACAGCTCAGGAAACCGCAGATCATAGCAGATCACGCTGCTGCATGGGATACCGTTAAGCGCAAACTGTGCGAGCGCGCTGCCGCCCTGGAACTTTGCATCCTCCCCCGCATACGAAAACGGATGAATCTTCGCATAATCCGAGCATACAGTGCCCTCACTGTCCACCACGGTATAGTGATTTTCGCATTTGCCGCACTCTGCCATACAGTCCTTTACCCAGCCAAAGCCAATGCGGACATGATACTGCCGCGCAAGCGCTCTCATGCATGAGATCGTCCTCTCGTCTCCCTCCTTCGTGGCATCGGTATTCATAGAAAATCCGGTGAAGCTCATCTCAGGAAAGAACACTGCCTCTGCGCCCTGCATCACTGCATCCTGAACCCACTTCTGCGCAATTTGATAATTTTGCTCTTTTGCCTCCCAGCAGATTGCTGTCTGGGCAAGGGCGATTTTTAATTGTCTCTCATTTTTTCTATTTGTTTGTTTTTCCATGGTTTCTCCTCTTTACGTAAACCTATTATAACGAGTTTTCTCCTCCGATACAACCCTTTCATGAAAAGAACTTATTTAATAGCTTTTCCCTGTTCTTCTCCTGGCTAATCAGGCTTTCCAGCTTATCATAGTTGCGGTTTGGCATCCACGACTTTCTGGAGTTATAATAAAAATTAATTATCTTCCAGAATTTCTCAGGGTATGCAAGGCGCAGACACAGACTCCGCCACTCAATCGGCGGAAATACGCGGCGGTTCTGGTAAGCATCGATCATGCTCTGCGCCATGTCCACTGACCAGTCGCACTTTTCCGAAATTTTCCGAAAAAGCAGATAGAAGTCCCTTGCGCCCGCATCATGTGCAAAATGCTCTAAGTTGACAATTCCTGTGTAGGCGCCTCCGCTGCCCTTGCCAAAAATGACATTGTGATACTGATAATCCCCGTGACAGTAGAGTCCATTGCTGTTGACATACGCTTCATACTCTGCCTGGGACTCCTCTCTGGCGCGACGTGTCACATCCACTGCCTTATCCAGAAAATAGTCGTATTCCCTCAGCAGCGCCCGCTCAAAATCTGTCTTATTGTGCAGCTTCCTAATATAATTGCGCACACGCTTACACTCAATCGTATGCCGCTCCATCTCATCGGCATAGAAAAAGACCGGCATCGGGCAGATCTTTTCCGACTGGGGCGTCATGAATTTTAAATGAAGTTTTGCCATTGCGCCGCACGCCTTGACAATATCATCCTCATTCTTGTAGCTGCACTCTTTTCCCTCTACCAACTCTTCTACTATGTACACGCTGTTGTCAATATCCTTCACAAACAACGCGCCCTCCTTATTCCTGACCAAGGTGTCTGTCCTGAGATTATCGTTGAGTTTGCTCTGCAACTGATACAAAAGTTCGAGCTTTTCCGTCCTTCCCCGATATTCCTTAAGCACACGCATTCCCTGATCTGTATCACAGATAATCGTACCGCGCCCCTTAAAAGTGCGGTTGACTGTCATTTCATACTGTTCCAGCACATTCACTGCCTTGTCGTTCACAAAAAATCCCCCTCCACACAGATAATGATTTAATCTATCTTATGTGGCAGAGGGGTTGTTTATTACACTATTTCACTTGCCTTCTGCATTAAATATTCGTGGGTGTTGTGTTCAGGCTCCTGCAGTACATCTTCAAGAAGCTGGTTTAGCAGCACGCCGATCTGTTTTCCTTTTGGCACGCCCAGCGCAATCAGGTCATTTCCTGAGATTTCGAGCGTCTTGAGCGAAATGCACTGGTTCTTTTCCCTAATTTCTGTATAGAGCTTTTCTACTGCATCAATCTGTGCTAATTTCTGCTGCTGTTCATAAGTGCTCTGCGCCAGTGTGTCCGCGCGCCACAGCGCCATCACCTGCGGGAAATATTCCGCACCAATTTTGTTGGCGGCACGCCGCACAGCCCGCGGATTCGGCTCTGGCTTATAATCATGATAGCGGATGTATCTCTGTACCTTCATGGTAGTGTCATTGTCGAACTTAAGCCGTCTCAGGATGGTTCCTGCCATCTGTTCGCTCACCTCCACATGCCCGTGAAAATGGTCAATGCCCGCGGCATCCGTTGTCCTGACCTTCGGCTTTCCGATATCGTGCAGCAGCGCGGCAATCCGCAGACTCTTCTCCGCCCGAATATGCATAAGACTTTGCATGAGATGCTCTCCCACTGTATATTGATGGTGCGGATTGTGCTGCGCTGTCGCAAAGGCGGCATCCAATTCAGGCAGTACAGCCTTCGTGATGCCAAGCGCACAGGCATCGCGCATCGAGTCAGGATGCTCAGACATCAGCAGCTTCACCAGCTCTGCCTGTATGCGCTCCGCGCTGATCTGGCACAGGTTGGGCGCAAGGCTTACGATCGCGGCCTTTGTCTCGTCCGCTATCGTAAATCCTAGCTGTGCCGAGAAGCGGACCGCCCGAAGTATCCGCAGAGCGTCCTCGCCAAAGCGCTCCTTCGCCTCACCGACACAGCGAATCACCCCCTCCTGCAAATCCTTTATCCCGCTGAAAGCATCGACAATGCCGCTCTTGTCATTATAGGCAAAGGCATTGATCGTGAAATCCCGGCGCTTTAGATCTTCGACTAGATTTGCCGTGAAAATGACTTCCCTGGGATGGCGGCTGTCCTCATACTCGCCGTCGATTCGATAGGTCGTCACCTCGAATCCCTCGCGGTCTAACATAACCGTCACGGTACCGTGTTGAATCCCCGTATCGATCGTGTGGCGGAACGCTTCTTTAATCTGAAGCGGCTTGGCTGAAGTGGTCACATCCCAGTCACTCGGCTGCCTGCCAAGCAGACAATCCCTGACACAGCCGCCGACTGCGTACGCCTCAAAGCCAGCCTCCTCAAGCTTTGATATGATGTAGTTGACCTTTTCAGGTAATTGGATCTGTGTCATGTCTGCCTGTTAACCTCTCTTATTTTCGTTCATAGATTTTGAAGCTGACAACTTTTGTGCCGCCATACTCGCCTCTGCCCTGAATCGTAACCTTTGCAGTGCCCTTCTTGTGATTGTTGACATACGTATCCGGAAGAATCTCATAGTCATTCTTTGACAACACGACACCGCCGACTGTGACTGTCAAATCCGCCTCATTTAAGGTGACTTTGCTTCCTGTAAAGTAATGTTTATGGTTGATTGTCGCTTTAGCTTTTGCCAGATTTCGATTCGCAGGGATAATCTTGTAGGTGCAAGTTACGTTTCGTGTCCCATTATAGCTTCCTTTTCCTGTAATTCTAAACTCAACGGTCACTTCTTTGCCAGCCGGCACGCTGTCTGCCCTTCTGTCGAGCACTCGACCGTCACACTTATAGACGATACTGCTGTCATAATCCTTTCCAGGTTTGAGTTTATTTCCGTTTGCTTCTGTCAGGACAGGAACACTCACAAATCCGCCTTTCCTGCTGTTTGCGACCTTATCCGGCACGCTGACTGCCACGTGCTCCAACGTTCCTGCACCGACGCGATACGTGAGGCTGCGCTTATCTGTAAAATTATTTCTTCCTGTTATGGTCACTGTGGCAGTCTGACCAACCTTCTTGTTATTTTTATAGCTCAGGGTGTAGTCAATGCCCTCCGTGAGTGTGTGTCCGCCATAGGTGATAACAACCTTCGGTTGTGCGCCATTCTTTTCATAGGGCTGTGTACTTCCCCCCTGTTCGAATCCGACTTTCACGCCGTTGTCCGTGATCGGGCGGGGTTTAATCTGAAATGTTGTGGAAAGCTCACCGATGTATTGATTGCCTACGCCGCGGACCGGCACATGATATGTACCTGCCCCCTTATATGAGGACTGCACAAACTTGTAGTCCTTTCCAGCCACGAGCTGACTTGAACCATTCTTTAACACTGCCATGCTCTCGTCGATCTTATTCCCACTGGGTACATAAATCTGTGCAGGAATCTTCTGCGCGACTTTGACGGCATTCATGGATGTCATCGCCGAGGCATCCACAATGTTGAGGCTGGTCTTTGCCGTTCCCGTAAAATCTCCCTTGCCCGTGATGATCACTTCATACTCGCCAATCTCGGCAGGTGTGCCTGCATAGTTTACCGTAAAATCTTTTCTGTTCGCAAGCTTCTTCCCATTCCACAGAATCGTCGGTATCGGTTTCTGAACCTTTCCATTCTTATATACAACTGCCATCCGCTCGATCGTCACGCCGCTGGCTGTCCCGATATCAATCGGCCAGGCGCTCTCCCATTTGGCATAGACTGTCATATCACCTGTGGTTCCTTTTCTGACAGTCGTAATCTGTTCCTGGAATCCATTGTCAAGATACCAGCCGGAAAAGGAGAGATTCGCATTCAGATGCCACGGTGCTGCCAAGGAGAAGTCCGCGCTCTCAACAGTGTACGTGGCAGGGTTTCCAGACGCGTTGACTGCACCGTTTAGCTCATAATAGATCTTGTATTGTATGGGGCTGTACACCGCCTGGACATCCAGCGCTTCCTGTACATTGGTGTACGTTTTGTCCCATCTCTCAAATCGATATCCGATCGGCGCGTCAGGCTGTTCGGGCGCACTGGCACCAGCGCCCTCCTCAATCTCCGATTCCGCAAGCACTTTTCCTGCATTGTCCAGGAAGCGGACACGATAGACAGGCTTGCGCACCCACTTGGCATACAAGCTAAGATCCCCGTCACTGCCTGCCGCGATACGCTCTATCTTCTTCTCAAAATCCGCGTCCGCATACCAGCCCTCGAAGTTGTAATGTGCTCTTGACGGCGCCTGCAACACGATATCTTCCATTCCAATATGATACTGTGCCGGATTTTTCTGACTATTAATACCTTCGTTCAGCTCATATGTAATCTGATACAGAATTGGGTCCCACTTCGCGTACAGCGTCCGGTCGCCCATGCTGCCTTTTTCAATTTCTGTCACATCATTGATATAGGCAGGCTCTGTGTACCAGCCCTCAAAGACATACCCCTTCCTTGATGGGTCCTCCAGCCGGATGGTGTCTGTCTTGATCGTGTATGTCGCCGGATTGCCAGCGTTGTCTGCATTGCTGCCCAGCTCATAGGTGATCGCATAGTTTGTGAGCGCCCATTTCGCATACAGCGTGAGATCTCCCGTCCTTCCCGTCTCGATGGCAGTGATCTGTTCCTGATAATCCGCGTCTGTATACCAGCCTTCAAAATCATAACCGTCTCTGACTGCCGGCGCCAAGACACGGCTTGTCTCGACATTGTATTCTGCCACGTTGCCGCTGACGTTTGTGCCTCCGTCCAACTCATAGGTGATCGAGTACGGAATCATCTCATAAACTGCATTGACTGTCTCATTGCGCCGCACGTTGGTATAGTTGCCTTCCCACTCCAAAAACAAATATCCCGCTGGCACTTCTGTTTCAGCAGGCGGTGCAGCATAGCTTCCCTGGGCTACCTTCTGAATGCCAAAAACTGTGTCAAATTTGTCTTGAAATGTCACGGTGTAGGTCTTTGAATCGTCAAATGAATAGCGTGCACTAATCCCCTGGATTTCATAGGAGGCTCTTTTGGCATACTCGATGGTATTTCCCTCTCTCGTGAAACCATAGATATTTTCCTTATCATCCGCCGCAAGCGTGTAGCGGACAACACTTTCCGCATCCGCGCTGTCAAGGTCAAGATAAGCGATCTCTTTGTTGTTGTTATAATACAGCTTTGAGCCTGTCAGTGCCAGCCCGGAATACGGTGTCTCCAGTTCCAGAAGCGTGACGGCCTCGCCAAGCTCGTATCTGTCGTAGGCTCTGCCCTCCAACTGCCTGTCACTTGTGACATAATAGTACTGTCCATCGTCTTTTCCATACACCAGAGGGGACCGCACTGTCTTCCAAAACGCATTGTCATACGCCGCTCCATCGGCCTGAATGTCCACAATCCCGCTGCCCTTGGTCACATACCAGTCGTGATGACTGCTGTGCCCGCTGTAGCTCTTCTGAAACTCTTCATCCGACTGGAACATGTAGGAATGGCGAACCTGTCCCGGTTTATCCCAGGTCGGGTCATCCCAAGTGGTATCAACCTGATACAAAGCTCCGTCAATCTCCACGATATTCCATGCATGGTTCATCCGATCACTCGTCACGATATAGCTGTCGATACCAAATTCATTCAACAGATACTTGTACGCAAGCGCATATCCCTGACACACTGCGATACCATCTGCCAACACACCGTAGGCGCCATAGGACACATTGGGCATCGTACCGTTCTCGAGACGCTTCTTGTCATACTCACAGTTCAACACGATATAGTCGTGCAGTGCGATCGCTGTCTGCAAGTCATCCATGCCCGCCGACACTGCCGCCTTCGCCTGCTGCACTCCCCGCGCAAAGGCAGCATCATCTATATTATTGTAATAGCTGGGCGAGATTTTTGATATGATCCTTGATTCTGACAAGATAGACTTTACGTACCCTGTCCGCACATAGTACAGCTCCGGGTGATCATTTACAACTGCATAGTACACCATCAAAAGCTGCTGACTATCTGCTTCTACTTCATTATTAAATTTGTATTCCCGCACATCTATTGACGTTTCCCGATTCTTCAATGCGGTGTAAATCGTTGCCGCCAACTGGTCCATATCCCCCTCTGACAACAACGCAATGCCGTCATCTCTGGTCTGGCTGCTGCGCACCTCCACATCTAAATCCATCACCTGAAAGCCGCCTGCCTGATACAAAAAGTCGGGATTGCCTTCCTCGTACTCCTCAATCTCCTCCTCACTGTCCTTCTCAAATGTCAGAAGACTTGCGGTTTCTGATTCCGTTTCAGACTCCATCGTGAAGGCGGTCTCCTCCGACGTCTCAGTCTGCGTTATATGTTCGGTTTCTGTCTCCGTTTCAGTCATGGTATTGGTCACGTTCTCGGTTTCAACCTGCGTCTGTTCTGTACTCTCAGTCTCACTCGGTGCCTCTGATACCCCTGCGCTTTCTGTTTCACTTGAGATCTCTGTCGTTATTGTGGTCTGTGTTTCACTCTGGAGCTCTGAGTGAAATGTGCTCTCAGATTCCGGCTCAGATGTGCTTTCAGTTATCACCGCACTCTCTGGCTCGCTCTCTTTTTTTGTCGTATCCTCCGATGCCGATTCCTGCTCGGTCCTTGACAAATTCTCCGACGAGCGTTCTGGCTCCTTGTATGCATCCTCTGACGTTTCCTGGGTCTGCGCTGCGTCCTCTGACGCCTCCCCTGTACTGTATTCAGTCTGCTGCTCAACATGTCCTGACTTTTCTGCTGCATACACGGTCCCTGCGCATAACTGAAATGCCATTGTACATGCCAGCATTCCAGATATCAGCCTTCTATACATCGTATCTCCTCCTATTCTATACGATACTCTTGTATGACACTCTGCGATTACATTTTCCGTTTTGCTGACTCCTTCGAATCAGACCTGCTTTCTCCATTATACGCAACTACTGCAAAAAAATCAATTATCTACAGCAAAATAGGGCTGCCAGAATACACACAACGTTACTATTCACGGCCTAGGAGCCGCTCTTCGTAACGATTCGGGGCGATCTTCAGAATTTTGCTTCGCAAAAATCTGAAGATCGCCCCTCACTCCTGAATCATGTTCTCACGGAATGCGCAGTTCAGCGCATTCCTGACCCGTGGATAGTATCCACACAACCCTATGATGTTCCCCCATCCAACGTGCAGTCATATTCAGTTTATTCCAAAGCCAGCCGCCGAATCCTTCCAACCGCCGACCTCACCGGTGCGAGCAGTAGGACAACAACGCTCAAACCAGCCTCCGCAAAAATATAGATGCCATTGTACACCATCGAGTACGGGAGCACGCCCCAGCCATCCCAAGCATACGAGGCAAAGAATATACAGCCCGACAACACGGTGAACACATAGCGCCCCAGCACCCCCACAATGTAGCCTTTGATCAGCCCATTCTTTGCATTAGAGAAGAGCCCTGACAGCCCAAGCGCGCCAAATGCGAGCAGATAGTCCATCACAAGCTGCATTGGATACAAAACATACGGGTCAATCACAAGCTGCAAGACACCATGCGCAAGTCCCGTCATCAACCCTGCGCCAAGCCCGAAAAAATACCCAGGCAGGCAGGCGACAAGCATGGACAGCAGCGTGATGGAACCGCCAGTCGGAAAGTGAAACAGCTTTATATTAGAGAGCACTGTGCTAAGGGCAACTGACATCGCACAGAACACAAGCTGCCGAATAGTCAGCCTTGTGCTGCCCGCATCTGTATTTTTCTCCTTCTCCATTCGCATGTGAAGCCTTGCAAATGCGACTGCTGACACGAGCAGTATCGCGATCAGCGCCGCAAGCAGTCCATTCCCAAGTGCCGTCGGGACGTAAGTCGTCTCGTCCCAGTCGTTTACTACCACATTGTACAACATAAAAAATCCTCCTTCGTTTTCGCGAGGAGGTCAGCATCGTAATTGTTCTATCCATTCAGCTTGATCGATTCCTGTTCACAGTCTATACAAGAGCTCTCAGTCCGTCCTCTTGCAGTGTCAAAACCAATGACACCACAGGAACGTGCAGCTTCTGTCTGACCTTAAGATTTATCCTGAATCTGAACAATTCTAACTTTCGTTATTCCCATACTGCTTCCTTACGCCGGTATTATCCGGTTCAAGTAATGAGGGTAAAGTCTCAGCGATGTGCACCCCTAGCGTGATAGAGCATGTTTCCACATACTCCTTGTACAGGAACAACTATACCTTTTATTTCGTTTGTTGTCAAGCAAAACATGTTTATTGATACACAATCTTATAATAGCTTCGCGATGTGAGCTTAAAGACTATAAAGTAAATCACCGCAAACAAGACTGCTGTCACGATCAGGCAACCGACAAACAATTCCGTATTCATCAGTCCAAACACAAACATGATCGTCTTTAGCATTGGAAACGCCATTGACAGATGAAGAACAGCAACGACAATCGGCATGAAAAATACCGTCCGCACCTGTGTGTTGATTGCCGCTTTCACCACACTGCGCCCCATACCGACCTTGGTCATAATGGCAAAACGCTCTCTATCCTCAAACCCCTCTGAAATCTGCTTGTAGTAGATAATCAGCATGGTGATCATTAAAAACAGAACGCCAAGAAACAACCCAAGAAACAGAAATCCGCCGTTTAACTTCATGTACTCATCACGCTGCTCCTCCCTCGAATAAACCGTGTATTCTAGTTGATTTCCGCTCGATTTCAGCGCCTCCCGCACTGCCGCCGCAAACGCTGTTTGTTCCTCTGGCGTCCCGCCAGTATCAAGCTCTATATGATACTGTACCTCATCTGATAAAAATGACGCCAATGCCCGCACGTCCTCCACGATGACATAAATCAACTGCGTGTCGCCCAGAAAACTCTGAACCCCTTCTTTGGGAAAGTCCTCTGGAAACGCCGTTTGCTCCGCGACGAGATACTCTGTGTCGAAAATCTGAATCACGTCCTCCTCAAAAGCGCTTGAGGTTATGACCTTCACACTTCCCGGCGCAATCGGCTCATAGGTGTGCCCTGTAAATTTCTCATAGTCTGCCCGCGCCATCAAATAAAGCATTCCCATCTCCGTATAATTATAGGAAGTATTCGAGTTGTCATAGTACTCTACCACATTTCCTTCCATGTGAATCACCTTCACAATATCCGCATACGCTAACACATTTGTCATATTTAAGTTGTGTCTCTGTGCGGTGTCCGCAATCAGACCCATCAGGTATTCTCTGTCAGCCTGCTCTGGAACATCATTTAGATACAGTGTTGTGCTCAGTTCTTTGGGGAAATTAGTTTTTAGCGAATCCTCCCCGCCCGCGTACAGACACACCGTTGTCGAGATGATCACAAGAACCATGGTGGATAGGACACAGATGTTTGCCAGTCCAACTGCATTGCGCTTCATGCGGTACAACATTCCCGATACGGTTATAAAATGCGCTGTCTGATAGTAGTATTTCTTGTTATTTTTCAGCATCTTTAAGAAGGCAATACTCACGGACAGAAAAAGTGCATATGTTCCGGCAATGACCAGAAGTACCGCCACAAAGAACATATTGACAGCCTCGAGAACGCCGCGGGCTGACACAGCAAGATAATAACCTACAAGAATACACACAATCCCAGACATTGCTGCAAACCATTTTACCTTCGGTTCGCGCTCCCCCACATTATTTCCGTGCAGCAGCGTGATCGGATTGGCGAGGCTTACCTGCAAAAAGTTATACAGCAGCATTAACAAGTATATCACGCCAAACAGTTCTGCCGTCTGTAAACATCCACTTCCTGATATATAGAATGGAATACTTTCTGACATCCCTGTCAGTTTTGCCAGAAACATCGCTGTCAGCTTATGAAACATCCATCCGAGCACAATCCCGCCGGAAACGGAAAGCACATACAAAATAAAAGCTTCCCACGCCATCACCTTTGCGATATGTTTCTTTTCCATCCCTAAAATATTGTAGACACCCAGCTCTTTTCTGCGCCGTTTCATCACAAAGCTGTTTGTGTAAAACAGAAAGATTCCTGTGCACAGCGCCACAATCACAAGCCCCATTGTCAGCATGATGGAAACTGTTTCCGCGCCGCGCATCGACGCAATCTCGTCACTTCCCTGAATGGCGCGCATGATATAAAACATCATGGCTGTTACCATTCCAGCCAAAATGTATGGCAGATAAAACTGCCTGTTGTTTTTTAAGTTGGTCACTGCCAACCTGCAATATAAACGATTCATAACGATTCCTTTCCTGTTTATTCATCGAGAAACTCTAGGAGAGCGGTGTTTCGTCTGACTTCTGTGTCAGTACAGTAAGTGTGTCTGATATCTTCGCATAAAGCTGTTCATTTGTCAGATTTCCGCGGTATAGCTGATGAAAGACCTCTCCGTCCTTGATAAACAATATGCGGTCTGCGTGGCTTGCGGCGTTGATGCTGTGCGTTACCATCAGGATTGTCTGTCCGTCACGGTTAATCTCCCGAAACACGCCGAGCAGTCCGGCGGCGGCTTTAGAGTCAAGCGCACCTGTCGGCTCATCTGCAAGAATCAGCTGGGGATTTGTGATGATCGCCCGCGCCACAGCTGTCCGCTGCTTCTGCCCACCCGACACCTCGTAGGGATATTTAGGCAGCAGCTCGTCAATGCCAAGTCTGTCCGCAATGGGCATAAGGCGCTGCTCCATTTCCGCGACAGGTTTGGTCTGCAAGACAAGCGGCAGCAGGATATTGTCCTTCAAGGAAAAATTATCCAGCAGATTAAAGTCCTGAAATACAAAGCCGAGATTGTCGCGCCGAAACGCCGAAATTTCCTTTTCTTTTATGGCTGACAGATTTTTTCCGTTCAGCAGCACCTCACCGCTGGTAGGCCTGTCGAGCGAGGCAAGAATATTTAATAGTGTTGTCTTGCCAGAACCTGACTCCCCCATAATCGCCACATACTCTCCCTGGTCCACAGAGAAATTCATGTTCGAGAGCGCCTGCACCTTGGTGCTGCCAAAGCGCGTTGTATAGACTTTACTGACATTTTTTACTTCTAAGATGGACATAGTTTGTTCTTCCTTTCTCTCTTTCATTGATTGTTCGTTCATCTCACAGATCTCTGTGTCTGACTCGAGAAATGCTGTGTTGTGCTTCCTTGTAATGATAGTATAGCAAAAAAGGAAAACACAAGCCATTTGATCAACTTACATTTTCCTTTGATTTCTTACATTGTTGTAAGGTTGGCGCGATTGATGCCGTTGTCGTCAGTCACCGTAGCCACCGCTACGCCTCCTCCGCCTTGTCCTGACACAAAATCTAGGCACCTATTACTTCGGAATTAATGCAATGCCGTACTAGCCATTTATAATATTACAACAATCTGTAGCGTTCCCAGCACGTTTGTGCTATACTATATAGTAAGACTAGAAATTTATTTTCCAAGACTACATTCAATCCACACACAGTACAAGCAAGGAGTAA
>CAJUII010000020.1:39487-42124 GCA_910586405.1 uncultured Lachnospiraceae bacterium
GAAATTTATTTTCCAAGACTACATTCAATCCACACACAGTACAAGCAAGGAGTAACCCCATATGGAAACAGCAGAACTTATCCCCTTATCAGGTATCCAAATCCAAGACAAAACAATCGCACTGTCCTCCACCCGCAGGGAGGTGGAAGCATTGCTGGGCGCACCTTTTTCCAGCCACAAAAATTCACTATATTACTTCCAAAACGAAGTTCGATTTGACTTTGACGCCAATGACAGACTGAACTTCATAGAATTTTTAGCCGGAATCGACGGACAGCTCCAGCCGCAAATATACGGCGTCCCTGCCTTCCAGATTAAAGCGGACGATCTGTTTGATATTCTCAGCGCCCAAAACAACGGCGAAATAAACGACAGCGAACATGGCTATTCATATGCCTTCTTAAATATCAGTGTCGGCATATATCGTTCGCGCACACCGCAGGCTGTGGAATACATGATCGAAGACGCCGAGGACGACGGCGAACCAATGGACGAGGAGGACATCGCATTGGAGCTGCGCCAAGCAGCACACTGGGCTACGATCGGTATTGGCGTTGCAAATTATTATAAGTAAGCGAGGTATCCTATGATTGATTCTGAACTCTTGAAATCCGAAGCATACCGCTTCATACAATCCGACGAGCACTTGGGCAGATATGTGATTCTGCTCGGGCTTGCGGGAAGCTATTCCTATGGAACCAACAATGAAAAAAGTGACATTGATGTCAGGGGTGTGACCCTGAACAGGAAATCAGACCTCATCGGTCTGACCCGTTTTGAACAGTATGTGGACACCCAGACCGACACCACCATCTACAGCTTTATGAAAATGATCACGCTGCTTTTAAACTGCAACCCAAACACGATCGAGCTGCTCGGTCTGAATCAAGAACATTATCTGTACCTGCACCCGCTCGGTCAGGAGCTGATTGACAATGCGCACCTGTTTCTGTCCAAGCGCGCGATTCACTCCTTTGGCGGCTACGCGGACGCCCAGCTTCGGCGCCTGCAAAATGCGATGGCAAGAGATTCCTACCCGCAAAGTGAAAAAGAACAGCACATTTTTAACTCGGTCAAAAACGCGATGTACGATTTTGGCAGACGCTATGAACCCTTTGAAAATGGCGCAATCCACCTCTACACAGACAAGGCGCTCAACCCTGACTTTGAGACAGAGATTTTCGTCGATGCAAAGCTTACGCACTACCCGCTGCGCGATTACAAAAATATCTGGAACGAGATGCACAACATTGTGAAGGATTATGACAAGCTCGGAAAACGCAACCGCAAAAAAGACGACAATCACCTGAACAAACACGCCATGCATTTAATTCGGCTCTTTATGATGGCTATTGACATTCTGGAACAGGGCGAAATCCGTACGTACCGCAAGGAAGAACACCAGCTTTTGACCGCAATCCGAAATGGCAGCTACCAGAACACAGACGGCACCTTTCGGAAGGAGTTTTATGAACTGTTAAACGACTATGAGCGGAAATTAGACAATGCCGCCGCGCATACCGCCCTGCCCGACGAACCGGACATGGCGCGCGTGCAGGCGTATGTGATGGCAGTCAACGAAAGGGTGGTGCGCGATGAAATATAAAGATTATGAAGGTTCGGTCAACGACCTTATCCTGCTGAAATTAAAAGAAATAGAAACCGCACATCATGTAAAAATACTACACGCCATTGAATCCGGCAGCCGCGCTTGGGGCTTTGCTTCGCCGGACAGCGACTACGATGTGCGCTTGATCTATGTGCGCCCGCAAAATGACTATCTGAAATTGCAGCCCAAGCAGGACTTTATCGAATGGGCGCTCGACGAGACACTCGACATCAACGGCTGGGATTTATCCAAGGCTTTGCAGCATTTCCACAAATCCAATGCAACGCTTTTCGAGTGGGCAAACTCGCCCGTTGTCTATTACACGACACCAGCGTGGCAGCAAATCTATGGGGTGGCACAGCGCTATTTCTCGTGCAAATCCTCCATGTACCACTACTACGGCACCGCGCGGAAGAATTACCACGAACACCTGACCAATGATTTCGTGAAATATAAGAAGTATTTCTATGTGCTGCGCCCGATTCTGGCTTGCAGGTGGATTGAGCAAAAATCCTGCCCGCCTCCGGTTTTGTTTGAAGAACTCGCAAACGAAGTATTGCCGCCAGCGTACAAAGAGCTTGTCCAAAACCTGCTGGAAACCAAAATGCAGATGTTGGAATCTGAGAAAGCGCCTCGGATTGACGCGCTGAACGCATACATTGTAAAAGAGCTGCATTATTATAAGGAAGCAATTGATACAATGCATGACGACCGCACGCCAGACTGGGACGCCCTAAATGACATTTTTATTCACACGCTGGAACCCACATAACTTCGTGGGGCGTGTGGTAAATTATTGCTTAATCACAGCAAAATTGTAGACAAATAATTGTCAAGTTGAAAAAAGCAAAGCAACCTTCATTATCCCCTTTGTAGTCTATGCTCCTGTCTGGCGCATAAAGTTCTATTCCTAAACCCTTTAACTGCCTAACCAAACCTGCTGTATCCGACACTGACCGGGATAATCCAGCCAAATTATGGACAAATATCTTATTCTTAGAATATTTTCTTAAAATACAAATAAAGAC
>CAJUII010000021.1:0-21423 GCA_910586405.1 uncultured Lachnospiraceae bacterium
TTTTAAGAGTACGAAATATCCCTGAATAGATGTTAAAGGTGTTCTTATATCATGACTGATATTCGCTATAGATTGCTGCAATTGTTCTTTTTCCTGTATCATCTGAATTTTTGTTTTTTGTTCCAAATCATTTTTTTCATTGATTGTATCAGCTAAATTCTCTATATATTTATTGGATAAGGAAATTCGTAGTTTTCTGTCTTCGCCAATCTGTCTTGTTATCTCACAGATTTGGCGTTTCCATGAAAAAAGAGAGCATGCTAATATGAGATTCAGTAAAACCAACAATAAATCAATCATACACACACTCTCCTTCGATAAAATGCAGAATACTTCCTATTTAAATTCCTGTTTTCTGACAAGTATAACAGACAAGGGCAGCAAAAAGAATAAACCAAAAATAAAATATACAATTATTTCATTGATTAGTCCGTATTCCAGCCGAAAAGTACCCATATTCATCCAATAGTATAATGGATTGAGCCAGACGAAATATTTTAGTATTGCGTGACTGTGAAAATTCTGCCATATTCCAGTATAAATTACCGCGCCGCCCAACGTGAACAAACACATGACCGTCGCAATGATGCCAGTATTCTTCAAGCAAATACATATCGTAATGCAAAGGAAAATAAAGGAAATCATTGCGAAGAAATTCAGTCCGGTATAGCTTAAATACTGTATCAGTTCTGTGATATTGGGCATATATCCAATCTGTATACAGGTAAAACATAGCGTGATGGCATTGAATGAAAAATAGCAGACTGCATTATACAAAACAATCACAATCACTTTCGCAAAGTAAACTTTCACTCTGTCTATTCCATACGCAGTAAATCTATTTTGGATTGTACCATCGTTTTGGCAGACACAACAATGACAGGAATATTTGTGAATGATCTTAACTGCCTTAACACATGATCACCGCTTAAAACAGGAAGCATCAAGTCCAAAATGATGAGATCCGGTAACATTCTTTGGCATAATTCTATGCCTTCTCTACCATTTGGCGCAGAGCACACCTCATATTTTTGATTTGTCAAAAACTTTGTTATCATGTTGCGAATATCTGTATCATCTTCAATGATTGTTATTTTTTTCAATTGAATATCCCCCTTTAAGGTATACCTGAATTATGGTCACTAATAACCTTTTTCATTATACGGTATAATCAAAATGACCTCAAGACAAGGATATGCGATCTCAAACAATGAATCGCCATTGCCCTGTCCAAGTTTCGTTTTGATGAAGGACGTCGAAAAATTGGATTTATTTTGTTCAACGCTCAGGACGTTATAAATACGAAGCAAAGCTTTTTGCAAGGAACGGAAAAAATAAAAAGCAGTGAACTGTTTTTTATAAAATCAAATTCACTGCTTTACTGTTTGTGTTCTAAAGTTGCCTCTGTTATGCCAGTACAGGCTCTCTTTTCCTGATGACAGCCTCTACTTCCTCAATTGTCTTTTCCACAATCTCCGCTATCTGTTCAGGAGTATAACCTTTCCTGTGCATATTTAAAATAATTTTTTCTTCTCTGCTTTTACTGAATCGCGGAATGCCTTGATTTTGCTTGATTTGTTGATGTATCGCCCCGCACGTCCTTCTCCCTGTGGATATACATCCTCGTCATGTCCAGCTCTCCGTCACCCTGCACCATGCACAGAAATTCCCAGCCATAACGCTCATAAAACGACGTGTGGTCTGTCACAAGATAAAGCGTGTCAATGCCTCTGTCGCGCATATCCTTGCAGACCGTATTCAGCAGCGCGCCCGCCACGCCCTGACCTCTTTTGTTCTCCTCTGTGTAGACGGCGCAGACATTCGGTGCAAGGTCTTTCCGGTCGTGAAAATCATTCTCAATCACACCCAGTCCGCCAATAATCTGCCCGCCTTCCATCGCCAGATACCATTGCGGCACAGCGCTTCTCTTTTCCAGACACTCCGCCATGCTCTCCATGTACGCCTCCAGCGGAATGCCCCATTTCTCGTGAAACCACTGCGCGGCGCGCTCCTTTAAGTCCGGTCTCTCCTCCAGACAAATAATATCAAATACCATGGCTTTGTTTACCTCCATCAGTACTTTTCACGTTTTTTATCTCCTCCAACGCCTGCTTCCAGTAAATCTCCGGCACTGCGGGCCAGTCGCACCTGCCAGTTTCCTGTTCGCACAACGCCATAGCCCTGCCCAGAATCGTTCCGTGCGTCACCTTTGTGCCGCGCAGAATGCACTCTGTTGTCCTCGCCCAATATGGGGCAGTCTCATACAAACCTGTATCATGCATTTCCTGTATCACTTGCTCAATGTCGTAATCCAGCTCTATAAACTCAGGCTGCCACGCACCATTGTCACTATGCAGTATCATAAACTGCGTTTTTATATCGTGCTTTTCAATGCTGGGCAGACCCACAGCGCCGGGATTCCATACGATTTTTTCATACTCCTGCAACGCCATGACCCTATGCGTATGACCACACAGCATGTATTCCTCCGCCACTTGGGCAAGAATTTCCTTATTTTGACTGTTTCCGGGGTGCATTTGCTCCTTGACTGCCCTCTGTGTGCCATGACAAATTCTAATGTCTTTCATGCCATCTATATGAATGCGCGCCGTGACTGGCAGCGCTTCTAAAAAGGACAAATCCTCACGCGTCAAATGCTGCCTCGCGTATCGCAGCATTCCGACTGTGCTCGGATAACTGTCCCATTCAGGGTGTGCTTCCCCTATTCCAGATAAGATATACTCCTCCTTGTTCCCACGAATCAGATAACAGGGCATGCTCTTTTGTAATCTATAGAGGGTATCCATTACCTGCCGGATTTGAGGAAAGTCTCCTATGTAATCCCCCAGAAAACAATAGGCATCTATCGCCTGCTTTTCTAAATATTCCATACAGGTTTGCAGCGCGATATTGTTTCCATGGATATCTGATAATACAGCAATCTTCATACGAACTCCCTTCTCACACTAATACCGATTCATTTTATTTTTGTGCATTACATACCCCAGCCCGGCTCCCACGCAGCCGCCTATAATGTGCGTCAGATGGGACACATTATCATGACTGGAAACACCGCTGTAAATCTGTCCTCCGATATAGAGCGCCGCCACCAGCACCAGTGTGATCGGTATACTCCCCTCCTTCACGCTGGTAAAGGGGGACAGCAGTATAAACGCGAACACCACGCCGCTTGCGCCAAGAAGCTGTACATGCGGAAAAAAAACATAATTCACAATCCCTGTCACCAGTGCGGTTGCAAGAATCACAAACAAAAGATTCGATGAACCATACTTTTCTTCGAGAAGCGGTCCCACAATCAATAGCAGCATGATATTGTTGATAAAATGCTCCCAGCCTGCGTGACCGAACACATGGCCTATCAGCCGCACATATGTCAGCGGCGACAGCAGCGAGGAGTGGTAGACACTGAAAAAGGCGTTTGTGGTCCACCCTTTCGTAAGCCAGCCCAGCACCAGCGCGGCAAAGCAGACAGCCGTGAAGCAGATCACTACCGGCGAATTAAATGATACCTTGAATTTTCTATTTGTTCTCATAATTTCTCCTTTTATCAATACACTTTCCTACTCCATATCAGCCTCAGACACATACCTGCTGCCCACGACATGCAGCGCCCCATTTTCATAAGCTGCTGTCACCACGATCTCGTCCAGATACCATTTGTTGACAGCCTCGAAATAAAACGCCAGCAAATCCCGCTCTCCATCATTGACAATCTCTGTCTTATAGCTGACGCTTTGGTGATCTAATGCGTCCTCTGCCCCCTCCAAGAGATATGCTGCTTCCTGCTTTAGCGGGATTACCTTCTCGATTGCCGTATTCCCCGTCAGCTCTTTGACTTGCACTGTAAGCTGCCGTGCCGGAACCTGCTTATCCACGTTCTCCGGCAAGGACGCCCAAGCTGGAAATTCATCTCCAAGCTCTTTGCAGACAACTGTAATACTGGGACGATACATCTCACTCCCGTCTTGCAGCGCAGATTCGTTTCCATTCATGGCAGTATATAATTCCTCCGGCGGCATCAATGGTTCGTATCTGCCATTTTTCTTTTCAAACAATGCCATCTCTCCGTTGGCATTCGGATCTGTGCTAAACCCGTATGACAATTGTATCAGCATTTCTTTCACACCGTCACCATTCAAATCACAGGTTTGTATCTCAGGGATTCCCATGCCAAGCCGTTTTGTCTCAATCACATCGCCGTTTCCAAACTCAATCCGATAGGTGCACATATCATCCAAACCTATGTTTGTCCTATAGACGCGGTCCCTCCTGCCGTCACCGTCATAGTCTCGATTCACAAACTGCCCATATCCATCCCACACGGCACACTCGTCCATATAGCCAGTATAGCTGGCATACGCAAAAAGCCCGCCGCCTTGTGTGAGGGCAATTTCGTCGTCAAAAATCTTGGCAAACTGTACGCGCTCGCCGTCCCCATCACCTACCTCCACCATATAATAGAGGTCCATCACCATGCCGCTGCCGCTCTCCAGATAGAGATAGCGAGTCTGACTGCCGCTCAGCGGCACACAGTCCTTTGAACGCCACACCGTATAGTCCGGGTACACACAGTTCTTTGTCTGATTGCGCGATACGAAAAAGTCCATGTTGTGCTCCTCGTAATATGTGCCATCATACGCCTCCTGCGTCATCCGTCTGTCGGTGACATTATACACATACAGCCTGTCTGTGTCCAGTGGATGCAGATCAACCCTTTGTCCATCCTCTGTGACAAAAATCTCACAGTTTAGCCGCCCCTTTGCATCAAGGCACCCCAGCTCTTTTAAATTGACGGTGCTGTCAAGCCTGCTTTCGCCAATATTATAGATAAAAAGTCCAAAATCATGATGAAATATCAGCGTTTTGTGATCTGCATAATCCAAAACAGGGCCATCGATATCACACACCATCTGGTCCGTCACCACCGCCGGAGACACCATCATTCTTTCTCCGCTGCCCTCTGCTTCTGCCGCGCCAGACGACGCCTGCGAAGCTGCGTTTTGCTTCTGCTCGTCCGCAGCGCTTTCCCGATGCCAATCCTCCCCGCGCGGCTTCTCATTTATATGAGTGCCCCAAGAGTCCCTGCTTTCCTCCTCGTTTTGGTTCCCGTCCGCGCTCACTGCGCTGTCTCTGGCAGGGTTGCTTGCAAGCGCTACCAGCACAATCCCCACCAGCACAAATCCCGGAACGGCAACGAACACTGCTGTTTTTTGATACCGCATAATATTCTTGATGCGGCTCTTCACACTGCCCTCGCCAAAGCCAAGCGGCGCCCCCGCAAAAACCTTTTTTCCACTCGCCAGATTTAATAAAGAAGCAGAGTACGCTGCCCGCAAATCGGTGCCCATCTGGCGCATCACCGCCTCGTCACATGACATTTCCATATCCTTTTCTGACAGGAAAAAGGCACACCAGACGAGTGGATTAAACCAATGAAGCGACAGCGCCAGAAACGCCAGCAGACGGAGAACATGATCGCCTCTCCTAATATGTATTTGCTCATGAAGCAGGATATAATGGCGCTCTGTCTCCGTGAGCGTGGTTGGCAGATAAATCCGCGGACGCAGCACGCCCATCACAAATGCCGTATGGATATAATCACACAGATAAATATTGTTGTGGGCACTCTTTTGGTCGGGGACTGTGCCAATCAACTGACGTTTTAGGCAAATGATACGAACAACGCTATAAATCCATAAGGCTGCCATGCCAAGCATCCAGATGACACTGTATCCCAGCACTGCAAATTGCCCAGCAAAGCCATCGTGCCGCGCCAGGGTCTGAGCCTGATCTGCGCTGGTCTGCTTATTCGCAGCACGAATCTGTTCCCCACCGCTCACGGCGCTGCTGTTTTTGTCTGATGCCCCTAGGCTTTGACCTGCGCCGGCTTCCCGCTCGTTGTCTGCGGGCACTGTCCACTGTACACGCCCCCTATCATACCCCAACGAATACTGTGCACTGCCATTCAGCCCAAGCAGTGTCCCCGCCTGAGGCACAGAAGAGATATACGCATTCATCACCCCAAAGACCGACAATCCTGACGAAAATGAAACCGGACACAAAAGCCGCAGCAATACCACTCCCCACAACAAGTAGCTGAATAGCTTCGGCGCCCGCATCAAAAACAGCCGCAAAAACAATACCAACACAATCACGATTCCGCCTGTCAGACTCATATTGACAATCATTGAAAATAATGTTCCCATACCGATCTCCCTCCCACGATGTCCCACCATCCCCTCACATACAGTTCTCCTCAATAATTTTCTTGAGCTCCTCCACCTCCCGGTCCGAGAGTTTTTTGCCCGCGGTAAATGCAGCTAAAAATCTGGGCAGGGAGCCTTGAAAAGTGTCCTCGACAAACTGCTCGCTCTGCTTTGATAAAAATTCCTGCTTCGACACACAGGAAGTCACTGTTCCGTTGTCATTGCGGAACAATCCCCTGTCACATACCCGCCGAAGGATTGTGTATGTCGTTGATTTTTTCCAGCAGAGTGCTTTTTCACAGCGCTTAGCCAGCTCTCCCGACGTGAGCGGCTCATTGTCCCAGATCAAGTCCGCAAACTTCATTTCAATCTCGCCTAGTCTGTATTCCATCGTGGCTTCCTCCGTTCTACTGATTGTAAACCTATTTATATTCTACAGTTAGTAGACTGGCTTGTCAACGATTTTCCAATTTATTTCCAACCTATTTCACAATTCAATATTACTTTTATTCCAAATGCTAATTGTTCTAGCTTGAACGGCCAAGATAAATACTTTATAATCATAGAAAAAGGAGCGTACAGACGATGAATTTATTAAAGAATATCAGAAATTACCAGCCCTATAACGAACAGGAAGCCCGCGATCAGGCGCACATGATCGACTATATGACGCATCACTCAGATTATTTGAGCCGAGAAAATCAGACTGCACATTTCTCAGCCTCCATATGGACAGTCAATCCAGTGCGCACCAAGACCTTGATGGTGTACCACAACATCTATGATTCGTGGTCGTGGATCGGTGGTCATGCGGACGGCATTGAGGATTTGCGCTCTGTGGCGCTGCGCGAGCTACAAGAAGAAACTGGTGTTCGTCACGCGGTACTCGTAAGCCCGGACATCTTTAGCCTGGAAATCTTAACGGTTGATGGCCATATCAAGAACGGTCGTTATGTATCCAGCCATCTGCACATGAATGTTACCTATCTGGCTGAAGCCGATGAAAATGAGGCGTTGACTGTGAATGAAAATGAAAATCAGGCCGTACAATGCTTCTCCTTTGAGGATGCGCTGATCATGCCAAAGGAACCATGGTTTGTAGAACACATTTACAGAAAACTGATTGAAAAGTGCA
Organism: uncultured Lachnospiraceae bacterium; assembly: GCA_910586405.1. Lineage (GTDB taxonomy): Bacteria > Bacillota > Clostridia > Lachnospirales > Lachnospiraceae > COE1. Next base: position 7,363 of record CAJUII010000021.1, read on the forward strand.
CTGACTGCAATTCTTGCAAAAATTGCTGCGCAGACAGGACTTAGCCGGAAATGCTAAGTCCTGTCTGCGCAGCTCTCCACTACCATGTGCACGCTGTCTCCTGCACCTTTGTTCAGCTGTCTTCGTATTTCCTTGAGCATCCCAATAATATAGCATACTGACCCGTCTGCATCCTTCACTCCCATATTGACGATGCTTCCATCATACGCGATGCCGTCAAACGTCACATGCACCTTGACCCGCCCTTTGCCAAATTCCTCGCGGATATTCCACGGAAACACGACATAGGCACCGCCTTTTTCTGGGATTTCATGTATCACCGTGTCATACTCATACTGTTTTCCCATAGCACTTCTCCTTCCATATCGTAAGTCTTTCCATTTCCTGCCAATCCATACGGCGCGCCGATCGCAGTCCATTATTTTCTTAGTTTTTTTCATATTTGAACTGCTTCTGTGTGAAATATACAAAAATAGTTTACTTCTCCTCCACTCTTTTCTCAAGTGATATTGAAATTTTCCTTTATTTTTTGTACACTATAGTAGACGGCACAAAAGTATATCCGCCCTCTGACTGTAGGCGGATATTTGAAGGGAGATTTTAAATATGAAGAAAGCAATCAGTCAATCCTTACTTACCGCAATCCTGAACGGCATATCGATCTTATCGCTGATCTATCTGGCAGTTTCTCTGTTTTCATACAGGAATGTCAACACGCAGCTTAACAAAGCGTATGAGGAGCGCTTCAACCTGACCTACAATGCAAACCGCTTTATGAACGCTTCCTCTTACCTGACAGACGAAGTACGGGCATTTGCAGCAACCGGACTTCAGGAACATTTCGACAATTACTGGAATGAGGTAGACAACTTGAAAAACCGGGACAAAGGTGTCGCGGCAATGCAGGAAATCGGCATCACCTCTTTGGAGCAGAAAATGATCGATGATATGTATGCACTCTCCAATCAACTTGTTCCACTTGAGGACGAGGCCATGAAAAGTGTGCAGAATGGCAACAATAAAGCGGCGTTCGATTATGTATATGGACCTGAGTACAGTTCATCCATCGCTCAGATCAATACCTTAAAGGAACAATTCTTAGCCGATTTGGACAATCGGACAGCAGAGCAGGTCAACAGCCTGATTGCGAAGACAAACCAAATTCGGATACAGATGATCATCGCACTGTTCATCGTAGGTGTCATGCAATTGTGCAATATGATCCTTGTCCGCTTCAAGGTATTGCGCCCTGTCATGGCTGTCAAGCGGCAGATGCTTGAGATTTCCCACGGAAATCTCTCGGCAGATTTTAACCTGACCGCTGATACATCCGAAATCGGAATGCTTGTGGACTCCATCCATGAGACGAAGCGAGAGCTGAAAAAGTATATCAGCGACATCAATACGACGTTGACACAGATGGCTCAGGGCAACATGGACCTGTCCATCGGCAACGATTACCGCGGCGAATTTCAGCCAATCCAACGTGCCATGGCACAGATTCTGGACTCCTTTAACAGCGCGCTCTACCAGATCAACAAAGCTGCGGAGCAGGTATCCGAAGAATCCAGCAAGATGTCCTCCAACGCACAAAACCTGTCGGACGGCGCCACAGAACAGGCAGCTGCCGTCGAGGAGCTGTCCGCTAGCATTCTGGAAATTTCAAAGCAGGTCAACAGCACCTCCTCCGATGCAGCGAACGCCAACAATGCTTCGACAGAATCTATGAGACACCTGTCTGTCTGCAATGAAAAAATGGCGGCTCTGCGCGCAGCCATCGATGAAATTTCCGATTCTTCCCGTCAGATTGGCGGCATAACAAAGGCCATTGAGGATATCTCTTTACAGACAAATATTCTCGCACTGAACGCATCCGTGGAAGCTGCGCGCGCTGGCGAGGCAGGAAAAGGATTTGCAGTTGTTGCCGGTGAAGTACAGAGTCTTGCAAACAAGAGCACAGAGTCCGCAAAGGACATCTCCCTCCTGATAGAAAGTTCGATCAAACAAGTACAAACTGGCGCCTCTCTGTCCGTTGAAACCATGAATGCACTGATGGAAGTGATTGCAAGCGGAGAACAGTCGGCAGCGATGATCCAACGGATCGCCTCTTCCGCAATGCAGCAAGCAGAGTCGCTCGAACAGGTGACTGTCGGCATGAACCAGATTTCCGACGTCGTTCAGAACAACGCTTCAACCGCGGAGGATACCGCCTCCTCGGCACAGGGACTGCGCCACAATGCCGAAGATTTGAAAGAATCTGTACATAGATTCCGTCTGCGGAAAAAATAAAATATACAAGTAACGCTATCCTTTGAGATACATTCTTGCCTCATAAGGGCGCAGATTCGCTAATTGATCTGCGTCCTTATAATTGCTTACCACTAGCCGCATGGACGCTTCAGGCTGTTGCAGCGCACAGGGCACCGTCCTGCCGTAAAAATTGCAGACCACCAAAAGCTGTTGGGACGCATTCGTTCTCGTGTAGGCAAACAAATTCTCATCCTCAGCTAACAGCAGTTCAAACACGCCATCTGTAAACACAGCATTCTGCTTGCGCAGATGAATCAGTTTCTTATAGCAGCTATAAATAGAATCTTCGTCCGCAGTCTGCGCTGCCGCATTGATTTCTGTGTAGTTTGGATTGACCTTCAGCCACGGTTCCCCGTCTGAAAATCCTGCATTTCTGCCGTCGTTCCACTGCATTGGCGTCCGAGCATTGTCGCGGCTTTTTGCATAGATAGAGCGCATGATGTCGCTCTTTGTATATCCTTTTTCGAGTCGTTCCTGATATAAATTCAAGGTTTCAATGTCTCGGTAATCCTCCATGTCATACTGTACATTGGTCATCCCAAGTTCCTCACCCTGATAAACATACGGCGTTCCCTGCAATCCATGAAGCAGGATTGCCAGCATTTTGGCTGATTCGACGCGGTATTCCCTGTCATTTCCCCAGCGGGAGACGATGCGCGGCAAATCATGGTTATTCCAAAACAGGCTGTTCCATCCCTCTCCACAAAGCTGTGTCTGCCAGCGCGCAAACACCTCTTTGAGCTTCATAAACGGCAGCGGCGCCAAATCCCATTTTTCTTTTCCCGCAATCTGATCTAAACAGATATGTTCAAACTGGAATACCATGGATAACTCACTGTTGTCGGGATTGCTGTATAGTTTTGCAAGCGCTGTCGTTGCGCCCCACGCCTCGCCGACCGTGACCAGATCCGCTTTCTGAAAGGTCTCCCTGCTCAATTCCCGCAGATATTCGTGCAGTCTCGGTCCGTTGTTGGTAATCTCCCGGTCAGGCTCCTTCGCAATCTGGTCTATCACATCCAGGCGGAAACCGCCCACGCCCTTTTCTATCCACCAGTTGATCATATCATAGATTTCCTTGCGCAGCTCTGGGTTCTCCCAGTTCAAATCAGGCTGCTTTACAGAAAACTGGTGAAAATAGTACTGCTGCACTTCGGGAACCCACTCCCACGCGGACCCGCCAAACGCAGCCCGCATCCCGTTAGGCAGCTCTCCTTCCTTGCCGTCGCGCCAGACATAGTAGTTGTGATACGGATTCTCCTTACTTTTCTTTGCCTCCTGAAACCAAAAATGTTCGTCCGAGGAATGATTCAGCACCAAGTCTAATATAATGCGAATCTGGTGCTTTCCCGCCTCCTGTATCAGCTTTTCCATATCCGCCAGCGAGCCAAACATCGGGTCAATATCCTGATAGTCAGAAATGTCATATCCATTGTCGTCCTGCGGCGATTTGCACACCGGAGAGAGCCAGATTGCATCAATCCCCAAATCCTCCAGATAATCGAGTTTTGAGATAATCCCTTGCAAATCCCCGATGCCGTCCCCGTTGCTGTCCGCAAAGCTTCGGGGATAAATCTGGTAGATAACCGCTCGTTTCCACCATTTTTCATTGTCTGTTGGATGAATATCCGTTGTTTTTGTGTCCATTTTTTCACTGCCTTTCTATTCAGATTTATATGTAATTTTATCATAATGGATATCTGTATGAACTGCAAGTATGAAAACGTTTTTCAGCCTGTTTTTAAGGTATTAAGACTAATTTATTGGTGGTATTACACAAAAATTAGGTATTAATCATTAAAAATTATACAAAATGCACATTTTCCTTTACCATAGAAGACGATAGTGCTATAATAACGTTTAGATGGTTATATTACTATAATACATATACGATACCATCGTTTTGAAGGGAGAGATACAAATGAAAAATCTGAGTGTGAAACTAAAAATGACACTGATCGGCATGATGGTTGTTGCCTTTATGCTATTTAGCATACTGTTCTCTGTAAGAAGTATGCGGGCAATTGACGAGCGTATCTTACAGGAGGAGGAGGCCAATATTCGGGCGGATTACGACGACTGTATCCAGCAGCAAGTCGCACAAGTGATCTCTCTGTTAGAATCCTATCAGGCAGAAATCGATGCGGGAATCTACACCAGAGAGGAAGGTATGAAACAAGCCGCAGACAAGGTTCGGGCACTGCGCTATGGCATCGATGGTTACTTCTGGGTTGACCTGTCTGACGGTACCAATGTCGTTTTGCTTGGAAATGACATTGAGGGCACAAACCGGCTGGACACCGAAGACGTAACCGGCTTTAAAATGGTAAAAGACTTCATCGAGGGCGCCGTTTCGCAGGGAAGCTACTACTGCGATTACCAGTACCCAAAAGAGGGCGGCACCGAGCCAATGCCAAAGCGTGCATACACGGAATATTTCGAACCGTTTGACTGGATTGTCGGCACCGGAAATTACATTGACAATATTGATGCGCAGATCGCTGCGTCCAAAGAGACAGCACACACCTTTACCAATCAGAAAATACAGACATTTATCACCGTGTGCATCGTATTTGCAATCATTATTATTTTATGCCTTGTGATAACCATCCTCAACATCACAATACCATTACATCAAGTCGGCGAGGTCCTACATGTCATGTCAGGGGGAGATTTCTCGGTAAAAATTGATGAGCGGACGCTAAAGCGCCGGGATGACTTTGGCAGGCTTTCAAATATTCTCGAAAAGATGCGTGTCAATATCGGCGGATTGATTCACGATGTCAAGGATGAGACAACGCTGACCACGGAGAGCGTCAACGGCATTTCGGAAAACATGATTCACCTCAACACCAAAGTGGAGGATGTCTCCTCGACCACCACACAGCTCTCGGCATCCATGGATGTGACTGCCGCCACTGCCGGAAGCATCAATGAAATGACAAAAGAAATTGAGTACGCAGCAAGAAATATTGCGGAGCGTGCACAGGAGGGCGCCGGACGCGCCGAGATCATCCACAAGAAAGCGGTCGGTGCAAAGAGCTCAGCAGGCGAGAGCAAAAACAGTCTCATGCAGCAGAAAAAGGCGATTGAGGTGAGTTTACAGGACGCACTCACAAAAGTGAAAGTCGTCTCCGAGATCTCAACGCTCGCGGAGTCCATTATGGAAATTACTTCACAGACCAATCTGCTGTCGCTCAATGCCAGCATCGAGGCTGCCAGAGCCGGCGAAGCGGGAAAAGGCTTTGCGGTTGTCGCTGACGAAATCCGTAAGCTCGCAGAGCAGTCACAGAACAGTACGGAAAATATCCAGAAGGTGACTGAACAGGTTAATAATTCTGTTGGCACGCTCGCAGCTGATGCAGAACAGCTCTTAACCTTTATCGACACACAAGTGATGGACAGCATCGGCATGTTTGAGACGATTGCGAATGACTACAACGAGGACGCCGGCGAGATTGATTCACTCGTCACGGATTTTAGCGCCATCTCCGAAGAGCTTCTCGCCTCCATCAACAACATCACGGACTCCCTGAACGGAATTGCGCAGGCGGCACAGGAAAGCGCACAGGGAACTGCCAACATTGCGGACCGAGTGATGGAGGTTGTGCAGATTACAGATTCCGTCAACACCTCTTTGCAGGACGCAAACGGGATTGTGGGCAGGCTCAATGACGCGACAGGAAAATTCCAGTTATAATGATCGCCAACGATTATTGACTTTCCTCCTTGCACTTGCCAGAATAAAAGCACAAGGAAAGTTTATTGCCTTTTAAATACTGTGGCAGTTTCCATTCACAACAAAGACTGTTCCGCGGAGAACTCAAATCTCCTCCACGGAACAGTCTTTTGATTTCAAGACGGTGCTGTTCTCCTTGAACAGTTCTTTGAGAAGCCGTCGCTCTAATGCTCTTCGATGCGCAAGGTGTGCCAGCAGACCTTCCAAACCGGTCAGCTGGTGCGCCTTTCCATAAGGAGCGTTCTCAACATAAAATCTGCGTGTAACAGATGATTTTATGGCTGCCCTCCGTGATGGTTTTCTCTCGAAGCTGCGCTTCGATCACAGGATAGCGTGCCAATATATTGTCATACTGCCCACTTGTGACATACACACACCATGCCAGCTCGACAGGCGAGTAGACTCCCTCGCGGAAAACCTGATAGTCTTGAAACTTGTCTGACAATTTCTGTACAAATGTTGATTTGCCTGCACCTTGCAGACCTTCGATAAAATAGTTTGTTTTTTTTCATGAATATCACCTTTTTGTACAATCTATCTCTTTGTGCCTGCACGATAGATGCGAATTGTCGGTCCTCCCTCTCCTTCCTCCACGACTGCTGTCAAATCCGCCCCCTTGAGCCACGCCAGTTCTGCGCTGTCCGTTGTGACAACAGGCTTCCAATCCACTTCCCCACGCTGGTTTATGATGTGAACCCTGCACGGCGTTTGGCTCTGGTCGAGCCCCTCCAGCGTGTACTCTGCCCGTATGCTCACTTCCCCGTCTGCATTGTGCCGCCGCACATCACACCCGCCGGGCAGTACCGTTCCCTGAAAATACTTGGTCTCACACCACCCGGTAAAAAAGAGCTTCTCCACGCGCACATCGCCCTCCATCTGCGTCTCACAGCGCGTCAGAATAATGCGAATCGTCAGCACTTCTTCCCGCTCTGCCAAAAACTGCCGCACAGAATCGAATGCGCTCTGATATAGGCTTCCCTGCAATCCGTGTCCCATATTCCGCACAAGCTGTAGATGGCACTGCCCTGTTCTATAATTCTCCTTGGCACGAATCGCATACGAATAGTTGACGATATCATCTGCCAAACCCTGTATAATCAAAACCGGTCCTTCATACGCAGACAGTTCCAAATAGGCGTCCATCTTTACCGCCTCCTCATGAAATGCCCTGCCCAGCAGAGATTGTCCGCAGTCTAGTACTTCCGGCACATTGTCCACCGGATAGCTCGAACCGCCAAGCCCTCCACGCCTTGCATGATCAGGAATGCAGAGTGCCGGAAAAATCATCACCAGCTTTTTGACTTCCGCACCGCATCGCGCCGCCGCCAGTCCAGACACAAAACCTCCTTGGCTCTCCCCCAGCAAAATGAGGTTTTCCATATCCACATAGGCATGCTGACTGGCAAATTTCTTCACAGCCAGCAAGTCCTCTACCTCTGTCAGGACAGACATCTTCGTGCTCTCGCCATCGCTTTTTACAGCTTTGTCCTCGGACAGACTCCCGCCGCCGCAAAAACTAAAGCAAAATGCCACATAGCCAATTTTCGCAAAATCCCTGCACCAGTTTTCCATATTCGTATAGCTGCAGAGAAAGCCGTGGCTCGCAATCACTGCCGGATAGCGCTTGCCTGCATCAAAAGATTCCGGGAAATACTGCATTCCGCGAATGGTCAGCCCGTCTCTGTCACAGGTGAATGATTTCTTTGTAATATTCATAAAAATCCCCCTTTTTTCCAAAACTTTCGTATCAAAAATGCCTTTCAAAAATAAAGAATATCTATGATTAGTATAGCACAAGCTTCCTGTTCATTTCCACGCCAAACTATAGTGAATTGCATATATAACTTGAAAATTCCCTTCTCTTGATCTTGGCTACAGCCAAAGGTTTGCAGGTCCATGCACAGTTTCTATTCCCGCTGTCCATGACCGCAATCAAATCCTGCCAGTTTATAAAAGGAATGAAATGCTTTTTTCACAAATTCTTCTGGTAACTTTGCAGGACTACACCGCCAGCTCTCTGGAACATGATCAAATAACATAAGATAATGATAGCGATAAAAATATACGCCCCATGACGTTTTTTCTTCATTGTGGTATTCAGGCGCTTTATTAAAACCGTTAAAGCGAAATGCTGCCCCATAACCATGCTCCTCGTCCACCAAATGATAGGACAACACATAATAACCGTTATTGTCGTTTCCTTTCCTCAGATGCTGCCCCGCGGCGGATTTCATCAGGTGTTTCTGTGTCAATGTAATACCCTCAAAGATCGAAAAATCAGGCAGCTGTGTCCATTCTGAAACTTTTTCCGGCTTTGCCAGACCATTCTCCAATTTTTTCAATACCTCCAAGCAATACTTGCATAGGCGTTTGCTTTTGTGCTGTGTAGTCAGAAACGTGCGATCCTGATATTCTATAAAAAAATACATAAAATCAATCCACTCAAAATTCTTGTATATATCATAGCCGTTAGAAAACAGATCATAACCTTTCTTTTCCATCAAACGCAATGCCGTATCCATATCCTCCTGCACAGCCTCCGCTACCGCATCCGGGGATAACGTAAGTTCATCACATCGAAAACGATTCCATAAATAAGCTGCCATGATATCCGCTGATGTCCAGCCAATCTTTCTTAAAATACGGACGCTTTGGGTATGGGGAATCCCCAGAAATCTCGCGCGCGTATTCACAAAGCGAAGAACCGCTCCATATTTGCCTTCTGGTGTTGTAAGGAGCGGATAAACCATATCCCAGTGCCTCCTCACGCTGGCACTCACATCATACAGCGCATCCCATGCGTGTAAGATGCTGTCGTTTGCGCATTGAAATCTGTTTTCCTGCAGTGCTTTTCTGCGTTCTTTATAGTAATGTTTTAACTGTGGCTCGATCTGGGCAAGGTTTTCCGCGACATCTTTTCCCTGTCTGATTGCCTTGCATATTTCTTCTGATTTCAGATACATCTGTATTCTCCTTAACAAATTCTCAAATGATTCAACACCCTCATCATAGCATTATTTCTCCATGCGAACAACACCTACACAAAATCAATTTTATATGCTAAAATAAGGTGAAAACAATTCAACAGATGCTTATAAGGAGTACAAGATGACAATGCAGCGATTAAAATGCAAAAAAAGAACACTATTCCAAGGCGCGGCTCTGCTGCTGTCTGCGCTGATGCTTGCATACGGCATCAGCCGCGGAGAACTGGAAACTGTCTGGAACAAGGCGGTCAATATCTGTCTGGAATGTATAGGATTAGGGTGATAGACATGAAAAATGCAGTAAAACGTAAATTGATACAAATTGCCGCCTTTGGCTTTACCAACTCCCACATTGGCAATTTTGCGGGCGGAAAACTTTATACAGGTAAATGGAAGCAGTTCTGCAATCCCGGTCTGAACTGCTATTCCTGTCCAGCCGCCACGCTCGCATGTCCCATTGGCGCCATGCAGGCAGTCGCCGGTTCCATACAGTATAATTTTAGCTTTTATGTCGTCGGCTTTCTGCTTGCAGTCGGTGTGCTGTTTGGCAGACTGATCTGCGGCTGGATTTGTCCGTTTGGTCTGGTGCAGGAACTATTCTATAAAATCCCGTCCCGCAAATTCAGATTGCCCAAATGGTTTACCTATATCAAATACGGGATTCTTGTCGTGTTTGTGCTCGTGCTGCCCATTGCCGCCACAAATTACATGGGCATGGGAAAGCCAGCCTTCTGTCAATACATCTGTCCGTCCGGCACACTGTTTGGCGGCATTGCGATGACTGCCGCGCACCCTGAGCTTCGCGCGACGACAGGTCTCTTATTTGCGTTAAAAATGGGCATCCTGCTTGTGACCATCGCCGCGTGCGTTTTTATCTTCCGCTTTTTCTGTAAGACGCTCTGCCCGCTGGGCGCCATCTATGGGCTGCTCAACAAAATCAGCGTCTATCATCTGGAAGTGGACAAAAACGCCTGTATCCAATGCGGTCAGTGCGCCCACACCTGCAAAATGGACGTTGACCCCGTCGCCGCCCCAAACTCCGCCGAGTGCATTCGCTGCGGCGCCTGCGCAGCAGCCTGCCCGAAGCGGGCGATACGGCTTGGGTTTACTTTAGCAAAATCAACACCACAGCACACAGAACCCCCAGCACCGTAGGCAGCACACACGTCAGCAATGATACTGCTACCCTGTTTTGTCTGTAAAAATGCTGCGCCCTGATATCCGCAAGCACCTGCACAATTCCCTGCAAGGCGCAAAGGATTACTGCGGCGGCAGCAACACCATAAACAGGGTAGATGATATGATCGTCCGTGACAATTTCATCTGTATCTCCCATTCGTCTGATCTCAAAACGAAATGTGGTACCAGCCGACAGTTCCCCGTAAAAGTATTCGGCTGCGCGTTCGCGCAGGCGTTCATCACTAATTTTCATTTCTTTGATCACACGGTTCTGTATCAAATACTCCTCAAACCATATCCGTGATACCTGTCTAAAGACTCGCTCGAACAAAATCTCGTTGACGATCGGGGCTGCCACCGCGTCCGCATCCTGATATACGAGGATTTCCCGTCTGGCACGCTGGGCAGTCAAATCTGCGGCTAGGGTCTGCGGCAGTACATACCCGCACGCCACATCCCCTCTCTGAACTGCGCGCTGAACTGCCGCATCACTCTCATACGGCACAAACCGAACAAGTCCGTCATATGATGCAAGCAATTCCTGAAATTCGCCCGATTCGTCACAGACTGCTGCTTGGAGCTGTATCTCTGATTTTTGTTCAATCCGCAGAATCAATGCTGACAACACCGCGACGGCACCTAAGCTGAGCCAAATGCTTTTCCTGTGCAGAAGCCGACGAAAAACCACCATGCCAAGCGTGGGAACATGAACTTTGGCAGACGACGACGCCATCCCCGCTGCCGTTTTGTCACGCGCGCCAATGCGCATAGACAGCACTGTGATGAGAAAGAACACCGTTCCCCAAATCCACAAGCCACAAGCTATCTGATAAAATGCACGCGGCTGCCCCGTAAACAGGATGGAAAACCCTTCTTTGATCAGTGCTGCCGGCAGCAAACTGCCAAATGCCGCCACCGCCTCCGGCAGCAGCACTGACGGAATCAGACAGCCTGAAAGATATGCCTGCAAGATTGCCAGCACACCGATGACGACCAGCGCCGACTCCCGTTTCTCTATCAGCTGATAGATCATCATATGATATACTGTCACAAAGACTAAAATATAAAGCAGTATTATCACACCTTGTACTGTCATGCTCAACGCCAGCGCCTCCTGCACCTGCGGAATGACATACGCCACAAACGGCAGCAACAGGACTACAGCCATCAACAATGTACCCGCATGGCATCTGGCGCCTAGCTGCTGCATATACCCCACGCCGATTCGTTTGGCTGCCATCGTCTGTTGCAGGCTGCTGCGCTTGCAAAACGCGCCCAGAAAGAGTCCCGCAAGCAGCATATAGATAGTCAAAAAGGCACTTCCATAATAGACAACTACGGTATCATTCCCTGTCAGCGAGAGCGTCTTCGTCTGAAATAATTTCTCCCTTCCTGCGACTGTCCTTAGATTAAACTCATTGATATCATCATACATTGCCTGCAAAAGGCTTTCCGTCCCCTCCTGTGACACAAACTCCCGCAAAACACTGTCCACGGCATAGATTTCAGCCTGCGCAGTGCCAAGCATTCCTATCCCTGCCGAGGCAAGCTCCTCAAAAAGCAGACTCCCCACCGCTCCCAATCCGCCAGTTCTCCTGCCATTTTCCGGCAAATACATTGTCGCCGGTGTATTGCGCCCTGAGAGGATTTCATTCACAATATCGTCTGGAATGACAATCCATGCAGCGAGTTCTCCATTTTCCAGCAGGCGCTTCCCCTCTGATTCACTGACTGACTCCAGACTGCATATGCTTTTTATAGATTCCATTTGCTGTACATAGGAAACAGCCATATTGGTTATCTGGTCGGACTGCGCTGTGTAGCCAACCCTGATCTTTGCGCCGCTGCCCCCCTGTCTTTGGAGAACAGCCACACAAAAAGCAATCATACCCACCACAGCCAGACACAAAGCCGCCAGTATGACTGCCTTTCTTAAAATCAAGGGCAGCAGAACTGCCGCCCTCTTGTATTCCATTTGTACCCAAATTTGATTTTGATTTTTTTCCATCTTCCTAAAACAGTGCTCCATAGAACAATTCCTGAATGTCTGACGAAGTCATTTCAAGAATATTTTCGGCATCCTTGGGCACTTCAATCCTATTTTCCACGGGTTCCATCATGATAGATCCTGTCATCAACAGCATATCTTCCTGGTCGAAACTGATTGCTGCATGATCTATTTGAAATGTATAGCCTTCACCCTTTACAATGTCCATAAACGAACCATCCGCGCGAAGCCCAATACTGTCCTCCTCTGTTTCCAACGCCATCTGCATATCGAAGGTTTTATCCTCATATCCCCACGCATTCGTATAGCAGAAAGTGATCTCCTCGTCACTGTTGTCCCCCTGAAGTCTAAAGGTCAAATCTTCATTGTAGCACTCCTCTGTGACGGATGCGCTCCTTGATATGCCCAGGCACAAAATCTCATCATCGGCCTGCATGTAAACACCACCCTCTATGGAATCCAGTGCGCGTTCACTGCCTGAGAAATCAATATCGACTGCCAGAGATTCCACTTGAGAATACTCCCCTGAGACAGCTATATCCTCCGGTGTAGAGAGATTGACAATACGTCCCCTTTGATCAAGATAAAAGTCCAGTATGATATCCTGCTCAAAGCGTATATCGAACATGCATTCAACAGCCATGTCCATCTTCTCGCCATAGCTGATGCCATAGATACTCTGATAACCTTTCTTCGACTCCTCATAAAAATCACTCGCAAGAATGGCATCTCGTATCCCCTCCGCCGCCTCATTGTATGCATCCTTATCCACGGTGAGACGCACGCCGCCATACGCTGTATCAGCGCCATCGAACGCAAACGTTTTCTTTTCCTTGATCTTGTCAAAGGTCATGGTATTTGCAACAGCGCTAAAATGCTGATGCACAATCTTATACAGTTCGCTGTCTACCCCTACATCCTTGATGTTTGCTGCCGTATTGGGACTCTCAAACAAAGTGACCGCATATTCCTCCGGCAATTCTTCACCAAGCAGCTCAGACCATGCTGAGTTGTTAAAATCCTTTCCCAAGTTGGTCAGATCAAGACTGTAAACCTTATCTTTCAACATAAGGGGCACCGTAATATACAGTGTATTGTCCGCAGCAACGATATTTCCAATATTCATATCAAAGCCATATGTGCCGGCACGAACCTGATACTCCCCCATCTTTTCCTTATAATCCGTTACAGAATCAATCTCCAGATCCAGGTTGCTAAAACTTCCCTCTGCATTTGGGTCTGTGAAAGACACATCAATATTTGTATGTATTGGCCGTTCTTCCTTGATCTTGTGGATCGAAGTCAGCCCGATATCCTCCGCGATGGAGCTTTGATATGCAGCCATCTCCTTTGCCATGTTCGCAACCCCTTTTGCCAGTTGAGCCTTTGCGCCGCCTCCCAGGAGAATCTTTGATAACATCACACTGACCACAATGACAATAAGCACTGCCGCCACACACAAGATGCCAGCTACCAGACCATTTCTGCGTTTTTGCGGTTTTAGTGCAGGTGCACCCTGAATCGGCGGCGGCGTCTGTACTGGCCCGAATCCCATCGGAGCATAGTTCATCGTCTGGCTGGCGCCCTGCTGATCATACGCGCCCTGTGGTGTCTGCTGTATCGGCCAGACGGGATTCGTCGGCGCTGACTGCTTTGCTGTCCCCATATCCCCTGCCGCATTGGATGCCTCTGTCAGCTGCACTGGCTGAACCGGCACTTCCGCGGACTCAGGGGCCTCTGTCAGCTGCACTGGCTGAACCGGCACTTCCGCGGACTCAGGGGCCTTTGTCAGCTGCACTGGCTGAACCGGCACTTCCGCGGACTCAGGGGCCTTTGTCAGC
>CAJUII010000021.1:21523-22655 GCA_910586405.1 uncultured Lachnospiraceae bacterium
GCTGCACTGGCTGAACCGGCACTTCCGCGGACTCAGGGGCCTTTGTCAGCTGCACCAGCGCTGGCTGGACTGCAATTTCTGACGACTCAGTTCTCTTTGTCAGCTGCACCGGCGCTGGCTGAACGGATGCATCTGCTGGCTCCGATGCGCTTTGGCTCACTGCGCCAACGGGCTGTTCTATCCCCGCCCGCGGATTCTCTTTTGAGAATGCTGCAAGCACTGGCTGCGCCTCCATCGTCTCAGGCTGCTTTGTTTCCGTTCCATATAACGCAGAAGTTCCCTGACGCTCCTCCTGCGGCGCTGGTTCTGTGCCGTACAGCAGTCCCCCGCTGGCTGCTTGTTCTGTATTTATTTCATTTTTCTTGTTTTCTTCCACTTGTTTATACTCCTCTTATCTTTGCTTATCGCTCTCCAATATCATATCTGAACTGTTCGCTAAATGATCGCTCCCAACAACGCATCTCCTCGCAGTCCACTGTCAATCTCACTGCTCATTCCCCTATTTAAGGCAAACACCTTGTCACACAATGCTAAATCTGCCTCATCATGTGTGGCGAGCAGAATTGTACCTCCCATCTGTTTATACATGTCAAGATACCTCCTGATATCCGCCTTTCCCGGCAGATCAAGTGCGGCGTCCGGCTCATCTAGTATCAGTATTGGCGGATTCCCTGCCAGCGCACACCCGATGCTGACACGCTTTTTCATACCGCCCGACAGCTTTCCCACGCGCATACGGCATATGCTGTCGATTCCCAGCGCCTTTAAAAACCCTTGTTCAACAGATTGTCTCAGCGCGCTGGCGTCCCTGTACCACAGGCGCAGATTATCCATCACGCTCAACTCTGGAATCAAATTATTTTCCTGAGGAACATACCCCACATAATTACAAAAAATCTTTCTGCCCTGCGCTCTGCTTCCATCGAAATAAATTTCTCCGCCATCTGCCTTTCTCAAGCCAGCAAGAATATTGAGCAATGTGGACTTCCCGCAGCCGTTTGTCCCTACAATACCGACACACTGACCGGCACTTGCTGAGAGATTCACGCCGCAGAGCACTTGTTTTTTCCCATATGCACTTGTGATGTTCACTGTCTGTATGCGCTCCACTTTTGTCCTCATTTCTTTGATT
>CAJUII010000021.1:22755-39780 GCA_910586405.1 uncultured Lachnospiraceae bacterium
CGCTGAGACGCCCTTATAAATTTGACAACAACTGATTCTCCAGATCTTCAAAATTCATCTGTGAGTACGCTGTATCCAGCTCCTTGTTGTTCCAAGCGGAACCAGTCTTTTTACCGCTCAGCTTTGTCGGTTCATTATATCCATTCTTTAAGATGGTAAGTGCATAACCAACCTTGTTTTCAACCTGCTTTTTCAATGTATATGATAATATTTCCACTAACTGTTCATGCGTGCGGTCGTTTGACTTTGCGGTGCGCAGAATATCCCTTGCTTCTTTGATACTGCAATCAAAGATATCGATAACTTCCTGCTCCTCCTCTGTCGTGGGCACAGCTTCCCCATTCTGCTCGATCGTCTCGTACTCAACAATCGTGCTGTTGCGCTTGACCCGCTTTACTTTAAACCGGACTGCACTGATGCCATGCTGTCCACTCGGCAGTTTCTCGCTGATCAGTTCATATTCAAACGAGATATCTGTATTGCCGTTAATCTCCTCATAGGGCTTGTCAAGAATTTCCCGTTTCACATTTCCGTTTGCATATGATTCTGGTATCTTCATCATCTTCCTGAGTTCATCAAAAGATACCACAAATACTCCACCATTAAATGTTTCCTTGTCCTTTAGGAGATAGTAGAGCCTCTTGGAATATTTCTTGGTGAGATTCAAGGGATACTCAATGCGATAATAAGCCCCCTGTTTTGCAGACATGATCATTTCCTTGACCTCCGGGTGGAGATCGAGCACAATCTTGCTCCGGTTCTCATCCCCTCGCTTTTTTTGATATTTAATCTTACTGAACCACGGATAGTAGATATCTGTCCCTTCATCCTCTTTCAGACGAAAGCCAAGACCTTCAAATTTTTTTACTGCTTTCTGGAGATAACTGTACGCGTTGGATTCATCCTGCAGATTATAGAGATGCTTTACATCCCCAATATTGATTTCATAACGTGTGTTCTCCTCCGTGTCATCTCCCTCACCGACAATACCAAGCAAAATATCCAGAATATCATTCTGTCTTCTGTCCAGATCATATCTTGCCTCTATAATGGTCTGTGGACGAAACGCGACTTCTGTGCCGCCCCTTTTTTTCTTACGATTCATTCAATAACCTCTTTCGCATCCTATCTCAAATATAATCAACATTTCCGCAGGGCTAATAGTTACATCATAATCTAATTTCGTGTTTTACGCAAGCCGTTCCTTCAATATTCTTTTTATTTCCATAACAGTTGTATCGCTGTCCACTGTGTTTCCAAACACGAAATTCCAATCCAGCCTACAGCATATATCTACAGTTTCCCATAGCGCACTGCCTCATATGCTGTGTGGAGCTGCTGCATTGCTTCATCATCTTTCAACCCAGCACAGGCTTCAATCTCAGCTGGGGATTCATAAGGTGCCGGGCGCTCCTTCCGGTGTTTACGTATCATTTTGCGGTATCTGCGCCGAATGCGCTCTGCCTCGCTCTCCATGCCGCGGTAACGCTTCCTATATATATGCTCCTCCTTCTGAGACAATTCATCCTTGATCTCCTCAACGACATCTCCATTCTCATCACGCCCATTTCGAAAGTCCCTGAACACCTGCCGGATGATTAGAAATACCCCATAGCCAAACACAAGAACACAGAGTGCACCGATCACCCAGAACACCGCAGTCACAAGCTTCGACGGCTCTGGCGCCGGCTCTCCATCAAGGATCAGTTCCATGATACCGCCTCCCTGAATCGGTGTCTCGAAGCCTCCCACACCTACATAGTCAAGCGGCGCAAGCTCTACCTCACTAAACCACTCCCGAAAATCAGTATACTGCCGCTGCTGAATCAAAAAAACCGACGGCAGCATTCCGACCAGGAGCAGCCCCCCGTACAGCAGCAGCATGGACAGACCGATTCCGTACAGGCGCCTGCGCGATATGCCCTTGGTGCGCTTGTTAATGTCCAGATATGCCCTTGCCGCGCAGATATATTCATAGGCAAGTGCCAGCACGGTATATACAATGGTGCTGGCGAATGCGATATCGCACATCGACTTTCCATTGACACAGATTCCAAGCATATAGAACACGACAAAATACCAGATGTGTGAGAGCGCCGGACAGTTCAGCATTCCTAGTTCCTTGGCGGCAAGCGGGTCCTCACGCTCCCTGGCAGCTTCCTTGACTCTGTTATAAAGGCGCATTCCGGCTATGATCAGCGTCTCCACCAGTATCCCGCAGACATAACACTTCTGTTCAAGTGTCAATTGCCCATTCCCCGCGCTCAGATACAAGACCCCTCTCATTCCTCCCGCCAGACAGACAATAATCGCACCACAGCTCAAAATGTACACCACAAAGCTTTGGGCACGTCTCACTGCGATATCCGTAAGCACGATCGGCACTGCTATCAACAGACATTTCAAGTAAAGCATTCCCGCGCCCGCAGGATCGGATAGTTCTGCCACCGCATACACGAGCGGTATCAATACAGCAAAGTGAAGTACAGCGTGAATATATTCTATCATTTTCAAACATTTATTTAGTCTCACGCCCGCTCTACCTCCTTTATCAAAACCTGAACATTGTCCTTGCTTTTTATGTTTGCATTGTGCCCGGCTGTCTTCTCCCCACTGTAGACAGGGACAACAATCAATGTCTGCTGCTCGCCTGCCCAAGTCCTGATCTGCTCAAAAAGTGCATCGTTTAGATTCTTTGTGATAAACAGGCACAGCGTATCTCCGGTTAGCGGTCTTTCCACAAAGACCTTCTCAAATAAATGTTGGAGGAGCTGCTCGAACGCCTCCGCCCCCTCTTCCTGATCGTACTCCGCAAGCATACGCTCAAACGCAATCAGCTTCCCTCTGTTATTTTCGGGCAGCATGATCTGCCTGTTTGCCTGTCCGCTGTTTCCATTATATACAAATCCCACATCTGTACCCTGCCTTGACAGCTTGCGAAACAGTGTCGCCGCCAGCGCAATGCTCTCCTCCACCAAACTCTCGTACCTTAGAATCCCCCGGTCCTCCACATCGAGAAAAATCATAGCCTTCTGTGACCGCACAGAATCAAAGGTATTGACCATCAAGGAACCCGTCCTGGCACTTGCCTTCCAGTTGATGCTCTTCATCGGATCATTCATCGTATAATCGCGGATAGACCGAAATGCAAACGGGTCCTCATAAAGCTGTTTCGCACACTGTAACGTGCCCAGCAGAGACTCGCACACGGTCATGATTTCTGACACATCTGTCATTTTAGGATACACATAGAGGACTGCCTCTGTGCTGATATCCTTCGTGTAGCGTTTCCGATACAGAAGCGTGTGCGTCATGATATCGGCATCACTCGCCACATACTTTCCCCGCTTCGTACACCGAACAGGAAGTATACGCGTAATCTTCTGCCAGCCAAGCACCGAGAACACATCCCTTTTATAACAAAAATCACTGACGTTCGTATTCTCGACATCCACGAAAACAAGTTCCTTCCTCGTGTGGAAACCCACCTCAAGAACAGGAACTGGCATTGTCTTTCTATTCTCAATCATCTCGTAAAGCTTTGTCTCCTGTCCTGCATAGACGGCATCGGTGTCAAACCAAAGCTTCACCACAATCTCCCTTGACCACCAATATCTGAAATACCCTTCCCACAGGACACTGACAAGCAGTATCCCTAACAATAAAACAATGATCATCTCTTTGATTTCCAATCTTCTGTCGGCAATTCAATACGGTTCAGAATACCTGTGACAATGGTTGCCTTCTGTGTATCGTCATACTCCCCGATCAGCCGGTGACACAACACATAGTGTGCGATCTCCTTGAGGTCTTCCGGCACCACATATGTCCGCCCCTGCACCAGCGCATACCCCTGTGATGCGCGCAGCAGTGCGAGCGTTCCACGTGGACTTACCCCCGTTCGGTTCTTTCTGGTCGCCTGCACCAGCGCCACTACATAATTGCGCAAATCCTCATGCACATAGACTTCACGGCAGGCGGCCTGCAATCTCCTAATTTCCTCTGCGTTACATACCGCACCAAGCTCCGCGAGCGGCTCCGCATTGATAAAACGGTCAAGCATCTGACGTTCCTCCGTCTCACTCAATCCGCCCATTGGAATCTTCATGATAAAACGGTCAAGCTGTGCCTCCGGCAGTGGGAAACATCCAATCGTCTCCACCGGGTTCTGCGTCGCTATGACGAAAAAAGGCGGTGCCAGCTCCCTAGTCTCCCCGTCCACAGTCACCTGCCTCTCCGCCATGCACTCCAAAAGGCTTGACTGCGTCCGCGGCGTCGCGCGGTTGATCTCATCTGCCAATAAGATATTCGTAAATACAGGCCCCTCCTGAAACGTAAATACCCCTTTTTCCTGGTTAAAAAAAGATAAACCTGTCACATCGCTCGGCAACAGATCAGGCGTAAACTGCACCCGGTTAAAAGTACAGCCCATCGACTTTGCCAGCGCGCGCGCAAGCACCGTCTTGCCCGTTCCGGGCACATCTTCCAGTAAGACATGTCCGCCTGCCGCCAGCGCTGTCAGCAAAAGCTTTGTCACCTCCTTCTTTCCAATCATTACCCTTGCAACATTTTCTTCAATTTTTGATAAGATGCCAATTTCCTCCATTATGTATTCCCTCTCTCCTTCCTTCAATGCGTTACTTTCATTATAGACGTTTCCTTATTAAAAGTAAATAACCACACTTTCTATAAAATGCAGTCAGCATGAATCTTAAGAAAATAATTGCAAGTGGAATTGTGCGTTACACCAGTGTACTAACTACTTACAATTCATAGTATTTCGCCATTTTCTTTATTGTCATCAGTCATAACAGCCACCAGTACATTCATAATATATTGTCATTATATTGTTTTAGTAGTAACTAAAAGTTTTACTTTATGATATATTTAATACCTATTTTTTTATTGACAGCCCCGCTCCCTGTCTGTGCACTCCATTTTTTTGTACCTGTTCCTGCCCACAAATTTTAGCCTTGACTTTTGTTTTAGCATTCACTATACTAAAAATAACTACACTCAAATTCAATCCCCAAATATGTTGTACTAGTGTTCTTACCATTTGGCAATCATTGTAAAAACTGCTGAAAATCTCGTTATATGCGAGATGCAGCTATGGCAGCTGGTGCCGACATGAGCGATAGTCCTAGACCGTTGGTGAAACAGACCGTGCTGTTTACCATGAAGTGCAAACGGATAGTACACTAGCTTCTGCGTGGGTATATTAAGAAGGAGGTCATGCAGTATGCTGTATTTTCGTTCTGTTGGAGAAGCCGAAAATGTATTTAAAGCATTGAGCACGCCTATGCGCGTAAAAATTATGGAAATGATCTACGAAGACGACACTCTCAGCATGAATGATCTGGCGGAAGCACTTGGTCTTACGAACGGTGCGGTATCCATGCATGTAGGGAAGCTCGAAGAAGCCGGACTCGTGCGTATCAAGATTACCTCCGGCAAACGCGGAACGATGAAGATTGTCCGCCCCCGCTATGACAGACTGATGATTGATCTTGCCCCCGTCAAAGAATCGAGACGCTGCTATACGGATGACATCCGCGTGGGATACTACACTACATGTCATGGCACACCGACCTGCGGGCTTGCCACCAGCAAAGAAATTATTGGATCGTTCGATGACCCCAAAGTATTTTCCTTTCCAGACCGTTTTCAGGCTGGCATTCTCTGGTTTACCAGCGGTTATGTAGAATATAACCTGCCGAATCACCTCCAGGCCGGACAGATTTTGACAGAGCTTCAAATTTCCTTTGAAATCTCCTCAGAATGTCCAAACACAAACGAGGACTACCCATCCGATATTTACTTTTCCATCAACGGCATTGCGCTCGGCATGTGGATCAGTCCTGGCGATTATGGCGGGCGAAGCGGTTATGTCTCACCGGCATGGTGGCCGGAGCTGCTGAATCAATACGGCTTGCTGAAAACGCTGATCATCAACAGTGAAGGCTGTTTTATGGATGGCACCAACAAGCTCTCCGACGTGACCATACAGGACCTCGGTATCGATTACAACAGCTATATCACCCTCAAATTCGAAGTGCCAAAAGAAACCGCAAACTGTGGTGGTCTCACGCTCTTTGGCGAAGATTTCGGAGATCATAACCAGGCCATACGCATCAAAGCGTACTATGATGAAGAAAATGACAATTAAAGTTACAGCTCATTAATCGTCTCCGTAATCTCCATTTCCCGAATCCGCTTTGCTG
Source organism: uncultured Lachnospiraceae bacterium (assembly GCA_910586405.1). GTDB lineage: Bacteria > Bacillota > Clostridia > Lachnospirales > Lachnospiraceae > COE1. The sequence goes on from CAJUII010000021.1 coordinate 28,980, forward strand.
GCGCATATACTGCCGCGGCGCAGGACAGTGCAAAAATTACGGCGGCAATCACAATCGGCTCGGCTGGGATTTCCCAGCTCCCGCCGAAATGTTGATAGACAAGCTTATTCATCATCATCCGGTGGACGAAAAGCCCTCCCACACACCCGATGACCAGACCGCACACCGCGTATGATGCCGCCTCCGCCGCAATCATCTTTGTCATCTGGTGCGTGCTCATACCGACGGCGCGCATCGCGCCATACTGCCGCATTCGCGCCGACACGCTCATAGAAATACTGTTCATGATGTTAAAAAACGTAATCAGCGCGATGATTGCCAGAAAGCCATATGCCGCAGCCTGAAACACGCCAAACGAAGAAGTGTTCTCTCTATTCTCCTCGCGCCGGTCATAAAACAGATTGTCGCCTGCGATTGCGCGGAGTGTGTCCACTGTTTCCTCTGTCGCGTCTTTTGTAAGCTGTACGTTCAGACTCATGTACTTGTTCTCACCTGTGATGCGCGCAAAAGTTTCCTCCGTGCACACCAGTGCCGGACGGTTCTCCGTTCCGATTCCTGATGAGACGACGCATACAATATTCAGCTCTGTGTCCCCAATCTGAATCCTATCGCCGACATCCAGACGGCTGTCTTTATTAAAGATTGTCAGCACATTGTTTGTATCTCCATGAACAGACTGCATACTGCCGCTGGCAACTGCATTCTGAGTCCACCGAAACATGTAGTCATCATAGGAAACCAAATCGACGCTGCCCTCATTTCCGTTAATCAGCGCCGGAAGATCAAATGCCATCGCACTCCCGAAAGCTGCTTCCACGCCGGAAAGCCTGCTCATTTCATCTTTCATGCTCTTGGGAATCGCGTTGACATTTTCCACCGGAGCAATAGAAATATCAGGATTCAATTCCCCATCTACCGGAAGAAGCCTGTTTGCAAAGTCAAGCAGCGCATAAAAGCCCAGAAACAGCACCACCGTAAAGGCAAAGGATAATGACATAAGTGTCATATTTTTCTTTGAGGAGACCGCATGATACACGCCAAGGGCGCTCTCCACCTTGAAAAGACGGGTACTTGCCGCATGGGACACTGTTTTCCCAATCTCCATGCTGCCTGACACCGCCGCCACAGGAGAGACATTCGCCGCGCGCCGCGCCGGAGAATGCGCTGCCATCAATACAGATATCACACCGACCAAAACGCCGCTCAAAATGCCGAGCGCACTGAATCGGAACGTAAATTCACTGAACTCTCCCCCGACTATATTTTTTAGGACAACACACACAATCCATGTCACTGCAATGCTGAGTGCCAAGCCAAAAGGAATCGCTGTTTTACACCAATTCAGGGCTTCCAGCCGAACAAACTGCACAATCTGCTTCCTGCTCGCGCCAATGCAGCGCATCATGCCGAAAAACTTTGTCCGCTGCGAGACACTGCTGTTCATACAGCTTGAAATCATCAGCACGCCGGCAGTCAAAACCAAAACAGACACGACTGCCGCAAGCGGATAAAGCGCATTGACCTGCTGACTGCTGCTCCCCCCTGCCAAGGCAACCGCAGCCAGATTTTCCTCGACAGCCACGTCAGCCAGACCATACTTTTCCTTCACGTCCGCAATCGCCTGCTTGAGTTTTGTTCGCTGCGCAAAGCGGACAACATAGAAGGACGTACACGTTTCCCCATTTGTTTGCAATACGCTGTCCAGCATTTCTGGACGAAGATAGGCACAGACCCCTTCATACTTCTTGTTATACTTCGCCATTTCATCGAGACAAAATCCTGTCACCGTAAAATCAAATGCGCCTGACGGTGTTTGAATCACGACATTGTCCCCAATCTGAATGCCAAGCTGTTCCTTTGCCGGCGTGTTCAGCATGACCTCGTTTTCTTTCTGCGGAAACACGCCTTCCATCTCATACCCCCGCAGATTATCCACATACGCCTGCTCTGTCCCGTACAAAATAACGCGCCTGCCGTCTATCTGATATCCCTCGTAGATATCCTCTCCAAACGCCCGATACCATGCTGACGCGGACACGTCACTGCAGGCTACGAGCTGCGCTGCCTCCTCCGTCGTCAGACCGCTTATCGCAATGTGGTGGCTGCCGTGCTTTTTGAGCATCGCCTCCTCTTCGCCCTTTGCCATAATCTCCGCCATGGAAAAGACCGATGTCACCAGAAACACCGCAAGCACAATGCAAAACAGCGTCATTCGGTTCTGTTTTTTGCGCATTCTTGCCGAAATCGGTATCAGGTCAAGATAACTCTTCATCACAGCACGTTTCATTCCGAACACCTCCCCAAATCGCTTAATATGCCGTCCGATACCTGCAATACCCGGTCGGCAGTCTGCGCAATACTGCGGTTATGCGTAATCATGATAATTGTCTGTTCATATTTTTTTGATGTCCCTTTCAGGAGTGCAATCACTTCCCTGCTGTTTTGCGTGTCGAGATTTCCGGTCGGCTCGTCCGCGAGAATCAGCGACGGACGGGTAATCAGTGCGCGCCCGATTGCCACCCGCTGCTGCTGTCCGCCTGACAACTGGCTTGGCAGATGGTTTCGCCGCTCGTTGAGATTCAACACCGCAAGAAGCTCCTCCAAGTAATCCCAGTCAGGCTTCTGGTAGTCAAGCAGCAGTGGAAAAATAATATTCTGCTCCACGGTCAATTCAGGAATCAGATTAAATGCCTGAAAAATAAATCCGATATTGCGCCGGCGGAAAATGGTGCGCTTTTTATCCTTCATGGAAAAAGTGTCCCTGCCGTCAATCAGCACCTTGCCCGACGTAGGTGTGTCAAGCGCCCCAATCATATTTAACAGCGTGCTCTTGCCAGAGCCGGACTCCCCGACAATCGCCACATACTCTCCCCTCTGAACGGAGAAACTGACATTTTTTAACGCCTGCACTGCCGTCTCACCACTGCCATATGTTTTGCATAATTTCTGAATTTCCAATAACTTCATCTATAAGCACCTCTCTTATCATATTCTGTACAGATTGCCCTCCTCTGTACAATGACAGGATAACATGCAAATCCTACAGTCAGGCTTCATTTTGATTACATTTTTGTAGGAATTAAAAAATTAAGGTCAAACGCAGTCCCCTCGCCAAGCCAGCTATCCACCTCAATCGTACCGTTATGCGCCTCCACCACAGATTTTGCCAGCGGCAGTCCCAAGCCGATCCCCTGCGTGTCCTTAGAATATCTGCTGCGGTAAAAGCGCTTGAAAATATGGTGTAAATCCTCCGGGCAGATTCCTTTTCCGTTGTCCTGTACCGTGATGTGCACCACCGATGCCGACTGTCCCCATATAATCCGCACAACGTCCCCGCTGTCTGTGTGGTCAAGCGCATTTTTCACAATATTGCCGACTGCCTCCACAATCCAGTACCGGTCACAGAAAAAGGAGAGGGATTCACTGCCCGCAAGGGCAATCTCCTTCCCCTCCTGTGTGGCGCGGAACAAGAATCGTTTCCTCACATCCGCCATCATCTCCGCGAGATTTTCGGACTTTCTCTCAATTGCAATCGTTCCGGCATCAAACTTCGCTATTTTCAGCAAATTCTGCACCAGCGTCTCAATACGGTCAAGCTCCTGCTCGGACAGCGCGGAAAATTCCTGCACTTCCGACAGCTCTTTTGCCTCCGCTTCTGTCTGTATAATGCCATTGTAGATATTGAGTGCGGCAAGCGGCGTCTTTAGCTGGTGTGAAATGTCGGATATCGTATTTTTCAGCGCCGCGCGCGCACGTCCCTCATTCTCTGCCTTTGCATTCAATATGGCTGCGAGCGCGTTAACCTCGTGGAACAGTCTGTACCATTCCCCCTCCTCGCTGCACTCGATGCGGGCTTCACGGTTGCCGGAAATGTATTCCCTGACCTTCTCGGCAGCGTCCTCAATAATCTGCTCCTGCTCCCTGAAAAATCTGTAGCAGAAAAAGGCAGTCACGGCTCCCATCAGCACTGGCAGACACAACAAATATGCTGCCGGCGCTGATCGCAGCGACAGCAGCACAATCATTCCTGTCTCAAATAACAAGGTACAGAACAATATGTGAAGAAAAAGAGACTTTATTTTAGAGTTCGTCAATAGTTTTCTCATGAATACATTCCCTCACTTGGTACAATTTATTCCTCTCTGCTCTTTATATTTCATTGCAATACAAGTCTCACTGAAACCGCACTGTTTCCAAAAAGCCAATCCCCTTTTGTTCCACGGCAATACATCTAACTCTATTTCTTTTATTCCTAGATACTCTAATAGCATATGAAACGCTTGTGCATATCCGATTATCTGACTATTTTCAATGAAAAAATAAGCATTGTACTCTGTTTCTAAAAATTCTTTCATTCGCCTTTCCAAGTCCATCAAATCCATAGGATTGTCACCTTTTTCATCTTCGATAAGCTGCTTATTGAAGAGCGCAAGTTTCCCTGCATCTTGAATAGAACATTTTTGAAGCTGCATTGTATCCTTCCATAAAAGTCTGATTGGCATTACAAAATCAAATATAAAGAAGCAATCATTTTAGAAGCAATCATTTAGCAAAAAGCTCATAGGCCTCCGCATTTTGTTTTATTTCGAAAGAATAATAATTTTATCATGATATTCCCTCAAATGTCTGCGAACCTCTAATGGTGTGACTGGCAATTCCGTATCAAAAAAGGGATACACTAAATGTACCTTTTTATCCTCCGATAAAATGTGTACTCGATGACTGTGTTTTGATACCCGCACATACCAATAATAGGCAATTCCTTCATATGTTATTTTGCGTTTCTTTTTCTTTGATATCATATTGATTTCTTTCCTCTTAACGGAATCATGTTCTTTGCCCTCACCCATCCGTCCGCGTATTCCACTTGTACCCCATGCCGCGGACGGTCACAATCTTCTTCGGTTCGCTGGGATCGTCCTCGATTTTCATGCGCAGTCTGCGGATATAGACTGTCAGTGTCTTGTTATCAATATACTTCTCGTCGCAGTCCCACAGACTGCCCAAAATCTGCTCCGCGGAGAGCACAAGATCCGGGTGTTCCATAAAAAGGCACAGCAGCCGATACTCGCTCGAAGTCAGCTCCAGCGGCTTTCCGTTCTTGTAGCCCTCTCCCTTTGTCAGCAATAGCGTAATCCCGTTCGAAGTCCGCTCGGCGTCCGGCTGGCTGAAATTGCCGCTCCTGCGCAGCATCGCATTGACACGCGCCAGAAATACAGCCAGCTTAAAAGGCTTTGTGATATAGTCATCGGCTCCAATGTCAAGCCCCATGATAATGTCTGTCTCCTCGTCAGCGGCAGTCAAAAACATGACTGGCACCTTGGAGGTCTCGCGAATCCGCCTGCACAAGTCCAGCCCAGAACCGTCAGGAAGCGACACATCCAGAATCACCAAATCATAGTGTCCACTTCCCCACAGCGTCTCCGCCTCAAGGCATGTGCGGGCTACATCAACCGCATACCCTTGTTTTCTGACCGCAAATGTCAATCCGTTGATCAGACTTAAATCATCTTCTACAAAAAATATTCGTTTCATTGCTGCATATTGTCCTTATCTTTTTCCACTATATCAGATACGTTATACGTATTACTGCCAATCAGGCATTCCTTTCCCCGAAACGCAAAACCATATTTTTTAATCTGCGTTGGCAAAAAGCCTCTCGCAGCCAACTGCGCAGCATACTGCTTTTCTTCAATCTGGGCAAGCGCATTCGCGACGGTCTGCGCAAGGTCTTTTTCCTTCTGGGGCTTGTGTACCTTAAATTCGATAATATTCGCACAATCCTTTTGTTTGTCACTTGGAATCAGCATCACATCATAGCGTCCAAAACCGCTTTCCCGATTGGAGATAATCTCAAACCGACCGGCAAGCTCCACAATCAGCCCCAGCACAAATCCGTGATAAAAACGCTCTGGGGCATCGTCCTCCGCCACACTCCTTGCGATGTCAAAACTCGAAAAACTGTACAGCGCAATCTTATTCATAAACTCGTTCATCGCCTCCACATCGGCTGTGAGAAGCGCCTTGATAAAGTTGTTATAGGAAAGCTTAGCATCACCGTAAAACCAGCCCCTCACCATCTTCCGAAACATTCGGCGCACTTCAAGGTTGGTCAGTGCGAGCGTGTACCAGACATCGCCTTCCTCACCATCTTCGCCATTCTCCTCTTCCACCACTGCAAGCTGTATCACCTTGAAATACCCTGTCGCAAGAAGCAGGCTCCACACGGCATTTGCATCGCCGACTAGCTGGTTAAAGACAATCTGCTCATCCATCTCAACCACAATCTCTTTCCCTTGCAGAAGTTCCTCCATCATCATCTTGATTTCGGTGTTTCCGCCCTGTATCAGCGAATTGACTAGCCCGTTTGAACTTGTATTTGCCCAGTAAGCGTCATATCTTCCCTCATTTCGTATAAACGATGCGATGGACCACGGATTATAAATATCTGTATATCTGCCAAATGTAAAGCCGTCATACCATTTCTTGACCTTCTGCTTTTCCGCGCCTAGTCCCGCTTCGTCCAGCGCGCGAAACACTTCTTCCTCCGTAAAGCCAAAATACGCCGCATATTTATCAGATGTCGTCGTAATCACTTCTGGATTGTTCAGTCCGGAAAAAATACTTTCTTTCGCAACTCTTGTAATTCCAGTAATCAGCCCTCGCAGCAGATATGGATTGGTCTTAAATGTACTGTTAAAAAGACCGCTGAAAAATGAGACTGCCTTGTCCCAGTACCCACAAAGCCATGCTGCCTGAATCGGCGTGTCATATTCATCCAGCAAAATCATCACATTCGTGCCGTAATAACGCTGCAAAAATCCTGCCATCGAGTGAATTGCCCCCGCTGCCACTTCACTCCCCATTCCGGGCTGTATCTTCCTATAATAATTCTGTTCATTCTCGCTTAACAAGTCTCCTTCTAGCAGAAAACGATTCTGTTCATACAGTTGTGAGATGACTTCCGTAATCTTGTATACCATATCTGTATACTCTGCTGCCTCAATACTTGCAAAACTTAGAAATATCACCGGAACTGTGCCTTGCAGATGCCTGTACGGATACGCCTCAGAAGAAGAAAAATCCACTTTTTCCTCCCAGATTGAAAGCCCTTCAAAAAGGTCTCCTCGGTTCGCATACTGATTTGAGAAAAAACTCTCAAGCATTCGCAAATTAAGTGTTTTGCCAAAACGGCGCGGGCGCGTGATGAGCGTCACTGTCGAGCCGTACTCCCACCATTCCTTAATAAAACCAGTCTTGTCAATATAAAATTTGTGCTCCTCAATCATTTTATCAAATCGCTGTTCGCCGATATTCACAATCATTCTGCGTTCCAAATCCGCACCCCCATTCATGCGCTGCCCCTAAAATCCCGAGACGAACGCCCGCTCCTTTTCGATGAGCACAAATCCGTTTTCATTCTCCGCCGGAACAAGTATCAGCCGCACGGTTCCCACATTTGACGCGCCCTCAAAGTCAATGCCATACTGCGCAACTGCATAGACACTGCCCTCCTCCTCATAGACAGTACAGTCGTCAAAGTGAAACTGAAAATCCGGGAAATCCGATGTGCCAATATAATAACAGCCATCTGCAAAAAAGAACGATGTCTGTCTCTCCTTCATCTCCTCAAATGCAGGCTTTAAATCAGGAAGCTCCTCCCCAAAGACTAGCCTCGCATACGCCTGCGCCTCCTCGAGAGACACTTTCACCACCGGTTCATCAAATCCCAGATCCGCACGGGGAACATTGACAATTTCCGCCTCGTCCTCCCATAAACCAGTATATGCCAAAAACAAGAAATCCCTCCAAAATGTCTCATCTTTCTCGTCAGTACGCTCAAAATCATTGACCGTCTTACAAATATATTCGAGAAATTTCTTTCCGTCATCTGTCAGTTCAAAATCCGCTGTGTCACCCTTGGTCTCCGGCCGTATTCCCGCATCATGTTCTCTCAGACGCGCCTCCCGCAGCCAGTTGATATCCTCCTCCGACGGCGATTCATAAGAAGCGCAGACCTTAAAATGCGACCGCGCCTCATCGCAGACATATGCAAAGCTGATTTTCAGCGTCCATTCTCCCGGCGTGACCGCAATCTGTTCCTGTATGGAAGTATCCTGCATAATCTCGTCGTACAGCTTCTCGAAATGATAGGCAGTTTCCCCATCCGGCGACAGCACATCCACGCACACCTTCTCCCCATATGGATAAAACGTTTTACTAGTTTTTGAAATCAAATTAGAATACGAGATTTCCAGGTTTACCACATTGTCCTCATGCACATAAAAAGGCCAGTTTCCCCCGTTCACAATCGGACACATCGGCTTTTGAAATGCCGTGTCCACACGAAATATAATCCCCTGCGCGACATCTGCGAGCAGCTCCTCCTTCGTCAGATAATACTCATATCGTTCCTGCGTAGCATCTGCAAAAGTCTTTGTCGCCAATTTTACAGAACTTTCATTCTTTTTTGCAACGTTTTGCAGCGAATCTTGCAGTGCACTATTTTCTTCCGGCGCTGCGATTTTCTGCATTTTGATTTCCTGCATTTCGATTTCCTGCATTTCGATTTCCTGCATTTCTGTCTCCTGCGCTTGTGTCTCTTTCTCTGTACTGTTCAGCGTCACAACACTACCGCACCCTGCCAGTGAAAACATGCAGGCACTTAACACTGCAAGCACGTACTGTCTCTTCATATCCGTATCCCTCCTCGATATTGGTCAGATCTTTCATCTTTATCAAATTATAATGCAATTTACTGTAATGTACAAGAGTTCAGGCAGGCTCACGAACCACACGACTGATAATTTTTTACACCAAACTGCCATACCACATAACAAATCACCAGAAAAACAAGAATGCCAAGCGGACAAAATGCAAAATACCACTCACGCGTTTTTCCCAGCAGGACCTGCAAGGGATAATATTGTATCAAGGTATACGGAATAATATAAGTACAGAACCGCATAACTCCTTTTCCATAAATATCTATTGGATACTTGCTGTGTTCCTTGGCGCCATAGGTAAGTGCATTCATCAGCGAAGTGTCCTCAATCGTAAAGAAACATAAACTTGCCTCCAGCATAAACAGACCGATAAACAAGAACATTCCCCCTATGATCATGGCAGCGATCGTCCAAACTGTCAGTAGATTCCATGTAATCTGGCTATGCCTGATTCCCAGAACCAGCGTGACCAGCGCCGTCAATAATGGTCCTGTTCTTCCGACTTCAAATCTGCTTCCTATGACTTGAAGAATCAAGCTGCATGGCCGCAGCAGCAGCCGGTCAAACTCTCCCCTCCGCACCATTCCAGAAAACACCTTGAATCCATTGCCGAACAGCTCCGCAAAGGTAAAGGACATTTGAATCATCGAAAAACACAGCAGCACATCTCCATAAGTATAACCTTTGATCTGTGTAAGGCCGGAAAATAAGAACTTTATCGCGATCAGTTCGCAGAATGCAATCATAAAACGCGCAAAAACCATCAGGAAAAAGGACAGTTTATACTGCATGATACCTTGCGTACACACAGCGGCATACTTCACATACAATTTCATATTTTCTTTGAACTTCACCGTCTCAGCCCCCTTGAATCACAATTCTTTTTTCCGCCTGTTTCCACAGGAGAACGCCGGCGAGCATAAGTGTCACCAGCCAGAAAATTTGTTTGATGATACATCTCGACACTTCTGCGCCAGCAAGATCACCGCTGTAAATCCGAAAAGGAACATTCTGCATATAGGCAAACGGCGTGAGCTCCAATAAAGATAAATATTTCTTGGGAAAAAACGGCAGCGGGATAATATTTCCTGACAAAAATTCAACTGCTCCTGTCAGTACCATACGCCAGCCCTGCGGCGAAATCGTAAAAAAGCTCAGCATATAAACCAGCATACAAAAGCTGACTGTAATGCCAATCGCCAACAATAAGGTACCCAGAAACAACAGAAAGGAAACCCCGCTCACCGGCAACGTCATCCGATAGGCTCTTGGCATCAGAAACGCACAAAACAATACAGGAATACACCGCATCAATGCTTCGGCTATTCTCGCGCCAGTCGTTCTTGAAAACCACATGGAATAGATAGAAACCGGACGGCACAGCTCATATGCAACATCGCCGTTGGTGATCATCGCAAACAATTCATTGTCCGCTGCCCATGTGTTAAAAAGGATAAACAGCGCTTCTTTGAGCCAGATATAGGTCACAATGGAAGTGTAATCCATCGGTATCCTGCCGCCCATCGCCTCTGCGACTGCTTTGTATGCCAGACATTCCATCAATCCCCAAATAAGCTGTGTGGTCAACGCTACGACAGATGCCATTCGATACTGCATTCCCGTGGCAAATCGAAGTTTAAAAAATGATATGTACTTTTTCATAACTTCCTCTTAACTCCTGTCACAAATCAATCCAACCAAACACAATCAACGATGTCACGACCAACTTTCACAAATTTTTCATCTATAAACACCGCAGCCCAACCGTGGTCTTCGTCCCATGGACAATTCAGCAGCAATATAACACATACAGGAACATTTTTCGACTCATAGGGGGGATTTCCTGTTTTGCGTCTGGCATAAACTGCGTCTTCCAAAGCATAAAGTATAACCTCTGTGCCCGTGTATTTGACAAGATCTGCCGGAGAGCTTATTTCTGGCCAATATTCTTTACTTTCTTCCTCGTCATCAGGTCCCCAATTTCCATACATTTCATCATAATAAAGACGTATAAAGGCCTCCAGCATTTCGGTTTCCAGTTGAGGTGTCCATTTCTCTATCAGTCTTTTACAGTA
>CAJUII010000022.1 GCA_910586405.1 uncultured Lachnospiraceae bacterium
TATCCCGCTGCCTCATACCGCTCCATATCCCCGGCGCATATCACGAAAATATTTCCCTCCATCTGCTCCTCATCCCACACAAAGCAGTCAAAACGCTCCGCATAGAGCCACTTCGCAGGATAATTCTTCCATCTTACAGTGCTTTGAAACAGGTCTGCCGGGCACTTTGTATAAAACAAGACCTTCGGGTGTGCGATCTGATTCATCACGTGAATCTTTTCTCCATCATTTTGCAGATCTAAAGCATATTCCAGTGCCTGCTCTAATCCCGCGTTCTGGATATTTTTGATATCATCCTGATACACAGTGAAGTAATACATTTCGAAAATGCTAAAACTGGTTATATACAGCAGAATCAGACCTCTTGTCATCCATTTTCTGTTCATCTTCTGACACAGAAAATATACCCCTTTTACCACCAAAAGGAATACTGCGAGATTCATCACATTTGCTCTGTATGCGCTCATCGAGCGCAGCATCCCAATGATCGTACAGATGAACAGCCAGAACAGCAGGAAGATGTCATACCCAAATGTTTTGTTCTTGATATTTTGAATTGTTCCTGACAGGCAGTTCCAGCCTCCCAGCACCATAAACGGCAATGAAAATAAATAATATAGTCCAAAATAAGGTATGGTATTCATGCGGTTCATATCATTTTGTTTTATATAAATGCGCAGGAAATCCCGTAAATTCTCACCAATGCCGGAAAGCCGCAGTTCATCACTGCGAAATTCAGCCATCTTTGGTACAGAGAAGTACGGTGTGATGATTTCAGGCAGAAAACCTTTGTTGACAGCGACAAACAGCATGAGCGGCAGTGCCATCAGACCAAGAACCAGAACAGAAATACAGACATATTTGGAGCATGGAAGTTTCCTGTACCGCGCACAATATATAAATGAACATATCAAAAAAACCGGCACAAATATCCATGTAAGCGCATACGTATACAATGATGCTCCCCAGAACAACGCTGCCAGAATGAAATATTGCTCTTTTTCCAGACCCAGAACACTAAAATACATTGCAAATAAAATGAAAGCAGGTGCGAGGTTTGCGTCCAGCCCCCATCTGCTCATCATAATATGCCACGGACAAACCGCCAGCAAAAAACCTGCCCACAGTGCCATCCTCTGATTTGATATCCTTTTGACCATCAGATACAATAGAAGTACCGATAACACACCCAGAAGCATCTGCGGCATCCTGACCATCGCCAGATTCAGTCCGCCCAGCCGGATAAACGGCATCATCAGCAGGGATTCCAAAACACTCATCCCGCTTCCCCACACGGTGAGATAGACTGGATTGTGATATCCCCACGAATCTGTGCCATCCATGAGCATAGAATACGCCTCATAACCTGCATACGCTTCATCGGCGTGGATTCCTACTGGATAGACACCAATTCCGATTGCGCGGCTTGCCACTGCAAGCATCAGAATCATAATGATGGTTAATCTGTATTTCATCTTTATTTCCATGATACACCTCAGCTTAGAAACTGTAATACTCTAATTCTGAATTATGACCCGTATCTGCTGTTTTGATACGCTGCAAATTTACATCATAATCATTAGGTATACTGTTATCTGCTATTACAATCATTATAGCTGAGGATATAAAGAGTGTAAAGTCTTATTAAATTTTAATTCATTCATAATCAGAGCGTATTTTAGTACTCCGCCCACGCGATCTTCCAGCTCCCAAGATCGGCGGCATGGCCGTCAATTGTATATAAAATGCGGCGGTCGTAGTAATCATCTATGTGAATCCGCTGCCGCTGCTCCCCGGCAGGCACTTCGGCGAAGGTGCGCCCGTATGCCGCATGTGCTATGCCAAATGCATCCAAAACCGTCGGCACGAGCTCCGCCTGCGTCACGGGCGCCTCACTGGTCTGCATGGAAGTGTGTTGTTCGTCAGGCAGCTTCACCAGCAGGAGTGGTCTTGAGGTCTGGTCTGGCTGGCCACTCGTTTTTTCAGTGTCCACGATCTTTCCCACCCCGTGATCGGCAGTGATAATGATGGTGGCATCCTCATATTTTCCGAGCGCCCTTAGCTGTTCCAGATACTCATATACGATTTTCAGGCTGCCCGTTCCCTGTGCATTGCGCGATGACATTCTGCCAGTGGGTTCATATTTTAAATCATCTGTCAGATAAAACGGCGCGTGCGGCCCGCGCATGTGATAAAAGCGAAATGCACTCTTTTTCTCCTCAGAAACCTGCAAGCCGTTCTCCATCAAATTCTGATAAAATAACAAGTCATTGTCAATGCTCCAGACATTCTCATTGTAGTACATCTCTTTAATATCAGATGTATAATATTCATACTGTTTTTTCAGGAAAAAGGGCATGGTTTTATACAAGGATGTCCGCAGCATCGTGCGGTATGTTTTGCCAGCATCATACTTCTGCACTGCATTCTCCGTATAATTCTCCATATTCTGATACAGCTTCCTTGGCAGCAGCCCCAGATCTGTATATATTTCCACGTCGACTCCCTGCGCGGCCAGACGCTCATAGACATCACTGTTCTGATAAGCATATTCATGATAACTGCCCGCATCCTCCTTCCACACCGCCCCGGTGAGCAGGCTGGCAATCCCATCACCTGTATGGGCAAACTGGGATGTGCTGTTCCTGTAATAGGTAAAGTCTGCCAATGGTTCTAAAATACGTTCATTCTCCCCGCAGAGCTCCTCGAACCAGCTACAGTCAAAATTATCAAGGACAAACACAAGCACATTCTCCTTCTGTGCCAATTCCAGCGCGCCTTTTGTTGTAATCGCCGCATGGGTATGTTCACTTTTCAAGTCCGATGTCAGAAGAAGCCAGCCTAATGCTGCCAGTTGAATCAATGAAATATAGATGCAGGCAATTCGGCACAGGGAACGAATAGATGTTTTGCGGCTTCCGTAGATCACAACTGCCAGCAGTATGACAAGCCATATGCCGCTGTTGAGCAGTAATTTGGGCATAGACCATGACTGTGCCTCGCCGTTCATGGCGTCGAGCGGACCATTGAGCACCATCTGTTGCAGATATCCCGCACAGCCAATTCCGGCCGCCACAAGATACGCTGCGCGAAAGCACCCTTTGGGCAAAAATATCACGAAAATAAAATCCAATAAGAAAATCATTACAATACTTCCTGTCAGCATAATGCCCAAAAATGGCAGAATACCGCCAGTAAACTCTTCTATATTATGAAGATACAGCTCACTGGGCAGATAGATTCCTGTCATTACAACCCAGATGCTTATAAATGGCAGCGCCTCCACAAAATACTTCCAGTACTCTCCTGCTCCACAAAACGCCGGCTTCCATTGCCCGCTGCCCCGGTGAACGCCCAAGCCAAAAATCACGCCCGTCGCAAACAGGCATCCTATATATAAAATACAATACGCCCTGTTGTCTATCCTCTCAGACAGCAGAAGCATTCCCAGTACAGCCAAAACATACAGCAGGTCAAAAATCTGTAGAAACAGAACCCCAGCAGATGCAAACAACAGTTTCATTACAAGAAAAGCTGCCGCTGACACTGCCAAAAACACAATCCCGTAATGCAGATAGGTTATGCCCTCGGCATCCCAAAAGCTCTCTGACAAGGTACTTTGCGCCTCGCCCAGATACAGTTTGATGGCAGACGCTGTAAAGTAAATGCCTGCAAAGAAAAACAGGACTGCGCGCAGTCCGTCTGCCATCATGCCATTTTCACTCTTGCTGCGGTTGAATCCTGCCCAGACTATCCCTGCTGCCATTCCAAAGAACAGTATATACCCTATCATCTTTCTTCCCCTGCCCCTATACACTCCTCTGACCACGCGCGCATAAAGTTCACCTTGTTTTCTGCCGCACACTCTTTGGGTCTGCCAAGATCTGCCCTTGAATCCAATGACACCATCACTTCAATCATGGAAAGTGCTCGGTTTGTCATCGCATCTTCCAGCGCTGTCTCCAATTCCTGTCCTGTTTTAGCCAGCACTGCACTGGAATATCCACAGGCTTTTGCTATGGATGTATAGGTCTGTCCGCCATATCCTGTCGGTACCGCTCCCACAGACTCATGCGCTGCATTGTTGATCACGATATGAAGAAAGTTGCTGGGTGACTGCTTTGCCAAAACCGCCAGCGCCCCCATATGCATCAGCACTGCCCCGTCACCGTCAACACATACAATGCGCTTAGAAGCATCTGCCTGTGCCAGACCAAACGCGATCATCGAGGCATGCCCCATACCGCCCACTGTCATAAAAATCCTGTCATGATTCCCGTACATGGCATCGCACTGTTCATATAATTCCCTTGATATTTTACCGGTCGTGGAGACAATAAATGCCTGCTGATAGACCTTTTTTATCAGTATTTTCAAAACCTGCTCACGCACCAGCTCATAGCCATTGCTCCAGACAAATTCCGCTTCCTTTTCAAATGTACCTTTCCTGACAATGACCGCAAACTGCCTGTTATCCGCCATCGCATTTCTGGCTGCCGCGAGCACTTCTCCAAGCTGCTCCTTTGTCGTCGTGCTATCTATCACAGCATAAGGCACATCCATCACTTCCAAGAGGGCGCAGGTTATTTTTCCCTGAAAAACATGCTGCGGTTCATCCGGTGTGCCCGGCTCACCACGCCAGCCGATGACAAACAGCATTGGAATGCCATATACCTCCTGATTTGCAATGGACGCCAAAGGATTGATCAGATTTCCAAGTCCCGAATTTTGCAGATAGATCAGGCAAGGACGCCGCTGTGCCAGATAGATGCCCGTTGCCAGCCCGACTGCCGCTCCCTCATTTGCAGTCACGTAATGCTGAAATTCCCTGCCGCCGTCAAGACAGACTGCATCACAAAACGGCTTTAATGTAGAGTCCGGCACACCTGCAATGGTTCGAATTCCCAATTTTCTCACTTCCTGTAGAAAAGTACTAGCTCTCATTGATGTATTCTCCTTCGTTCTGTTTCAATGCATTTTTATCCAGTAACATCAATTCCTCCACGGTGTCAACTTCCACAATCTGCCCCGGCTCTACCGGAAAAATTCGCAGTTGAAATTTATCCAGATTCCGGTCAACGACCTCATCCCAGAACAGCCCGGCATTCTCTTCTTTTATATAGGCCTCCGCAACGGCATCTGCGAGCACACAGGCGTCTTTCTGCTGAAAATACGAGATTCCTACCATGTTATAGGTATCTGTCCCGCCTTTTCCCACTCTGGAAATAAAGCCATCCTGCAAGTCAAAAACCCAGTCGTCCGAATATCCCTGCACCATCTTTCCATAATAGCCTGAGCCCTCAAGCTGTCTGTTAAAAACAGATGGGTCTGAAATCATCAAGTCCGCCTCGCAGATCAGACAGTCCGCAGTTCTGAGCACCTCTCTTGCCGCATAAATTGAAGCGACATTATTCATTGCTTCATAATCTGGATTCTCTATCAAATGAACCTTTTCATAAGTATCGCACAAATAGGCGAATTGTTCCTTCCGATATCCCACCACGATATAGATTTCCAATACATCCCTGCGAAGCAGTCCTTCAATCACCGTCTCAACCAACGGCTTTCCAAACACTTTCACAAGAGGCTTTGGCGTCTTCAATGTCAGCGGACGCATCCGCTCGCCCAGCCCGGCCGCCATAATGATTCCGATCTCTTTTCCCATTTTACACCTCTCAAAATTCCCAAAACTGTACAGCAGTTTACATATCATCAATGAGTGTAATAATCTCCTGAAATGGCATCAGCTTCGCATCCACCTCGAGCGCTCTGTGATTTTTGAGAATCTCGACTGCTGTGTTCTGCATTGCCGGAAACGCGCTTCTTGTCAACTGGTTTGCATAAATAACAATATTCACCCCATGCTGCGCAAGCTCTGCTTCTGTCACGCTGTTGAATGATGTCGGTACGACAACCAGCGGTGTGTCCTGATTCTGACTCCGAAAGCTATCGCAAAATTCAAAGATTTCATTCGGTGACTTCTTTCTGGAATGAATCATGATCGCATCTGCCCCCGCCTCCACATAGGCAGATGCCCGCCGCAGGGCATCCTCCTGCCCTTTTTCCAGGATCAGGCTCTCAATGCGCGCAATGATCATAAATTCCTCTGTGCGCTGCGCATTCTTGCCGGCGCGGATTTTATTGCAGAAATTCTCAATGGAATCCTGTGTCTGCGCTACTTCTGTTCCAAAAAGGGAGTTCTTCTTTAATCCAGTCTTGTCCTCGATAATGACAGCAGATACTCCCATGCGCTCCAAGGTGCGCACATTATAGACAAAATGCTCCACCAGACCACCTGTGTCCCCGTCGAGTATAATTGGTTTTGTTGTCACTTCCATCACGTCATCAATCGTGCGCATTCTGGACGACATATCGACAAGCTCGATATCCGGCTTCCCCTTTGCCGTCGAATCACACAAACTAGACAGCCACATCGCGTCAAACTGGTCAAGTTCTCCATTGTGCGCTATGATCGTTTTCTCCGCTATCAATCCCGTAAGCCCGCTGTGTACCTCGATGGTCTTTACGACAGGGCACAGGTTGATCAACTGCCGCAGACGACGGCGCCTGTACTCCGGCATGGACAGCTTTTCACGGATATTTTCATCAATCCTTCGGACATGTTCATTGTATGTATATTCAATCTCAATCAGCTCTCCGCCGTATGCTGCCAGATTTTGCAGCACATTTTCACGAATTGCGCGCTCCGGTCCCTCACACCAGTTATCTCCGTGAATCACATAGTCTGGCTGAAGATCAGCGATAACCTTATCGTACATGATCTCATTTTGTATGAGAACTGCGTGTGCCAATCCTGTATCGCACACAATCTGTTTCCGCTCCTCAATCGTGATCGTCGGAAACCGATTATATTTGATCATCGCTGCGTCGCTCAGTATACCGACAATCACTGTCCCATACTTATTTGCCTCGCGCAGTATGTTCAAATGCCCCTCGTGTATCACATCCGTACAGAAACAGGTATATACCTTTTTCATCACTCAAACCATGCCTTTCTATCTTCTACATGTACAGTTCACTCAAATCCTATTCTTGTCCATACGATACAGGAATCTGAATCTCATACTTTCGAAGCGCCTCCTCAAACACCACAAAAAAAGCCTCGATATCCGCCGCGCTGATCGCCCCCAGCGCACAGAGGCGGAAGGTATCCTGCGTTGATACCTTACCAGGATAAATCGTGAAACCGCGCTCATAACAATAATCATGCACGCGCTCAAAATCCCAATTTGCATCATCGGGATATCTCACGGACACCACCAGCCCGGCTTGCAGCTCCCGCTGAATGATATCTTGAAACCCAAGCCGTTCAAGCCCTGCATGAATTGCCTCAAATACACTCAGATGCCGCTGCCATTTTGCCTGCTCGCCCTCGGCAAAATATTCATCCAATGCCTGTCTGGCAGCGTAGATTGTCTGTACAGGCGGCGTAAAGTGCATCTCTCCCGTTGTCTCAAAGAAATGATACTGTAAGTACAGATTACAGTAATAAGAGCGTTTAGGATAATTTGCTGACTGTTCAATCAGCGCTCTGTTTCCGACAATAAACGAGAGTCCTGTCATCGCCATCAATCCTTTTTGCGCTGACGCCATACAGAAATCAATATTCTCCTGCGCTATATCAATGGGACGCATCGCATACGTAGATGTCGTATCCACTGTAAATACCGCGCCGTATCGATGCGCCAGCGCACCAATTTCCCGGATCGGATTCAAGATTCCTGTCCCCGTCTCATTGTGTGTTGTGTGGACAAGCGCGATCTCTGGATTTTCTCTCAAAGTCTGCTCCACGCTCTCCAAATCGGGCAGTGAGTCCACGGGAAACCTCAGCTCTATCATCGGTAAATTATAATATGTACAGATTTCTGCCGCCCTCGCACTGTAAGCGCCGTTGTTGATAATCAGCACTTTCTTGCCTTCCGGCAGCAGGGAATTCAGACAGATATCAATGTTGATGGTGCCTGAGCCGCAAAACAAAACTGCGGTATAGACCGCAGGATCACCGTGCACAATGCGCACCAAATCTTCGCGCATCCCTTTCATCATCCGTGCAAATTCCTTCTCCCGCGGACAGATATCGGACACAACCTGCGCCAGCTTTACCGTATCCGTCGTTGTCGCCGGTCCCGGATTTAATAAAATATTTCGCTTGATGCTCGTGTTACTCATAGCTTCCTGCATTTAGTATTCCTCTTCCTCCTCGTGTCTCTTCTGGTAATAGGCAAGGCGCTCCATAATATATGCGGCGCCTACTTCTCCGCTGTGTCCGATATGATAGATGTACTTATCACGGATTTTTGCGATGGATTCCCTTGAAAAAGCATTGTCATGCAGCAGCTCATACACAGCCTGTGGCAGCGATGCAAGCTCATCTAAGTCAATACTTTTGCCAATCCTGCTACGCAGTGCTATATCAATCGGCGTGATGCCAAGCTCCTCATAGTCTTCATTCATGACTTTCATCGGTGTATTGATAAAAAGTGACGGCTTCAACGTCGCAAACGAGTACTCAAAGGCAATGCTCGACCAGTCTGTGATTACTAGATCAGCCTCGTACACCGTGCGGTTTGAGGAGAAATCCGTCTGCAACTCCATATTATTGCGCGCATCTATCTGAAACTTTTCCCGCAGTGCATTTAATCGCTCCGCTTCATGACGCACAAACTGCGGATGCGGTCTAATGATAATATGATAGCCATATCCCTGTAGCAAATGCAGTATTTCCTCGATGCAGGTGTACAAAATATTGTCCTTCTGCCATGACGGTGCAATCAATATTTGTTTCCATTGCTTTTTTTGTATTTCCATCGCGTTGCAGGATTGTATCATATTGTCAATCACGCTTGATCCCCAGGGGATGATTTTCTTTTGCGGCAGCTTGTACAATTCCTCGCGTCTTTTGATCTCCTCTGTACAGAGCGGTCCTGATGAGAAGATTGTGTCAAAATGGTCCAATGCCTCCTTCCTGAAAGTCAGGTTTGGACTGTTGACATCATGCGGCACATAAATATACTCATTGTCCTTGCGGACCAGCGAACGCTTGATATGGAAACTTTCGAGATCCGGCGTCGTCATCACGACAATATCCGCCTCCATCTTCATCATCAGTACAATCAGCTTATTCTCACCGATATAAAAAGGCTTAAACCGCTCACTTTCCATCTCAAAGACCTGATCCTTGGGATCACTGGTAATATAGTTTATCATTACATCTGACTGTTCCAAAAGCGTCTCTATAATATTTTGAAAATATTTATAAAAGCCGTTTTTCTCAGAATAAAAGACAAGCTGCATCTCATAATCCTTGAAAAAACGCTTGTAATCCGCTCTCTCTTTCTTCCGGTAAGGATCCTTCTCAAAGAGCTTCTTTTTGTTGCGGCTGCAAAAGGCACTCGCGGCTTTTAGTTCTTCTCGGCTCCTCTCAAGCGCCTCATAGTCAATATAGTGCTTGGGATTCATGACCATATTGAGAAAATATAGCTGCACCACAGAAAAAAGATTGCTGAAAGTCCAGTAAATCCCGACACCTGTCTTGACAAAGAATCCCAAATACAGTGACAGTCCGATGGACAATATCATGGTTCCCACCTGGTTTAACTTTCCCTGCTCTGCCTGTAAGACGTTGATTTTGTTCTGCACAAAACACATAAACCATGCTGAACACGCTGCCGCAAACGGAATCAGATACGCAATCCCGCCAACCTCTGCGGGGATTGACGAGAGGTCCAAACTGCCAAACATCGTGTCCAGCACACCTGATTCTCCTCGAAAAATGTGCTCGACAGGATGATTGATCACATCGATCACGCCCATCAGCAAAATTAGCTGCAACGCTAGTGGAATCAAATCCGCAAGTGGCTGATAATGCTCCCGCTTATATAATTCATATTGTTCCTCTGAGATCTTCTCACTGTTTCCATAATATTTTGCCTTGATCAGATTTACCTTTGGCTGCATCTTTACCATCTTGATAGAATTTCTCTGAACCCACAAGGACACTGGCAGCAGAACCAGCTTGGTACCAAACGTAAAAATAATGATTGAAATAAAATAATTTGGCAGAATGCGATAACAATAGTACATTAACCAGCCAAGGACACTGCCAATCAGCCCCACTATATAATTCATAACAATAGTACGCTCCGTTTAAATCCTATTTTTCTTTCTCATGCTGTTTCTTCCTTGCACGCTTCTTCTGTTGGCTGCGGAAAAATTTTAGGATTTTATGCCTGTAGACAGTACATGCAGCCCCTACGGCGATCGCCACTCCTGCAACTGCCTGAATCACATAGGTCACTGCCGAGGGGTCAATATATGCAAAAGAGGTATTTCCCAGCAGCACAAAGAAGCAGCCAAAGAAATAGATAAACTTCACAATTTTTAAACTTTTTTTCATTCCTAAAAGTATCCTTTCTTATTCTTTCTTTTTTATTGTTTCTTTTTGATGGTTTCTTTTTTATCGTATCTTTCTTATCATTTCGTTATGAAACCACTTTAGCCCAAAATGGGCTAAATGTCAATAGAACATTTTTTGAAACATTAAAATTAGATTAAAAATATATTAAAAAAGGAGAAACTATCATTTTCTACAGAATCAAAAATCTGCGTGAAGATGCCGATCTGACACAATCTGAACTCAGCCAGCATCTCAATGTATCCCAGCGCGCCTACTCCCATTATGAGAATGGTACAAGGGATATTCCAATTAATATTTTGATTGCTATCGCTGATTTTTACCATGTGAGTATCGACTATCTCTTAGAGCGCACAAATCGTAAAAATTAAGAATAAAAATTGAATATCAAAAACGGCGAGGTCACAAACACTCGCCGTTTCTCACAATATCAATATTTAAATTTTCTCCCGCGTGATATCTTTATACCCCTCACCGAAGATCTCACTCGCAGAGGAGACGATCATAAATGCAGAGGAATCTTCATCCTTCACAACCTCCTCAAGCTTCGGATACACCTGCTTTCGCGTGACGATCATCAGCATCTCCTTGGGTGCATTGGTGTATGCGCCTCTTGCTGAAATGATTGTCGCTGTGAGGTCAAGCTCGTCAAACATCCTCTGCTTTACCTGCTCTGGCTTATCACAGATGACAAAGATCATTTTTGCCTCATCTGAGCCATACAAAATCTTATCCATCACTATAGAGTCCGTAATCACTGCGATACCGGCATAAAAAGCCACTGTCATATCCTGAAAGACCAGCCACGATGCGAGAATCACCATACTGTCAAATACCAGAAACAGAATGTTGGTCTTGATATGTTTGCGCTTTGTCCGAACCACCTTGACAATGATATCAATACCTCCTGTCGTCGCCCCCGCCTTAAATACAAGCGCAAGCGCAATACCGATCAGCGCCCCGCCAATCACCGCTGCAATCAGCAGATCCTCAGTCACTGCGCCATAGACAGCAAGGGTGTTGATAAAAATGGTGATTAACATCAGCGTATACATGGTAGAGCAGATAAACCGCCACCCAAATTTCCACAATCCCAATAGAACAATCGGAATATTGATCATCATATTTATTGTACCCGTCGGTATCTTTGTAAAACGGTTCACTAAGATAGAAATACCCGTCACGCCTCCAGGGGCAATATTATTGGGATCTAAAAACAAACTGATAGCAACAGAGTAGATGACTGCTGCCGCTGTCAGTATGACATAGTTTTTAAGATTCTTTACCGCTGATTCTTTCATAACACCTCGCACGAGATTAGATATTCGTCCTTACCTGCTTTGGCTGATAGCCCTTTTCCTCCAGTGCCTTGATGATCTGATTCTTATGTTCTGTGCCAAAAGTCTCAAGCGTGATGCGAAGCTCCACTGCCGCGTTTCTGTTGATGGAAACAAACTGGTTATGTTCAAGCTTAATCACGTTGCCGCTCTGCGAAGCAATTACCTCTGATACCTTCGTCAGCTCACCCGGTTTGTCAGGCAGCAGCACAGACACTGTAAAAATCCTGTCCCTGAAAATCAATCCCTGCTGCACCACAGAGGACATTGTGATGATATCCATATTCCCACCGCTCAGGATTGAGACAATCCTCTTATTTTTCATATCGAGGTGGCGCAGTGCTGCCACGGTGAGCAGTCCAGAATTTTCAACGATCATTTTGTGGTTCTCCACAATATCAAGAAAGGAAACCACCAACTCCTCGTCAGGCACGGTCACAATCTCATCTATATTATCTCTGATATAAGGAAAAATATTCTTACCCGGTGTCTTCACAGCCGTTCCGTCTGCTATGGTATTGACGCCTGGAAGCGTTACCACCTCCCCGGCTTTTAGGGATTCCTGCATACAGTTTGCACCTGCGGGCTCCACGCCAATAACCTTGATCTTGGGATTGAGCAGCTTCGCAAGTGTTGATACACCCGTTGCAAGACCACCGCCGCCAATTGGTACTAATATAGCATCTACCAGTGGCAGCTCCTTAAAAATTTCCATCGCGATTGTTCCCTGTCCAGTGGCTACCGTCAGATCATCAAAAGGATGGATAAAGGTATAGCCATGTTCGTCTGCAAGCTGATAGGCATACTCGCAGGCTTCGTCATAGACATCTCCCTTTAGAATCACCTCTGCACCATAACCCTTTGTACGGTTTACTTTCATGAGCGGTGTTGTTGTCGGCATCACGATCACTGCCTTCACCCCATACTTTTTTGCGGCATAGGCAACACCCTGTGCATGATTGCCTGCCGACGCGGTGATGAGCCCCTTCTCACGCTCTTCAGCCGAGAGCGTACTTATCTTATAGTATGCACCTCTGAGCTTATATGCGCCTGTGAGCTGCATATTCTCGGGTTTCAGATAGACTTTGTTGCCTGTCTGTCCACTCAGGTATTCGCTGTAGATCAGTTTTGTCTCCGATGTAACTTTTTTTACGACTTCTGATGCTTCTTCAAATCTTTCTAGTGTAAGCATATCTGACATTTCTTATCTCCCCTACTACTTCCAGAAAAACCACTTTTTCTTCTTGGGTTTCTCAATCTCCTCCGCCGGACTTTCCTCCCCGGCATCCTGTAACACTGCGGCTGACTCCTCATCTGCACTGTGCTCTGGCTCAGTTTCCTCAGACGCAGATACTTCTGTCGTCGTCATCTCTGCGATGACAGTCTCATTGTCTGCTGTGTCGTCCACAATCGGCTCATACGCTGTCGTTTTCTCTGTATTCTCCTCGAATATACTTGTCTCAACTACAGCTGGCTCGTCCTCAGCCGTCTCGGATAGAACCTGCTCGTCCTCAGCCGTCTCTTCCGGCTTGACATCAAACAGTGCATTTACAAACTCATCTGCATTAAATTTCTGCAAGTCTTCTATTGTCTCACCGACACCGATATACTTCATCGGCACATTCAGCTCCGACTGAATCGCCACCGCAATCCCGCCCTTTGCCGTTCCATCCATCTTCGTGAGAATCACGCCTGTGAGATTCGCCACCTCGCCAAATTCTCGCGCCTGCGCAAGTGCATTCTGCCCGGTCGTTCCATCCAGCACAATCAGATTTTCCCTGTGTGCATTGGGAAATTCCCTATCGATGATGCGATTCATCTTTTTTAACTCTTCCATCAGGTTTTTCTTGTTGTGGAGGCGCCCTGCGGTGTCACAGATCAGCACATCCACATTTCTGGCCTTCGCCGCATTGACCGCATCAAATATCACGGATGCCGGATCTGCGCCGTCCGCACCGCCGATCATATCCACGCCTGCGCGGTGCGCCCATTCAGCAAGCTGGTCTCCTGCTGCTGCCCGAAATGTGTCTGCGGCAGCGATCAACACCTTTTTGCCCTGCCTTTTCAAAATGCCAGCAAGCTTTCCGACAGAGGTCGTCTTTCCCACACCGTTGACGCCTATAATAAATATAACAGACTGTTCCTTCTCAAAGTCATACGCCGTCTCTCCGACACGCATCTGCTCCTTGATGCTCTCGACCAGCAGCTCCTTGCACTCTGCCGGTTGCCGCAGATGCTTCTTTTTCACTTCTTCCTTCATACGCTCAATAATATCATTGGTCGCATTGACACCGATATCACCCATGATCAGCGTTTCCTCCAACTCCTCGTAAAAGTCGTCGTCAATCTCAGATGCACCGTAGAATACTGCATCAATCCCTGCCACGATATTATCTCTTGTCTTGGTTAACCCTTCCTTTAGACGGCTGAAAAATCCCTTTTTCTCCTCTGCCATCGGTGCTCCCCCTTTAATGAAATAATTGTTCGCGCCAGCCGCAGCCGCGAAGCGGCATATTTCCTCATGCGGCTGTGTGCATAACTTTATACTGGCGGTCAGTCTTTTCGACCGTCAGTTTATGATTCTTCCCAGTTATGATATACTGCCTGCACGTCGTCATCCTCGTCAAGCATATCAAGCGTCCGATTCAAATTCTTCACTGCATTCTCGTCTGTGAGGGAGACGTAATTCTGCGGTATCATTGTGACCTCCGCACTCGCCATCTCGATTTTATTTTCCTGTAATGCCTTGTACACTGCATCGAAATCATCCGGCATCGTGAGGATCTCAAAGCTGTCATCCTCCTCCGCAAAATCCTCCGCGCCTGCGTCCAGCGCAATCATCATAAGGTCATCTGCGCTCATGCTGCACTCCTCCTTATCGATGATAATCTGCCCTTTCTCGTCAAACATAAAGGAGACACAGCCCTGCGTACCGATACTTCCATTGCCTTTCGTGAAAGCACTTCTGACATTCGCTGCGGTTCTGTTCTTGTTGTCTGTCAGCGCCTCCACAATGATCGCAATACCGTTTGGTCCATACCCCTCATATGTAACATGTTCGTAATTCACTGCATTTCCATCTCCGGCAGCCTTCTTGATACCGCGGTCGATGGTATCATTCGGCATGTTGTTTGCCTTTGCCTTGGCAATTACCTGCGCAAGCTTAAAATTATTGGCTGGATCTGGTCCGCCCTCCTTTACTGCGACCGCGATCTCACGCCCGATAATCGTAAAGATTTTTCCTTTCGCTGCGTCGTTCTTCTCTTTCTTGTGTTTAATGTTTGCAAATTTTGAATGTCCTGACATTTCTTAGTTCTCCTTTATCTTCATTTCTTTTAATAAGCTCATAAGCATAGTTACATCCTTTTCACAGAATGCTATGTATTTTCAGAAGCGTTTTCATCAATCTCTGGATTGGATTCGTCCCGCGCAGTTTTAGTGACCAACACTGATTGTATCACATTTTTCTCCACTTTTACAATCTTAAATGTATACCCGTCAATCTCTATCTCGTACTTCTCATCCTCGTCTGGTATACGGTCAAGCTTGGAGATCAGATATCCGTTGAGCGTCTCAAACTCTGTATCGCCAAAGGAGATATCAAATCGCGTTTCCAAGTCCTCCAGCTTCGTTATTCCCTCAATGACATACTCATTCTCACCCTTCTCCTCGATATGATTTTCCTCCGGGTCATACTCATCCATAATATTACCGACAATCTCCTCCAGAATATCCTCCATCGTCACCAGACCCGAAGTCTGCCCATATTCATCCATGACAATGACCATCTGATTCTTGCCAGACTGCATGCTTCGGAACAAATCGTCAATGTTTTTCGTCTCCGGCACAAACACAGCCTCCCTCAGAAGACCCTCCACAGTTCCGACCGGCTGATTGAGACCCTCGTCATTGGTATGTGCCCGCATGGCGTCTTTCAGATATAGTACCCCGACAATATGGTCAAGATTTTCCTCATAGACGGGGTATCTGCTGTTGCTCTCCTCCAGCATAAAACCCAGCGCATCCTTAAATGGTGTCGCACTGTCGATCGCCATGATATGATTGCGGTGTGTCATGATATCATTTGCCTTCTTGTCGCCAAATTCAAAGATGTTGGTGATCATCTCCACTTCCCCGGCTTCAAGGACACCGAGTTCATGCCCCTCATTCACCATCGAGATGATCTCCTCCTCCGTGACATCCATCTGCTCATCCACATTCCGCAGACCAAAAAGCCGCAGCAGACCGTTGGCTGAGACTGCTACAATCCCCGTGAGCGGATACAGCATTGTTCTCAAGAACTGTATATGGCGGATAAATTTGTACGCCCACGCATCCGGGTATTTCTGTGCAAGCTTTTTCGGCAGGAGGATGCCAAACGTAAGTATTGCATACATGAGCAGAACTGCTGCCAGGATCAACGCCAACCAGCCTAGCACCGTCTCGCTGACTTCTTGCAGCACAGACATCTGCTCTAGTCCTTTTCTGATGGCAGCCGTCCATCTCGGCAGAAAAAAGTACCCCATCACCAGCTCGATCAGCGTTGTGATCATCTGAATCGAATTGACATAGATTGTCGCACGCTCAATGATGCGGTTTAACAGTATCGACTTTTTGTCCTTCTCCTCCTCTGCCCTGCGGCTGATCTCCTTCTCATTCATAAGGACAATTGCCTTGTTAAATCCGACAAGGACTGCCTCAATGAACAGCAGTATCAAAAACAATATCACACTGCGGGCCGAAGCCCCTCCGTCGTCCATTTTCTACTTTCTCTCCTTTTCACTTTTGAATATCTTTCTTCGAGCATACAAACAACAGTTTCTCTGCTCGCCGCACACCTCATACGCTGTTTTGGCGGCTTACCGCCTCTGCATGAGACTGTGTAAAAAAATAGAAGGTGTAAGCTGCACATGCAGACTACACCTTACTAATATAACATTACTATTGATAAACGTCAATATCCAAAGCCCTATGTATCAAGCTCAAGACTAATCTGTAAGGCTCTGTTGACCCTCTGCATAATGGGAGAATCCAGATGACACACTTTGTCCTTTAGACGTTTCTTATCAATAGTCCTCAACTGTTCAAGCAATATCACTGAATCCTTTACCATATCATAATGTCCCGCATTCAGCTCTATATGCGTTGGCAGGTTCGCCTTGTTCATCTTCGATGTGATCGCCGCACAGATCACGGTCGGACTATGCTTGTTTCCCACATCATTTTGTATGATAAGAACAGGTCTGACTCCTCCCTGTTCAGAGCCTACTACTGGTCTTAAATCTGCGTAATAAATATCTCCTCTTCTCATTCTCATACACCTCACTGTTGTTGTATGATACTATTTTTTCCAGCGGAGAAATTTTTATTCAGTTCCAGCACAAAATTTGTGATGTCTATTCATAAATTAATGTATCGTCCAGTTTATAAATCCGTGGGATGCGCTTCCCGATATCGCAGGCAAGTTCATAGTTAAATCTGCCAGACAATGCACCAAGCTCCTCCATCGTGATGCAGGCTGTGCCGTCTGTCCCGATCAGAGTCACTTGATCCCCCACGCACACCGGTGAATCGAGATCTGTGACATCGATCATAAACTGATCCATACAGACACGTCCCAAGATCGGCGCCCGCTGACCTTTGAGGAGCACATGCCCTATATTCGAAAGGCTTCTGGGATACCCATCGCCATAACCAATGCAGATTGTCGCAACAATTGTATTTCTTTTTGTTGTAAAAGTTCCGCCATAGCTGATTTGCTGTCCGGCTGGCACTGTCTTGACATACACAACTCTTGATTTCAGTGAAAGCATGGGCTTCAACCGTATTTTCTCATCCGCCTGCACCGCGTCCGACGGCCACAACCCATACAGAATGATTCCTGCCCGCACTGCGTCCATCTGCGCTTCTGGCATTTCTACAATCCCCGCACTGTTGGAACAGTGTTTCATCGAGATTTTGATTCTTAATTCCCGCTCAATCTGCTCCACATAATTCTGAAATAATGCCATTTGATGATAAGCCCTTGTCCGGTCAGCCTCGTCCGCTGTCGCAAAATGCGTAAAAATCCCCTCGATCTTTAATCCGGGAAGCGCCTGAATCTGTCGAATCAGCGACAAGCTCTCCGCGTCAGGATGAATGCCAATCCGCGTCATACCTGTATCTATTTTCAGATGCACACTGCACTCTTTTCCAACCTTTACAGCAGCCG
This sequence comes from uncultured Lachnospiraceae bacterium, assembly GCA_910586405.1. Classification (GTDB taxonomy): domain Bacteria; phylum Bacillota; class Clostridia; order Lachnospirales; family Lachnospiraceae; genus COE1. The sequence goes on from CAJUII010000022.1 coordinate 17,984, forward strand.
ATGACAGTTCCCTGGCAGTTTCAAGCGTAAACACTGTAGAGCGTACATTTTCCCTGATCAGGCGTTCATAGCTGTATGGAAAAGTGTATCCTAAGATCAAAAGCGGTTTGCAAATCCCGCCCTCTTTTAGTGCAAATGCCTCCTCCGCAGTGGCTACTGCAAAGCCCCACACCTGCTCCTCCGCTTCTAATACCCGCGCAATCTGTGCAGCGCCATGCCCATAGCCGTCCGTCTTTAGGACTGCGATGATCTGTGTCGTCCGATTGATACTTTTCTTAATCTCTTCTATATTAAAATGCAAAGCATCCAGATCAATCTCCGCCCAAGCCCTGTCATAATGTTTCATGCTCTAACTCTCCATTTCCCTATGCTGTAATATTTTTCAGTGATTTAATAATATCCTGTGCCATGATAAAATATGCAGAAGTCCGCTTCCTCGCGTCATCTCCGGCAAGTCCATGTGCATACGTCCCCATCACCGCCGCCTCAAATCCGCTGTATCCCTGAGCCAAAAGCCCGGCTATAATCCCGGTGAGCACATCGCCGGAGCCTGCCGTCGCCATCCCGTCATTCCCGCTTCCGTTCAGATAAGTCAATTTCCCTCTTTTGGTCACAATCGATCGGGCATCCTTGCAGACAAGAGAGATATCATATTTCTTAGTGAAAGCCTTGCAGCTGCCAATTAAATCCTTCTTGATCTCTGTCACAGGACACTTCTTCAATCTGGCAAATTCACCAAGATGCGGCGTAAATATAACATCCTGATCTTTTTTTCTGTATCCAAACGCAAACATCCGCAAAAGTTCTTCCTTCTGTGATAGTATATTCAGCGCATCCGCATCGATGACTAACGGCTTATCGCACAGCTCCAGCGTCATTTCCAGAATGATATGCGCCTTTGCCGACAGCGAAAGACCAGGACCGACAGCAACCACATCTGCCCATTCGATGCCAGCTTGGAGCATGTCAAAATCCTCCTCGCACAATTCTTCCCCATAGGTATCCACAATCGCTTCCGGCAGCTTTTTCAGCAGACTGTCACGGTTCTCGGACGCCGTAAAAATCCGCACCATTCCCGCCCCCGACCGATATGCGCTCAGGGCAGAGAGGAAACATGCACCGCCCATATTTCTGCTCCCCGCAATCAGGAGCAGCTTCCCGAAGGTCCCCTTATTTCCCGCAGGATTCCGCTCTGGGAATCGAAGGTCCTCCTCCACATCCGTAAAGGTGACAACACCAGTTCTCTTGTTCTGTGTCACTGCACGGGGAATCCCTATTGGCACACAGATGACCTCTCCGGCACACGAAGCGCCTGGATACAGCATCAATCCCAATTTTCTGTAAGCAAATGTAACAGTGATGTCCGCCTTCACCGCACATCCCATAATGCGCCCGTCATCCGCGTTGACCCCCGATGGGATATCGATTGCCACAATCTTTGCTTTTGAGGCATTCATTGCCTCGACTGCCTTTCTGTATTTGCCCTCGATCTCTCGTGTGATACCGATCCCAAACAGCGCATCGACAATCACATCGTACACAGTATGCTCCACGCCATAATGAATAGGAATCTTCATCTTTTTCGCAGTCTCCAACTGAACATTCGCTTCCGGTGACAGCTTTGAGGCATCACCGATCATATTAATCTCCGCGTGAACCCCTTCCTCCTGAAGCATTCGGGCTACAGCAATCCCATCTCCACCATTATTGCCGCTCCCTGCCATGACCCCCACATAGAGATCTCTGCCAAACCTGTCCAGAAGCACCCTGACTGTCTCCAGCGCAGCGCGCTCCATCAAGACAAGTGACTGTATGCCATACTCCTCAATTGCCATCTGGTCATAGGCTTTCATTTCCGCCGATGTCAACACATATTCCATAAACCCTCCCACCCTTTCATGAAGCACAGACATGCTCTGCCGTTTTTCATAGTATACCACACTCTTCCATGAAAAAAAACTCCCTGACAGCTATTCCTGCCGGGGAGTCTTTCCGCCAATTAAATCCTTTTCCTTATTTAATACATTTTGAGGGTTGTATTTCATGTCAAACATATTAATCACATCCGGTCCGAAAATATCATGCATATAATTATACATCTCATCGTTCCAGATCTCTTTTTGCTGTCTAAGGATAATCTTTTTCTTGAGTTGCACCTTAAAGTCGGAAACCCACTGATTGATCGCATTGATATCCTGGATATTCTGCTGTATCCTGCCATAGCACACCCGCATACTCGCCAGCATCAATGCTTGATTTGCCTCATCGATCTGTCTGGGAATCTCCATAAGCTCATCATTGTAGTCCTCCATCTTCTGTTTGGACTCCTCAATCATGCGCTTATTTTCCTCCATTTTCTTTTCCTTCGCAGAACTGTCCGGCAGCTCCATGATCGACACAATTTCCTGCATCAGTTTCTTTTTGAATGCTGCGAGACTTTTCAGCTCTGTGTTGAGCTTTCCCTGACGCTTCAAAACTTCATTGAGTTCATCTTCAAGCCGCTGGATTTCCTCGTTCTCGCCTGCCTGCGTAAACAGCTTATGCCATTGATTGTCAAGCGTCAAAATGGGTATCTTTTTGCCTATTAATGCCTCCCGAAAGACCTCATCCTCCTGTTCCATCCTATAACCTTCTTTCCTATTATTATCATTGGTTCATAATACCATACGATAGCTTCATAAGACTGTCGGAAAGGTGCACATTCTCCACAACGATGCTTTCCGGCACATTCAAATCTACATGTGCAAAATTCCAAATGGCTTTAATATTGCATCTGACAAGTATTTCAGCGGTCTTGACAGCGCCGTCCTTCGGTATGGTGAGCACTGCAATGTCAATGTCATTCTCCCTGATAAACCGCTCTATGTTCTCCACAGGCTGTACTGCTATTCCTCTAAGCTCCTTACCATATAGTGCGGGATTCCTGTCAAATATTCCTCTCAGAATAAATCCCCTGCGCTCAAAGTTCATATAATTTGCAAGCGCCTGGCCCAAATTTCCTGCGCCTACAATGATAAGATTATGAGTCTTGTTAAGTCCGAGTATCTTTGCAATCTCATCATAGAGATACTCCACATTGTAACCATATCCCTGCTGACCAAACCCTCCAAAATTATTAAAATCCTGCCGAATCTGTGACGCAGTAACCTTCATCAGCTTACTCAAATCCTGTGATGATATCCGCTCGATACCACTGTCCTTCAACTCTCCGAGATACCTGTAATATCTGGGAAGTCTTGAGACAACCGCCTGTGATATATTCTTATCATCCACGAGTCCTACCTCCATATACATATATGCCAAAAAAACAACAAAATATATAGCATAAGTATACAATATTGTTAAATGATTGTCAAATAGTTTTCCAGATGCAATTCCGATTGCTTTTATTGTGATTCTCTTTTATAATAAATGTTGGCAGTTTTGATACAATCAAGAATGTACAAATTATGAATATACATAAGGAGGTTCACCATGATTCTGTCATGCAGTAATATAGATAAAACCTTTGTTGATAACCACGTCCTCAAAAACGCATCCTTTCATATAGAAGATCATGAGAAAGCCGCCATCATTGGCATCAACGGCGCAGGCAAATCCACCTTGCTCAAGATCATCACAGGACATCTGCCAGCCGACGCGGGCATCGTAACCTTTGCAAAGGACAAAAATTATGGCTATCTGGCACAGCATCAGGCTGTGGACAGCGAAAACACGATCTTTGATGAGCTGCTCACTGTCAAGCAGGAAGTGCTTGACTTGGAGGCTTCTATCCGCCGGACAGAGGCAGATATGAAACATGCCTCCGGCGAAGAGTTAGAGCTGCTGCTCAAAAAGTACGCGAGCATGACACACCGCTTCGAGGATATCAATGGTTATGCCTGCAAAAGTGAAATCACAGGGATCTTAAAAGGCTTAGGCTTTCAGGAGGACGAGTTTGACAAAAAAGTCGCCACGCTCTCCGGCGGGCAGAAAACACGTGTAGCCCTCGGCAAACTGCTGTTGCAAAAGCCGGATCTGATCATGCTCGACGAGCCGACCAACCATCTTGATCTCAACTCGATCACTTGGCTTGAAACGTACCTGCTGAATTACAAAGGCGCTGTCATCATCGTCTCACACGACCGCTATTTTTTGGACAAGATAACCACGAAAATCATTGAGATTGACAACGGCGTCGTCTCCACTTTTCACGGAAATTATTCCGACTATGCCATCCAGAAGGAACATCTGCGCACAGAGCAGATGAATGCCTACCTCAACCAGCAGCGTGAGATCAAACATCAGGAGGAAGTCATCGACAAGCTTAAGCAATTTAACCGCGAAAAATCCATAAGGCGCGCAGAGAGCCGCGAAAAGATGCTCGACAAGATCGAACGGCTCGAAAAGCCCACAGAAGTCCGGGCAGACATGAAGCTGACACTCACGCCTCACAGAATCAGCGGCAATGATGTCATGCAGGTTGAAGATCTTTCTAAGCGCTTTGGCATCAATCGACTGTTTGAAAATGTGTCGTTTGAGATCAAGCGCGGTGAACATGTCGCCATTATCGGGGACAATGGGACAGGCAAGACAACTTTACTAAAAATCATCAATGAACTTATTCCTATGGACACCGGCATCATTAAGCTGGGCACTAATGTAGAGATTGGCTACTATGACCAGGAGCATCATGTACTCCATATGGAGAAAAGCCTATTCGAAGAAATCAGTGATGATTACCCCGATTTGACCAACACGGAAATCAGAAATACACTGGCGGCCTTTCTGTTTACCGGAGAAGATGTGTTCAAGAAAATCAGCGCTCTAAGCGGCGGTGAGCGCGGGCGCGTATCCCTCGCAAAGCTCATGTTGTCCGAAGCAAACTTCCTCATTCTCGATGAGCCGACAAACCACTTAGATCTCACCTCCAAAGAAATCCTGGAAACAGCGCTTAACGCTTATGAGGGAACTGTACTCTACGTCTCACATGACCGATATTTTATCAACAAGACAGCAACGCGCATCCTCGAACTGACACACCGGCAGTTTATCAATTATATCGGTAATTATGATTACTATCTCGAGAAGAAGGAGCTTTTGACACCTGCATCTGATCTGGCTGCCAGCGTCAAGTCAGAGGAACCCTCCACGCAGAAGCTTGACTGGAAACAGCAGAAAGAAAATCAGGCGCTTCTGCGCAAAAGAGAAAATGATCTGAAAAAATGTGAGGAAAAAATAGAAGCGCTTGAAAACAAAAATACAGCGCTCGACGAGGAGATGGCAAGCCCCGAAATCGCCACAAACTCCGCGAAACTTCAAGAAATCGCAAAACAAAAGGAAGACATCGAAGCCGAGCTTGAAATACTCTATGCCAAATGGGAAGAACTGTCCGAAACTTAGATACACTTGACATTTTCCTCTTTATATTAGAAGATATAACTACGATATAAAGCTACAGAAAGGCGTGAATGATATGAAAAAATTTTTGATAATCGACGGCTCGTCTATGCTCAGCACCTCCTACTATGGGAATCTCCCCAAGTCTGTGCTCTTTGCCAAGACCGATGAGGAGAAAGAAAAACACTACGCCGAAATCCTGCGCACCTCCAAGGGCGAGTACACCAATGCCCTTTTCACGATGCTTAGAACCCTGATCTCCCTTCACAAGAAAGTCAAGCCAGACTATGTGGCAGTCGCCTTTGATGTGTCTCGGGACACTTTTCGGCGTACCCAGCTCGGCGCGGACTCCTACAAGGCAAACCGCAAGGAAGCCCCCGCACCGCTCAGGGAACAGTTTATTGCCATGGAAAACCTTCTGCAAGACATAGGCTGTCAGGTGCTGATGGACAAGGACTATGAGGCAGACGACTTCGCCGCCTCCCTCGTAAAAAAGTTCGAGTCCCCCGATCTCGAAACTTATGTTCTTACCAAAGACCACGATTATTTCCAGCTGGTGAGTCCGCACACTAGGCTGTGGCGCGTCACAGACAAGGATAAAGTCAGGGACATGCAGCAGCGCTACGGCCTCTGTGCCGGCAAAGAAGGCTATGCTTCTCTCCCGGCGGGCATCTTTGAGTACACTGCCGATACGGTCTATTCGGAGGAGGGCGTATATCCTGAAAATATCGTCACGCTGCTCTCCATCACGGGCGACCCCGGCGACGGGATTCCCGGCTGCAAAGGCGTCTCCTCGGCAGCAGCCCCGCTCGTCAATGAATATGGCTCTCTCGATGCCATCTATGCGGCAATCGAGGACTGCGAGGGAAACAAGAAGAAAGAGAAGGCGCTCACCGACTTCTGGAAAAAGAATCTTGGCATCGGGCGGAGTCCGCTCAATGCGTTAAAAGAAAATAAAGAAACCGTCTATCTAAGCTATCAGCTTGCCAAGATGAAGGACGATATTCCCATCGCACAGACCTTGGAGGATTTCGCGCTGCATATTGACAAAGCTGCCTTAAAAAAAGCGCTCACGCACTACGAGATGAACAGCTTGATTACAGAGTTAAGACTGTAAAAACAGGGGAAGGTGTTTTACCTTCCCCTGTTTGCGTTCGAACTTTCGTTTATCTTCTCTGAATAAATTCTGTTATCCCTGTAAAGACTCAAAGGTCTCCCGAATCGCCTTGATAAAGTCCAGACTGTTCAAAATCACTGGCTTCTCACAGGTTGAGATCAGCGACAGACTCTTTGTCATCTTGCCGTCCTCCACAGTCTTGATACATGCCTTGTCCAGCCGGTCTGCAAACTCTTGAAGCTCTTTGATGCCATCTAATTCACCGCGCTTGCGGAGTGCACCTGTCCATGCAAAGATTGTCGCAATCGAGTTCGTGGACGTCTCCTCACCCTTCAGGTGCTTATAGTAATGGCGCTGCACTGTTCCGTGTGCCGCCTCGTATTCATAGACACCGCTCGGCGATACCAGCACAGAAGTCATCATGGACAAATCGCCGTATGCCGTCGCTACCATGTCGGACATGACATCGCCGTCATAATTTTTGCACGCCCAGATAAATCCGCCCTCCGAGCGAATCACGCGCGCAACGGCATCATCAATCAGCGTATAGAAGTATTCGATGCCCAGCTTCTCAAACTGCTCTTTGTACTCTGCGTCATATATTTCCTGAAAAATATCCTTGAACGTATGGTCATATTTCTTGGAAATCGTATCTTTGGTCGCAAACCACAAATCCTGCTTGGTGTCAATGGCATAGCCGAAACATGCCCTTGCAAAGCTCGAGATAGACTCTTTGGTATTATGAATGCCCTGAATAATTCCGGCGCCCTCAAAATTATGAATCAGCTCTCTCGTCTCTGTTCCGTCCTCCGCTGTAAATACCAGCTCTGCCTTTCCTTTTCCCGGAATCTTGATCTCTGTATTCTTGTATACATCACCGTAGGCATGACGTGCGATCGTGATGGGCTTGGTCCAGTTTTTCACATATGGTACAATCCCCTTGATTAAAATGGGTGCACGGAAAACTGTTCCGTCGAGAATCGCTCTGATTGTGCCGTTTGGACTTTTCCACATCTCCTTGAGATTGTACTCTGTCATTCTGGCTGCGTTTGGCGTGATGGTCGCACATTTCACTGCCACGCCATATTTTTTGGTCGCCTCCGCAGAATCCACCGTCACCTGGTCGTTTGTCTCATTGCGGTATTCCAGACCAAGGTCATAGTACTCTGTCTTTAAATCAACATACGGAAGAATCAGCTCATCCTTAATCATCTTCCAGAGGATTCGGGTCATCTCGTCCCCGTCCATCTCTACCAAAGGTGTTGTCATTTGAATTTTTGCCATACTTGTCTCCTCCTACTTTGAATCCGTTTACTCGTGTTTTGTGCTCAAACCACATTTTACCATATTTCGATACGCATTACAAATATGTTCGTCCGCAAGTTTTTCTGCAAGCGGGGCATTGCCGTCACGCATCGCCTCCATGATGCTCTTGTGCTCCTGCACAGCCGCCGCACTCCTCGCCCTGTCAGAGAGCGTCTGCTGTCTCTCCTTCTGCACATACTGGTGAAAATCCTTTAACAGATGAATCAGCATCTTGCTCTCACACGCTTCATACAAGTGCATATGAAACCGGTTGTCCAGCTCAATCAACTGCTCGTAATGCTCTTTGGACAAATGAAATTCGCTCAGCAGAATAATCTCCTCCAGCGCCTCGATTTTTTCCTTTGTGATTTTCTCCGTCGCCCATCTCGCGCACAGCCCTTCCAAAAGCGAACGGATTTCATAGATATCTGCCACATCGGCCGCGGAAATTCCCGTGACATACGCCCCTTTGTTCGGCACAATCTGAATCAGCCCTTCTAGTTCAAGCTGTCGGAACGCCTCGCGAACTGGCGTTCTACTCACACCAAGCTCCTCTGCGATTGCTGCCTCCTTCAGCTCGTCCTTCTCCTGATAAGAGCCATTCAAAATCGCTTCCCGCAGCTTCCGAAATACCCTGCCACGCAGTGAATACTTGTCCGATGCATCATGCTTCACATCATACTCACTCATTTCTATACTCCTTGCATTCAATAGCCTGAAAATGCTCTTCTCTCAAACCTGCCACCTCGTCATTGATTTCCCAGCGTGACGCCGAGTGTCTCACAGCCCTCAGCGATCACGGAGAGCAGTTCATCATCTGTGAGCACTGTAACTCTGCCGCTCTCATACTCTGCATCTACCCATGTCTTTACATACGCCACAAGCTCGGAGGATTTGCTGATCTTCGCATCGTCATTTAACTTATAATACGTATTAATCCAGTGTGCAATGCCCGCAAGTCCTGAGGTGTTCGACACCGCGCAGAGCACAGGGCGGTTGAGAAACTTTTCTGTGTCAAAAATATTGTAGATTTCCTCATTTTTCAGCAGTCCATCCGCATGAATCCCCGCTCTTGTGACATTGAAGTTCTTCCCGACAAACGGCGTCCGCTCCGGTATATGGTATCCAATCTCTTTCTCATAATATTCTGCAAGCTCCGTGATGACGGTCGTGTCCATGCCATTTAACGTACCTTTGAGCTGTGCATACTCGAATATCATCGCCTCGAGCGGCGTATTTCCAGTGCGTTCCCCGATGCCAAACAGTGAAGTATTGACGCCAGAACAGCCATATAGCCACGCAGTCGTTGAATTCGTGACTGCTTTGTAAAAATCATTGTGCCCATGCCACTCAATCCATTCATGCGGCACGCCTGCATGGGTGTACAATGCATAGATTATTCCCTGTACACTTCTTGGAATCACCGCGCCTGCATAATTCACGCCATATCCCATAGTATCGCAGGCACGCACCACGATGGGAAGCCGATACTGCTCTGACAACCGCATTAACTCCTGACAGAATGGAACCACATATCCATAAATATCCGCTCTCGTGATATCCTCCAGATGACAGCGCACACTGATGCCCTCCTCAAGACAGTCCCGCACAACAGACAGATAGTGTTCCATCGCCTGCCGCCTTGTCATTCGAAGCTTCAGGAAAATATGGTAATCTGAGCAGCTTACAAGGATACCTGTCTGCTTCATGCCAATCTCCTTGACCAGCTTGAAATCCTCTTTGCTGGCACGAATCCACGATGTCACCTCCGGGAACTGGTAGCCGCGCTCCATACACTTGTAGACCGCGTCTCTGTCCTTCTGGCTGTACAGGAAGAACTCACTCTGCCGAATCATACCGTTCGGCCCGCCAAGCCGATGCAGATAATCATAAATCTTAACAATCTGCTCTGTGCTGTACGGTGCTCTCGACTGCTGTCCATCTCGAAATGTCGTGTCTGTAATCCAGATTTCCTTTGGCATATTGTGCGGAACCACTCTGTCATTAAAGGGTATCTTTGGTATCTCGTCATAGGGAAACATATTGCGGAACGCATTGGGCTTCTCCACATCTTGAAGCTGAAACATATGCTCCTCAATCTGCAAAAGGTTATTATGTTCATTCATGGTAACAGGTCGGTTTTCAAAATATTCACTCTTGTCTGCCATCGCTTTTCCTCCTCAGTTTTTCACACAAGTGCGCCCGGATACTGCCATCTGTACTCGACTGAAACAGCGAGAACACGCGCAAGTGCATTTTTGTATTATTGTATACAAATATACAGTTGTTGTCAATATGTAATTAGAAATATCCTTGCGCGAGCAGACTGTCGATTCGAAGCATCCCTGCTCCCTGAACGCCCCAGCTCTCGCCCATATCCATCGCGGAACCCAGCAAAAGCCGCCGTAACTCCCGATTCGTAAGCTGAGGATACTTTTGCAGGCACAGTGCACATGCACCGCTGACAATAGGCGCCGACATGGAGGTTCCGCTCTTAGAGATGTACGGCGTCGTCCGATAATGTGTGCCGCACGACACAATATCGGTTCCCGGCGCCACGATATCGGGCTTCTTCAACGGATTGATCAAATTGATGAACGAGGTATCCTTACCAGGTCCCCTACTGGAATATTCATTGCACAGCCGCCCGGTCTTTGGCTTGTAATCCCCATCATGACACCCCACACAGACACAACCCGCGCATTCACCGATCGGTGACAGCGTCATAGGATTTGGTCCCTTGTTTCCTGCCGCTGCGACAATCATAATATTCCTGTCCCACAAATATCGAATATATTTTCGAAACTGTTCCCAATCCTCCGGCGCAATACCATCCTCCGATTCCATCTCAATAGAAATGTTGAGAATCTTTATTGGAACCGTCCTGATCAGCTCAGAAATCCAAATCAATCCCTTCGTGAGATTTTTGAGGCTGCCGCCGCCCTCTTTGTCCAATACCTTTCCACAGACCAGCATACATTCTGGCGCAATGCCGCGATATCTGCCCTTGGACACCGCACCGCTTCCAGCCAGAATACCACACACATGGGTTCCATGCCCATTGTCGTCATACGCCATATTCTTATTCGACACAAAATCCTTAAAGACTGCAATCCTCCCCCGCAAATCTGGATGCGCTGCCACACCGCTATCTAGTACTGCTGCATAAATTCCCTTTCCCGTATAAGGCGTCACCTCTCTGTGGTCACAGCCTGTCATTCTGCGTACTCTATCCATCTTCATTCCCTCTGTAATGATCTGGCAGGCAAATCATTACGTTGTATCTTCACATTAATATATGTTGGGAATGCCTTAAAGTACACAAAAGGACTTCTCTTTTTGAGAAGCCCCTCTTTTCACTGCTATTCTTTTATTTTATCCAATTCTGCAAGATTGACGCCAAGGCTTGCCAATGTAACCTTTAATTCAATATATCTGTCATGCATTGAACTGTACACATCCGGCGCTTTATCTTTGACTGACAGCATCCAGTTTTGTAATCTCGAAAACTCACTGACATAATCTTTTATAATCTCTGCTCCATTTGGCATATCATCACCTACTTTCCTGTATGAAACCAAGTCTTTTACTGCTTATATTATAACGGTTTCTTCAGAGTATGTAAAGTGCTATTCGTTGCGGATTGCCGCCAGCGGGCTCAGCCGCATCGCCCTCAGGGACGGAATAAAACCTGCAATCATACCGATCACAATCGCAAACACAATCGCCAGCGGACTCAGCCACAGCGGAATCCGGCAGATGGCGCCTGTGATGCCCATATTGGCAGTCGCCTCACTCCCTGCCACCAGTCCATTGATCACCAGACTCAGCCCATAGCTGAAGCCGACACCGACCACGCCGCCGATAAAGCCAATAAATCCAGCCTCCATCAAAAACAGACCCTGTATATTGCGGATATCGCAGCCTAACACCTTCATGACGCCGATCTCCTTAGTACGCTCATAGATGGACATCATCATGGTATTGGTGATACTGATCGCTGCAACCAGCATGGCAACTGCACCGATCGCGCCGAGCACTGCCTGAATCATGTTCATCGTGTCAAGCTCCTGCTGAATCCACTCTGCGGAGCTGTATGCATTATAGCCGCTGTCCTTCAGCCATGTCGTCAGCTCTGTCACATTTGCCATGTCATCGACCTGAACAATGATTTCTGAATAGAACAGCTCATTGTAGGGTTTTCCATTTTTTCTGGTTGGCTGTCCCGGTATCGGATTTTTCTTGAAGATGCGTTTTAGCTCTGCCTTCAATGCCTCCATGTTGCAAAGCACACTCTGGCTGTTATTGTTATTCCACTCTCCAAGTTCACCCTCCATGATACCACACGCTTCTATCAGATATTTCTTGGGCTGTTTGACCGGTGTGCCGTCTGGATCGTTGCCGCCTCCCTGTGATCCCCAGTACGCATCTGTATCAAAGATGACAAAGATCGGGTCCTCCATCAAATCAATATCCGGCGCCTCTCCCGTCTCCCAAAAGGAATACACGTTTGTCTTTTCCACATAAAAATTTGTGAGCACGTTGTTTCCATAGAAAAATTGCAGCTCCGTATCGGAATCGGGCAGCTTTCCCTTGCCAATCGACACATTCATCGTCTCGAACTCTTCCTTCGTAACGCCGTAGATATCAAGATGACCTGCATATTTTCCAACTTTTGCCATCGCCGAAATATTGAGCCGCGGGTAAACCTCCTTGACGTGTTCCATTCCCAGAAGCTGTTGGACAAACGCATCATCGAGCCGTTTCTCCTCATCCTGACCACTGCCGCTGCTGTTGCTGCTGGTAGAGAAATAATATCCGCCGCCAGAAATCTGAATCTGTGTCATCGAGCTGTAATTAGAATAATTATCCAACATGGACTCCTTGAGGCCATTTCCAAGTGCAACCATCACGACGATTGAGGTAATACCAATCACCACACCCAGCACTGTCAGCACTGTACGAAGCTTTCGTTTCCACAGATTTGAGATGCTCATGCGCAATAAATCAAAGAATTTCATTATTCATCATCCCCATCCAGTAAATCCATATCCTCCTGATGCTTCTTGGCCGTTCTCTTTTTAGAGACAATCACGATCACTGCCACAATCGCCGCCACTGCCGCAGCGCCGCCAATGATTCCAACCAGCGGCAATCCCTTCTTTTTCGGCTCTTCCTCCACAGGCTCTACAGGCATATCCTCCATCATTCCGTTGTCCATCACCATCTCATAGACCATCAGATTCAGGTCCTTTTCAAAACGTGTCTCATTTCCTGCCTCGTCCTCATAGGTAATCACTGCCTTGACAATTCCTTCTCCCGTATCCGGCGCAATACCTGTCAGCATGGAATCAACATTCTGTGTTGCACCCGGCGCAATATTTCCAAGATATGTGATACCGCTCTCCACCGATGCGCTCTCATATGTGACTTTTACGTTGTAAAGTGTTGTCTTACCTGTATTAAATACACTGAACATTACATTGGACTGCTCGCCCACTGCAATCGACTCTGGCATAATCTCCGCCGCGCCAGTGTCAATCTTTGCCTCCTGTTTAATCGGCACAGACACATGCGCGACATCCGACATATTAATCTGATCTTCTGTGTCATATTTCATATTGACTGTCAGCACATACGGCTTCTGGGACAAGTCTGATTTTGCCTCCATCTCTATGCTCATATCATACGTTTCACCCGGAGAGATGCGCTCTGTGTAGACCGAGCTGGAACCTGATGTCGGCAGAAACGCAGAGTATGTCGCATCTGCATCCTTTCCCTCCACTGTGGCTTCTAGGTTAAAAAGCACATTCTCTACTGCGGTCGCCTTCGATGTATTCTTCACACTCACCGACAGCTTAAAAGTAGATCCTGCATAGACTACCTCTGGCTCTGTGCGGTATCCTGTTACAATAATTCTCGGATTGGAAGCTTTCTTGTCTGGGTCCTCTATCAATGTTTTGCTGGGATTAGCACCCTTTATATTAATATATGTTGTGACATCTGTCTCCACCAGCGCACCACTCTGATAATACGTAGCATGGAATGTCAATGGATAACAGCCTGTGAGCACATCCTGTCTGACATTAAAGTACCAGCCGATATCCATACGTTTATTGAATGCGTCCGTTGTGTCATCCGCCGACTGTATAATCTGAATTGTCTGGGCGTCATACGCTTGATTGATATCAAACGGCCACTTTGTCCTGTCATTGGACACTGTGGGCGTCACCACGACATCTGTGATATCAGTCTTGCCTAAATTAATCAGTGACAGAACCACAAATGTCTGTTCCCCAAACTTTGCATCCAAGATTGGCACTTCATTGGAAAGCATCAAGAATTTCTCTGTACCTGAAGTATTTTCCTTGGCAATATCACTCAGATAACCCTCAATCTCGGACTCATAGCTTGTCAGCTCCGACATTGTGAGTCCTGCATTTTTCATATATGTCATAGCGCTGTTGTAGATTTTATCCATGCGCTTGATCTTTTCATCTGTAAGATTATAAATTATCTTCAAATCACTGTAAAAACGATTTAATTGTCCCCTAATCTGATCCTTCCACTCATCAGACACATATTCCGGTGAATCGCCCTCCTCCGCAAAGACAGTACATGTGCTGCCGCACAGCATCATTACCATCAGCATCATTACCAGTATCCTTTTCATTTGTTTCATGTTCGTCCTCCATTCCTGAGTTCTTCAACTTTTATTCCCCTTTTTACATTGCTGTCTTGCTACGACTGCGCCACAGCTTCAACCTTCTCGCTCTCCACCGTCTCAGAGACAACGCTAGCCGCTTTTTCTGTATTATCAACCATGTCTACAATCTTGCCATCCACAATTCGAATAATCTTATCTGCAAAGCTGGCAAGTGTGTTGTCATGTGTAACCATAATGAGCGTCCGCTTCTGCTCGCGAACGACATTCTGCATCAGACTCATAATCTCCCGCGATGTGTTGGAATCAAGATTTCCTGTCGGCTCATCCGCAAAGATAATCTCTGGATTAACCACAAGCGCCCTAGCGACACCGACTCTCTGCTGCTGTCCGCCAGACATCTGATTGGGTCTGTGATCCCAGTATTTGTCTAGTCCTACCATATGTACCATCTTCTTTGCCCGCTTTATGCGCTCTCTCTTGGACACACCCTGAAATGTCAGCGGAAGCGCTACATTCTCCACTGCATTCATCGTTCCCATCAAATTAAACGACTGGAAGATAAATCCAATATGCTCCCGCCGGAACCGGACAAGCTGATTTTCATTTTTTCTCTCCATATGCTCACCGACAATGACAATCTCACCCTTTGTCGGTTTTTCCAGACCTGCAAGCATATTGAGCAACGTCGATTTGCCTGATCCTGAAGTTCCCACAATGGCACAAAACTCACCGCGATTAATGCTAAAGCTCACTCCGTTCAACGCACGCACTCTGTTCTCACCGATGCGGTACACTTTATACAAATCCTTCACCACGATGACCGGTTTTGTTTTTTCCTTTCCCTTTTCTACCCCAGACATTTTCGCCCCCTGTATTGGCGAGTGCCTCCTATACACAGGCACTCCATAATCATTTGTCAACATTTACACCAAACGCAGAACTGTGTTATTTGAATTAATACAGTTCATACGATTTCCATTGAAATCATAGCACACATTATCTAAAGTTGCAACCTAAATGTAGAAAATTATGATTTAAAAAGCAAGGGATAAGACGCTTAATCTTATCCCTGTTTTAGCCTATAGCTCAATACTCATAGTCCACATACTCTGTGTCCTTGCGGAGTTTGCCGTGTACAATATTATTTCTGTATGCCTTGTCGTCATCACTCTGGTACTTTATACCTTTCCTGAAATCAGACATAATATCCCGCTCATCATCCAAAAGAGAGCTTGCAGTCTCTGTCTCCACGATGGCGATGCTGGCTACCTGTGTGACTGGAGCATACGCAAATTCGCTGAACTCTGTCCAGTAGTTATTCATATGCTCATAAGAATCCGTGTACTCCACATCATAAGGATAAATCTCAACAATCTTGTCATATCCAGTCTTAAACTGGAAGATCGCAAGCTGCCCTTTCAGCTCTATCGGATTGGGGAACTGATAATACACAACCCGAGAAGCCCCTGATACCGGCGGCGGTGTCGGTACTGGCGCCGCTGACGGAGACCACTGCGATGTGTACTCATACTTTGTCACATTCAAATCAATATCCCTTTTAATCTGATCCTCATAGAGCATCTTAAAAGAGACGCCCAGCTCATCATTAATCTTGGCATAGAGCATTACCTTCTTGCCGACATAGCTGTTGTAGATGTCTTTTTTGATCACTTTCTGTTTGTTCAATGTGAGATAGACAAACTCATATCCCAGCTCTGCCGCTGTCCGCTGCGCATCTGCAACCTGTTTATCGCCGTTCTTGATGCCGATTGCCCCGGCTGAAGTGACCGAATCCATCTTGACATAGGCAATCACCCCAAGATTAATCCTGTACCATCCATTCGAGTACATACCGACAACACGCACCGGAACATTAGCACCGATCGTCGTAAGAACCGTTGATTCATAATCCGGCTCTGCGTACACGACACAATTCTCTTTGGTGTAGTACACATCCTGCATTGCCGTGTAGGTAGGTCCCTTCGCGTAGACCACCCTGTCTGTCTGTACAGATGTAAACAATACTGCGGCTGCCATCATAACCGCTGCGGCTTTTTTCCTAAAACTCCTTCGCATCCATCCACCTCCTGCGGTTAATAATTGTTAATTTTCACAGTTGATTCAAACGAATCTGCCTGGTAAGAACTTTTTGCATTGACTGTCACTTCCGTAAAAGTACAGCCTGCAAAGGCAGATGTGCCAATGCTGAGCGTATTCTTTGGTATTGTCACACTGGCAAGCGCCGTACAGTCATTAAATGCACTGTCACCGATACTAATCACCGATTTCGGGAATGTCACTTCCGTTATACCTGTGCAGCCGCTGAATGCACTCTCCGGTATCGCCTCGATCCCAGTCTTGATGCTGAGCGTTTTGATACCCACACAGTTTAGGAACGCACTGTCCATCATCGTCCGCATCGTACCAGGAAGCTTCACCTCGGCAATTGCAGCACACTCTGCAAAGGCACTCTCCCCTATCACTTCCAGCCCGCTTGGCCATTTTGTCAATTCCATCGCCGCGCAGCCGTTAAATGCTTCTTTCTCAATTCTTGTCAACGAGGAAGGAAGCTTTGTCAATTCCATCTTTGCACAGTTATTAAATGCCTGTTCTTCAATTATCTCAATATCATTCCCTAACTTGACGGAGCGAAGTGATTCACACTCATTAAATGCTTTCTTGCCAATCTTTGTAACACCATCAGGTATTGTGATGCGCGTAAGCTTCGAACAACTGTCAAAGATTCCCTCACCCATCTCGGTCAACTCATTCGGCAGGCTGACATCCACCAGAAGCTCACTGCTCTTAAACACATTGCTTCCAAGTTTCTCAACACTGTCTGGAACTGAAATCCTGACAAGCGTTTTGGAACTCGCAAATGCCGAATCCTGTATTTCTGTAACCGGCTGCCCGTCAATCTTCTCAGGAATATCAAGTGAGGATGCAGTGCCGACATACTTCTTTATCGCCACATGGTCTTTATACAACGTATACTCATATTCGCTGTTCTTTTTTTCCTCCGTGGTATTTTCCTCTGTGGAGGGCTCTTCCACAGAAGATTCCTCTGTCTCTGTCATTTCCTCCGAAGGTTCTTCAAGAAAATACGCATGATCATCATTTCGATTGCCATCCACAGAACCATTCGTTTTCGGATTGCTTCCCGATGTGCCTGATGATGTATTGGAACTTGATGTGCTGCCCGAATTTGCTGTTGTACCTGAATTGTTTGTATTCCCCTGCGGTTTTGAGGATTCCTCCGCCTCTCTGGATGCTGCTGCCGCTGATTCATCCTCAAACACCTGCATCGCCTGCGCATAATTGTTCTGAGAGTCCTCAATGATTGATCGTATATCAGCCGGAAACTCGCCATCCTCGGCCTGAGTCAGCTCTTCGGTCTCTGTTTCCGTCTCCGTCTCCGAGACAAGCTCTGTCGAGCTTTCCGGCTCCGCGCCGATCACTCCCGTCTTATTCAGATACATTCCCAGCAGGATTGCAAATGCAACTGTACAACCGCCTACCATTCCCCAAAAAAGTTTTTCCATTCTGTCATCTCCGGTTACTTTCTCTTTATATCATATAACTATTTCTTAGTTTGGATCTTATTTATTAAAATCATCTTCAGAAATCTGTGTGCCGTAGAATGCACCGCGAACCACGGTCTTCAATCCTTCACATCCCGTCAATCCCGTCAGTGAACTACAGTTGCGGAAAGCCTCAGCACAAATCTGCTCCACAGAAGCTGGAATCGTCACATCAAGGATCTCTTTGTGCCCTTTAAACACTTCAGCGCCGATCTGCTTCACACCTTCTGGTATTTCGACATGTTCCTCGCTTCCCCTGTATGCTAACAATATGCCATCACCCACAATCAGGAAATCGCCATCTTCACTGTCAGAAGTCCCCTCACGCCATTCTTTCAGCCAAGGTGTTCCCTCAAACGCTTTGGTTCCAATCTCTGTAACTGTATCTGGAATTGTCACCTCTTTCAGATTAAGACAGGACATAAATGCACCGTATTCAATCTCTGTGACACTCTCAGGGAGGACAATCGATTTCAAGCCACTCTCAGCGAATGCTAATCGCCCGATCGTTTTCACCGTCTCCTCTATCTCAATTTCTGTCAAATCTTTCTGTTTATAAAATTTCCGCTGCGCAATGCTGTCTTCCTTATTCAATTCATAACTCACACTGATAGAATTTTCAGTCTGATTCAAATCAGGCTTTGTCTCGGACTCAGTTTCATCATCTTCTACAAGCTCTGCCGCTGTGCCACTCGGAACACCATAAACGCGTCCCTTGTGATTGTCCATCAGCACGACAGCTTTGCCCGCCACAATGATGGTTTTTCCAAGTACGTTATCCTTCTCTGGAACATCAAGCGGATGAATATATTTCGCCGCGCTCTCAAACTCAGAGGGATTCTGTTGTGTCTTGTCATCTTCTTCATCACGCTCAGTACTGTCTTCATTATCATCTGTAGTTGTCTGATTCTCGGTCGATGCAGAAGTCGTCTCTGTGTCCTCCGTCTCGTCAGCGCGATCTCCTACATTTGGCTTTTGTTCCAGTCCAACATTACTGTCCATAAAGTCATCTGGATACTCCTCTGCCTTATAGATTACTTCTATATCATGGTCTTTGCCAAATGTATCTGCGGTGCTGGACTTACTGGTACAGATTTTGAACTCGGGACTGCCAGAAAATGCCTTTTTGTCAATCGATACAACTGAACTTGGAATTACGACCTGCTTGAGATTTGCATTGTTTGCAACTGCACGCTCCCCGATTCCTGTCGTTGGCTCCTGTATCACTACATTCTCCACACTTCCCATGCTTGACATTGCCTGTCTAGGAATGTTGGGGACTTTCGACGAAACCTTTACATTTTTTGTATTCTGGAGATTCCAGAAAGCATAGGTATCAATGTTCTCCACAGTTTCTGGCATCACATAATTCTCACCCTCGCGTGCTGGAAGCACCTGATACAGCATCGTCATATTCCCATTATAGACTGCACCATTATAATATGTAAGATACTCATTGTCTTTGTCAATTGTAACTTTCGCAAGACTGTCACAGTTGGCAAACACACCTGAGCCCCA
>CAJUII010000023.1 GCA_910586405.1 uncultured Lachnospiraceae bacterium
GGTTCCAGAAGGCGGATAGCCGATTTGAAAAAACTTCGCAGTCATTATCATGTGATTGTTGATGCAGATGCTCTTGTGACAACGGATATTGAACAGATTTATCAAATAGTAGATACAGAGTTATATATCTTATTTAGTACCATGCAAGTCTATCATTTCTTAAAAAGAAAAATATTTTCTGAGGAGGATGTTACAAATGATTATATAGAAAAGGTGCAGTTTGGCTATTGTGATATGAGTCCATCAGAAATGTATATTAAAGAAAAACTTCTTTGTGAAAAAAAACTTATAGATATTTATAAGGGAAAAAATACAAGATATGTGATTTTGAGAAATGCGAAGGTGTATACATTACAGGATATATACCGAGATATCGGATGGATTCTTTCGCGTGTGAAAGGACAGGTACCGTTCATTTTGAATATGGATGATATTGTTGAATATGGATATATGAATCCTGTTTTTATCGAAGATCTTTGCAGTATTGTATCAAAAATTGTATTAAATCCACCAGAAAAGAGTACAATTTTTAATGTTGCGCAGGATCAGTATCATTCAATTTATGATTATATTGAATATGTAAGCGGTTGCCTTGGGAAGGAGAATCAAACTGAAATATATGTTCTGCCTCCGCAAAATGGAGATGAATTAGAATATTATAAAACACCTGTTACAACGCCTCTTCTATTAAATAATAAAAAAATAAAAGGACAATATCCGATTGAGTTTACAGATACTAAGGTTTGGATAAATAAAATTGTTGATCATTTACAAAAGCATCCTGAATTTATGGAAGATATTCCCAAGAGAGAAAGAGAGGTACTGAGGCATTACAGAACCTGCATTAAAAAAATATATGTTCAAAACAGCAGGATGGATGAAACAAAAAAGGGTGAGGTGATTCAATTATATGAAAATATTAAAGAATAAAATTTTTAGAATATTACTTTGGGTGACAACAATATCATCATTTGGCGATAGCCTGTATGCGTTGGCAGTGACGTTATCAGTGTATCAGATGTCAGGATCTATTGCAGGTGTGGCGGGGATGTGGATGATCAGAGTATTGGTCAGGATTCCATGTCAGTTTGTGTCGGGAGTGATTATAGATCGGTTTAACCGGAAAAAGATTAGTATTTATGTATATTTGCTCAGTGCAGCTTTGATGTTGACTTTTGCGCTTACAGATGGAAAGTATATGATGCTGGCTTATATTTTGATTTTTATCTTACAGGGTACAAGTGATGTAGATAATATGGCGCAGATGGCTCTGATGCCGGAATTGATTGACAAGGAAGAATTGACAGATGCGAATAATATTTTTTCTGTGATGGGGACGATTATCATGTTTGTTGGACCTGGTGTAGGAGGAGTATTGTATACAATATTTGGAACTGGAATACTCTACTTAATTGATGCAGTAACTTTTATATTTGCGGCGGGATTAATGTGTGCAGTACCATATCGCTATGAGGAACATGAGATAGAAAAGGCACAATTTAAGTTGTTTGCTTTTGCTAAGGAAGGGATAGCGGAAGTTAAAAAAATGCCGATTATTAAGAATATTATGATGATCACGGTTTTTTTTGGCATTTTAGGACGATTTTACGAGATTGACAAGATTTTTGTTGCAGATAAAGTTTTAAATATAGGTGCAGAAGGAATTGTGTATTTTACGTACGCAATGGCAATAGGAAGCCTGTTGGCACCAATCGCAACAAAGTTATTTGCCAGATTAGGATGGAGAGATACTACAAAATATTCTTTTTTAAGTATCTTGCTGGCAGTTAGTTTTATGTTGTGGGGAAATGCGTCTGTATTTCTTCTTAGTATTGTTGCCAATATCATGATTGGTTTTTTTCAAACGAGCAACTCAATCATGGTCAGTACAATTTTTCAAAGTACAATTGAAAGAGGAGTGTTTGGCAGAGTTATGGCATTTAGACAGATTGTGACAGTTCTTGGTGCAGCAGTTGGTATTATAATGGCACCTGTTTTAGTTCAGTATATTGGTGTTGGAGGTTCAATGTTTTTTATCGGTACCTTGGCGGCAACATTTTCCATGGTATTAGTCATTAAGATTAAAATTCAAAAAAGTGAATTGACGGTGAGGCTGTGATGTAGGTTTATTATATCAAATGTATTGATTTAGTTTGAAGATTTTGCCAAATTTTTTCGTCGAAATGCCGAAAATCAATTCCCTTATTCTGTATAGTACAAAAATTATGGTAGAATAACAGATGTCATATGACAACCATATGAATTGAGAGAGAGAATAAGGAGGGCGAAAAATGAGAAGCATCAAGGCAAAACTCATCATGTTAGGTGCCGTGTCCATCGTGTGTACGGTGATACTCGGCTTGGTCGGCATCTATATCATGAACAGCAACAACGCAAACAATCAGGTGTTGAATGACATCAACAACATCAACCTCAAACAGAATGAGAACACGACACAGGAGACCTCGTTTCTGTATGATCTGGACTTGAATCATTATCAGATGATTCAGTCAAATCTCGCCTTTATGGAGGAAGCGGCAGCAGGCGCATTGACGTACAGTAAGGGTGAACCGTATGACGCAGATTTACAGAGTGTGGCAGCGACGATCACCACAGTGAGCGGCAACACTTCAGAGCTGAATAAGCTGCTTGGCGAGCGCGGTTTTCAGAGCGGCAGCGGCATGTATGCAAATTTTGTCAACGGAGATGAAGTGCTGGCAGCTTCTTATGGAGACGGACTGGCAGGGGTGGAGGTCTCAGCCTTTGACGGCGTGGACGCGCTGCATATCCAGACACAATTTGCCAATGTCAACGGAAACTGGCAGGAGGTGACGGCAAAAGTTGATGTTAAGGGTATCAATATCGCGGATTACAAAAATGTGTCCTTTGACCTGTATTTCGAGGAGAAGGAAACGCCGGAGATCAGTATCGCGACGGCATATGATGGAAAGTATGACTTTGAGGGAGAGCTCAAAAATGCAAACGAGCTGTTTGATACATACAATAAACTTGTGGCGGAGGGAAGTGATACAGGAAGTTATCCAACAGAGATTATAGCGCTCTTAAACGAGCTGGTCACAAATGCACCGCTGTACACAAAAGACGCGGAGATCGCGGAGACGCTGGCATAGAATTTTGCAACAAAGCTTTCGGCGGTGGAGAGCATTGTCGAGTACGACAAGGATATTCTGGCATTGAAGGCAGAGAACAACACCCTGAATACGACGCTCACCAACGAGACCTCAGCGGTGCGCAGCAAGATTGAGGAGTTGACCAGCACACAGAAGATGACAATGTCCGCGTTAATCTATGCCGTGTTCATCGTGGGTTCCGTGCTCGTGGTGCTGCTCACGATCTTTGTAATTACTTCGGTACAGAAGAGCATCAAAAAGTTTAAAGGGGCGCTGACGCAGATTTCAGAGGGTGAGATTACAGTCAAGGCAGAGACAGGAAACGGGGACGAGTTTGACACCTTTGGGCGCTCCCTCAACAGAATGACTGACAAACTGTCAGATGTGATTACGAATGTAAAACAGTGCGAAATGGAGTTAAAAAACAGCGGTGCAGAGCTTGAGTCGATCTCGCAGGGTTCAGAACAGACCTCAGAGCATATTGATGCGGCTATCTCAGAGATTGCGCTCGGCGCCACAAATCAGGCGCGGGACGTGGAGACCTCCACAAGCGAGATTGTCAATCTGGGCGAGCTGATGGACAGCATGGATGCAGATATCGCGGAGCTTGACGAGACCTCCATCAACATGAAGCAGGCAAGCGATGAGGCAGTTACAATCCTGAGTGCACTGAGCCGTTCTAACAGCAACATGACGGAGGGAATCCACCGCATTGCCCAGCAGATCACGCGGACAAACGATTCTGTGAAAGAGATCGAGGAGGCGGCATCTCTGATTTCTTCCATCGCAGACCAGACCAATCCGCTGTCATTGAATGCCAGCATTGAGGCGGCTAGGGCAGGTGAGGCAGGAAGAGGCTTCGCGGTCGTGGCTTCTGAGATACAACAGTTGGCAGAGCAGTCCAACAAGTCGGCAGACAGCATCTTTGGCATTATCACGAACCTCATCAATGAGTTCAAAGAGACGCTGGATACGATGGCGGAAGTTGAGACTGCCACAAATGACCAGAACCAGAAGCTGACAGATACACAAAAGCAGTTTGAGATTGTAAATGAAGGCATCGCGCAGTCAAGGGACAAGACTGCGGTGATCAAGGGTGCAATCAGCGGGTGCAATCGGGTGCGCAATACAGTGTCTGAGATCATGCTGAACCTGTCTGCGATCTCGGAGGAGAATGCGGCATCTGCCACAGAGACCGCCACGGCGATGCAGAAGCTAAATACCACCATCTCAGAATTATTGCAGGAGTCACAGAAGCTTTTGACCATCTCCTCTCAGCTAGAGCAGGATATGACATTTTTTAAGCTAGGATAAACACAAAAATCGAGCAGGGGAGATCGAATCTCTTGCTCGATTTTTTGCTTTTGGCGAGCAGTTCTGGTTGAATACAATTATAACGTATGCTACAATATGATCGTATAATTGACAAGAGAGATGGATGCGATTTTCTAAAACTGCCCTCTAGTAATGTAAAGGAGGGTGATGCCCTATGAATACATTAGAAGTGTTAACACTTTTATTAGTAGTATTTGCGGCTTTATCTTATATAGATGAACATAAAAAGAAATAGCATCCCACTGCTCCAAAGTTAGATGCTATTTCTTTTGAAATAAATATAACTGAGGGCAATCGGAAAATCAATTCCGATAACCTTTCTAAACAGATTATACACTGACCACTTGTGAAAAGCAAGTGGTCTTTTTAGATTTTAATATATTAATACTCGATATTACCAAAATTTTCACAAAAAATATGTGCAATAGGTAAAAATTATAACTAAAATTACTTTAAAAATTGATTAATTTATAAAATGGTGTTATGTTAGATATGCATGAAAATAATCCATAAAAGAATGAAATTGAAGGGAGCGCATGGATGATAACGTATAATGAGAAGGAACGCGTATTTAAATTAGACACACCAAATACCACTTATATGATTGGCATTGTGGACGAGGAAAATTTTGTCGGGCACATCTATTACGGCAGGCGGCTGGAGGATACAGACGCCTCCTATCTGATGCGGACAGGGGAAGCGCCGTTTGTTCCAAGCCGGAATAACCGGGAAAGATGCTCATTTTATGACTGTTTTCCGTTTGAGTATCCGACAGGCGGTGTCGGAGACTTCCGGGAGAGCTGTCTTGGCATCAGGACAGCGGCAGGGCATGTGGGGAGTATGCTGTCCTATGTGTCTCATGAGATTATGGCTGGCAAGCCTGCACTGGAGGGACTGCCTGCAACTTTTGGAACGCAGGAGGACTGTGCGACTTTAAGAATCGTCTGTGAAGATTCCTATGTCGGAATGCAGGTGGAGCTGCTCTATACCGTATTTCATGACACAGATGCCATCACAAGAAGTGTGAAGGTGACAAACACCGGGACAGAAGCCTTTGATCTGACCAAGGTGTACTCTGCCTGCATCGACATGGACAACAGGGATTATGACATGGTATCCCTTCACGGAAGCTGGGCGAGAGAGCGCCATATTCAAAGAAAGACGCTGGGGTATGGTATCCAGAATGTCAGCTCATTCCGCGGGGAATCCAGCCATCAGGACCATCCGTTTCTCGCGCTTGTGGACAAGCATACGACACAGGAGTACGGCGAAATCTATGCGATGAATTTTGTCTATTCCGGCAATTTCCGCGCGCAGGCGGAGGTGACGCAGTTTGACTATGTACGCATGACAATGGGGATTCATCCTGAGAACTTCTGCTGGAAACTAGAGAGCGGCGCGCACTTTCAGGCGCCGGAGGTGGTCATGGTCTACACCGACAGAGGCTTTGACGGCATGACAGCCGCGTTCCATAAATTATATAAAAAGCATTTAATCCGTGGTGAATATAAGGATAAAAAGCGTCCGATTCTCATCAATAACTGGGAGGCGACGTATTTTGAGTTCAACACCGACAAACTGTTGTCCATTGCGCAGGAGGCATCGAAACTTGGCATAGAGATGCTTGTCATGGATGACGGCTGGTTTGGCAGACGCAACTTTGATGACTGCGCGCTTGGCGACTGGACGGTCAATGAGGAGAAGCTTCAGGGCGGTCTGAAATATCTGGTGGACGAGGTCAACAAGCTTGGCATGAAGTTTGGCATCTGGTTTGAGCCGGAGATGATCTCCCCGGATTCTGATCTGTACAGAGCGCATCCAGACTGGGCGATCGCGATTCCGGGCAGACCCGGCACGCAGTCCAGACAGCAGTTTGTGCTGGATCTGTCCAGACAGGAGGTCGTGGACTGTATCTATGAGCAGGTGGCAAAGGTGCTGCGAAGCGCCAATATTGAGTATGTGAAGTGGGATATGAACCGCCAGCTCACAGACATTGGCAGTTATGGGCTGCCTGCGGACAGGCAGGGGGAATTATACCATCGTTATGTGCTTGCCGTCTATCAGATGCAGGACCGTCTGACGAAGGAATTTCCACATCTTTTGTTAGAAAACTGTTCGGGCGGCGGTGCGCGCTTTGACCCGGGAATGCTGTATTTCAGCCCGCAGATATGGTGTTCGGATGACGCGGACGCGATCGAGCGCCTTGAGATTCAGGAGGGAACGGCGCTGATTTATCCGCTGTCCACAATGGGCGCACATGTGTCAGACTGTCCGAATCATACCGTGGGCCGCGTGACACCCTTTGAGACGCGCGGCATCGTGGCGCTTGCGGGCACCTTTGGATACGAGCTTGACGTGACGAAGATTCCCGCAGAGGACAGGGAGATGATACCGGACCAGATCGCAATGTATCACAAGTACAATGATTTAGTCAGAGAGGGTGACTACTATCGCATTGCGTCGTATGCACAGAATCACAAGTATGACTGCTGGCAGGTGGTGAGCGAAGATAAGACAGCGTCGCTTGTCACCTTCGTACAGGTTTTAAACAGGGCGAACTTTAAGTCAAGACGCATTCTGTTAAAGGGCCTTGACGCAAAGAAAACCTATCAAGTGGTGTTTGAGTATAATGATAAGGTTGAGGATCAGACCTACAGCGGCGACACGCTGATGAAGGCAGGGCTTCTCGTGCCGAATCCGTGGGGGGATTTTAGGGCACAGCTTATTTCGCTGAGAGAAGTATACTAGATAAGATTATGAGGGGTGATAAAGATGGTTAAGTCTGTAAAACTAGCAGATATTGCGGAGAAAGTAGGGGTCAGTGTCGTCACGGTATCCAAAGCATTGTCAGGGCAAAAAGGCGTCAGCGAGGAGATGCGCGCCAGGATCAAAGAGCTTGCCGATGAGATGGGATATACGCCAATCCATGCAGCACAGACGGGCAGGATGCGGTCCTACACAATCGGCGTAATTGCTTTTGAGCCATATTTTGCCAGATTTGCATCTTTTTACTGGAAAATGTATCAGGAGCTTGCCACGCGTGCGGTCAAGAAAAATTGTTTTTCCATGCTGGAGGTCATATCGAATTATGATGAGGAAAATCTCATGCTGCCGAAGCTGATTCTTGAGAATCAAAAAATAGATGGTATCATTGTGATTGGAAGGCCAAAGAAGGACTATCTCAAGATGCTTTATCAGAATAAAAGGATACCGATGGTCTTTATGGATTTCTATGATGATGAGGATGTCGTGGACTGCGTCGTGTCGGCGAGTTTTAACGGCATGTACCGCATGACGGAATATCTCATTAAAAACGGGCATTCGCGTATCGCCTATGTCGGGAGCCTGATGTTTACGGAGAGTATTACCGACAGGTATTTTGGCTACTGCAAAGCATTGATGGAGAACGGCATTGAGACGCGCAAGGACTGGATTATCAAGGACCGCAATTACAGCGACGGCGTGATCGGGCCAGAATATACACTACAGCTGCCAAAGGATATGCCGACAGCTTTTGTATGCAACAATGATGTGACGGCGTATGCGCTGATTCGGCAGTTGGAGAGGGAGAATTACCGTGTTCCAGAGGATATCTCTGTCGTAGGATATGATGATTATCTTTACCCGGAATACGGTGATTCCAAGATCACGACCTATCTGGTGGATATGGGGGAGATGTCGAAGATCGCCCTCGCATGTATCATCAGGCGCATCGAGAACATTTCCATGAATGCCAGCGTCCACATCGTCAATGGCAGGATCATAGAGCGTTCGACGGTCAAAAAAATTGATTAAGTGATTCAAATATTATTGTATGACTGGTGTCTCCCGGCGGTATGTGAGCGGGGTGACGCCGGTTTTTTCTTTGAAGAGCCGGATAAAGTGGTTGGCGTTCTCGATACCTACCGTCTGGCTGATCTCCACAATCTTATCATCGGTGTGCAACAGCATTTCCTTCGCCTTGTCAATGCGGATTTTATTCAGGTACTGCATGGGGGTGTATTCATAATACTTCGCAAATTCACGGCATAGACGGTATTTGTTAATCTGATATTCGACGGCAAGCTCGTCGAGAGAGTATGGTTCATAGTATGCCGTCTCAAAACGGCGGTGCATGTCTGCGATGTAAGACGGAATATGATACGAGCCTGTATGTTCGATGGCGCGCACTAAATAAAGCTGTGTGAAGAAGCTGACGAGGTCCCGCGCGCGCATCATGCCGTGAACCTCATCATCTGTATCGTTGCGCAGCACCTGCTCCCATGCTGTCAGCACATCAGAATAGTTGTCAAGTTTAAAGATAAAATCACCCATGCCGCAGATTCTTTGCAGATGGTACTCTAGGACAGCAGTGCTCACAAAACAGATCGTGTATTCCCAGATATTGTGCTGGCAGACAAGCTTGTGGTTTTTGCGGCAGTCGATGACCGCGAGCCTGCCTTTGGTGAGGTCGTAGCCGGCATTGATGCCGTTTGCGTTTTTGCAGAAGAGCTTTCCGGCGCCCTTGATGGTATGTATGATACACAGGGCGTCGAGATTTGCCGCCTCGTAGGAGAAGGGCGACGTGACGGAGACGCTTTTGTGGCTGTACTCGCAGGGCAGGCTGCCGCAAAATTCATAATCTCTGCGGTAGGCGGTATCGAAATAGTCGGACAGGGAGAAGCGGTTGCTTGTCTCAGAGGAGATCAGGCAACTGAAAAATTCGGTGGAAAATAATTTTGTCGGCATGTGGTATACTCCTTCTCGTTTTTGAATATAATTTTATAGCGGCTTTTTGGACAAACTGCGCGCATGGAATGATAAATATTATATAACTTTAATAGTAAAAAATCAAGAAAGGAATATTAAGTGAAATAATCGGATATAAAATTTGTAAGATTGCGAAATAATTCGAGATTTTAAGTAAATAAAAAAATATTTAAGTTAAAATTTAAGTAAAATTAGGTAAAAATAAAATATAAAATAGACATTTTATATAAAAATTATAAAAGGAAATTGTTTAAATAGGGGAAATGACGAAAAAAAGCAATAATTGAATGTAAGTAGCAATAATAAATGGTGACTAAAAGACAAAGTTAATTTAAACTAAAAACAAGTTAACCGACAGGCTAACAAAATTAAAAAACTAAAAACGAAAATTGAAAACAGGAGGATTAAAAAATGAGTAAAGTAAAAATGATGAGTCCGGCAGTTCCAAACATGCCTTGGCAGGACAGGGCAGACGGCAAGACCTCAGGCGTTGCCGATGCGCCCATCTGGCGATACAATGAAAATCCGATCATCGGGAGAAATCCTGTAAAGGGTGTTGCGAGAATCTTCAACAGTGCAGTGATTCCGTATGAGGGCGCGTTTATCGGCGTGTTCCGCGGTGAGCAGACCAACGGTGTGCCATATATCTATCTGGGACGCAGCCAAGATGCAATCCATTGGGATTTTGATGCAAACAAGATTAACTTTGTCGATGAGGCAGGAAGTCCGTTCATGCCAGTGTATGCATACGATCCCCGTCTCGTGAAGGTTGAGGATGTGTACTATATTATCTGGTGTCAGGATTTCTACGGTGCGGCGATCGGTATGGCAAAGACGACGGATTTCAAGACATTTACGCGCATCGAGAACCCGTTCCTTCCGTTCAACAGAAATGCAGTGCTGTTTCCAAGAAAGATCAACGGCAATTTCATGATGCTGAGCCGTCCTTCGGATTCCGGCCACACACCATTTGGCGATATCTTCGTGAGCGAGAGCCCGGATTTGGTATACTGGGGCAAGCACAGACATGTGATGGGCAAAGGAAACGAGTGGTGGCAGTCCTTGAAGATTGGCGGCGGCGCAGCGCCGATTGAGACAAGTGAGGGCTGGCTGTTGTTCTACCACGGTGTGACAGGCACCTGCAACGGCTATGTGTACTCTATTGGCGGTGCAATCCTTGACATTGACAATCCTTCGATTGTGAAGTATCGCTGCGAGAACTTCCTGCTGACACCGGAAGAGTGGTATGAGGAGAGAGGTTTTGTGCCAAATGTATGCTTCCCATGTGCGACAATCCACGACTCCGAGACCGGCAGAATCGCTATTTATTATGGCGCGGCAGACAGCTATGTGGGACTTGCATTCACTGAGATTGATGAGATCGTTGAGTACATCAAGACAAAGAGCGCAGTGACGACATCAGATACAGAGATTGGCAGAAGATAATGTGAGAAAGTCACATATCAGGAATATAGGATTTATATGTGAGGAAAAGAACGTCGGATTCGCGGCGTTCTTTTCATACACATGATAGTATAAATGAGGAGGGATTGCGATGCTGAGAGAGACATTGCTCAAAGAGATTCCAGAGTTGAAGATTCATGGAAGGACGACGGCGTGCCGCGACCCGCTGACGCTGTTTTGGACGGCAAGCGGGTTTGAGTGCAATGTGACAGGCTCAGAGCTCTGGGTGGAGTTGGAGGTCACATTTGACATGTACGAGCCATGGTTTAGTTATACCGTGAACGGAGACTGGGTGGGCAGGCAGATGCTGCAAAAGGGCAGAACATGGATTCCGCTCTTTCGCGGCATGAGTCCAGAGCGTGTCAAGAATGTGCGGTTTTTTAAGGATTTGCAGGCGATGAGCGGCGATGGGAAATCCTATATTCATATCCATGCACTGCGCCATGACGGGATGTTTTGCCCGGTCGCGGAAAAAAAGCTCAAAATGGAGTTTATCGGCGACAGTATCACCTCCGGCGAAGGGCTTTTTGGCGCGAAGGAGGAGTGGGACTGGATTCCGATGTTCTTCTCGTCAGTCAAAAGCTATGCCTGTCAGACGGCACAAAAACTTGACGCGGAGTACAGGGTATTTTCTCAGAGCGGATGGGGGGTACACAATGCATGGGACAACAACTTGCATGGCGTGATACCAAACTATTATAAAGAAATTTGCAGTCTGATGCCGGGAGTTGAGAATGAGCGGCTTGGCGGAAACCAGCCGCATGATTTTGCCAGTTGGCAGCCGGATTATGTGGTAGTGAATTTGGGGACAAACGATGCCGCTTCCTTTGATCAGCCGGCGTGGGTTGACGCGCAGACCGGGGAAGCTCATAAAATGCGCAGAAATGCGGACGGGTCGTACTGTATGGAGGATGTCAGGGCATTTCAGCAGGCGGCAAAGGCATTTCTGGGGCTGATTCGTTCCTGCAATCCACACGCGCAGATAATATGGTGTTTTGGAATGCTTGGCATTGACTTTCAGCAGTATATCAGGGAGGCAGTCTTATCGTATGCGCAGGAGGCGGACGACCGCAAGGTGTCCTATTTACAGCTTCCGTCCATGACGAAGGAGAGCGTTGGTTCAAGAGAGCACCCGGGATTTCTGTGTCATAAACAGGCGGCGGAGGTTTTGGCAGGATATATCGCACAGTTGAGGAATTGAGAAGGAGAACAACATATGTTTCGAGATGATTTCGTATGGGGCGTGGCGAGCAGTGCCTATCAGATCGAGGGTAGAGACCCGCAGGACGGCGCGGGGAAGTGTATCTGGGATACCTTTGCAGAGGAGGGCAGAGTGTACGGGCATCAAAATGCAGATGTAGCTTGTGACCATATTCACAGGTACAAAGAGGATTTTGCCATGATGCGCCTTCTGGGGGTAAAGGCATATCGCTTTTCACTGAGCTGGGCGCGCCTGATGCCAGAAGGTACAGGTGCGGTCAATGAGAAGGCAGTTGCGCTCTACCGCGATTATCCCTACACGGACAAGTCGGAAGATGTCGAGGCGGCAAAAAGTATCTATTTTGGCTTTGACCAGCCAATCGAGAACTGGACATGGAATGTGGCATGGTTTGCCGACCCTGTTTTTCTGGGAACATATCCAGCCGAGGGGCTTGAGAAGTATCGGGTATATCTGCCAGAGATCACAGAAGCGGATCTGGAATTAATCCATCAGCCGATTGACTTTATAGGGCAGAACATCTACAATGGATATTATATCAGAAGAGGGGCGGACGGCAGACCCGAGTATGTGGACAGGCCGGCGGGATTTCCAAAGACTGCGGCAAACTGGCCCGTCACCCCGGAGTGCCTGTACTGGGGACCCAAGTTTTTGTATGAGCGCTATCATATGCCGCTCTATATCACGGAGAATGGAATGTCCTGTCATGATATTGTTTCCGCAGACGGACAAGTCCATGACAGCAATCGAATCGAATTTCTGGACCGCTATCTGTCGCAGCTGCAAAAGGCAGGCGATGAGGGGGCGGATATCCGGGGATATTTCCTGTGGACATTCCTTGACAATTTCGAGTGGGACAAAGGATATAACGAACGCTTTGGCATTGTCTATGTGGATTTTGCGACACAGAAGCGCACTGCGAAGGACTCGGCGTACTGGTATCAGAGAGTAATGGAGACAAATGGAGGGATTTTAAGAATGGATGACACCAACGCAGCAACAAAAGAGATTTTATGGATGAAGCCTGTGTTTAAGCAGATGATCTGGGGCGGAAACAAGTTAGGCAGCAAGTGGGGATATGAGATTCCGGGTGAAAACACCGGAGAGTGCTGGGCAGTGAGCGCGCACCCTAACGGGGATTGCACAATAAAAGAAGGGACTTTTGCCGGAAAAACATTAAGCCAGCTCTGGTCAGAGGAGCCGCAGCTTTTCGGCAATGCAGCCGGAGACCGCTTCCCGCTCTTAATCAAGATTATTGATGCAAATGATGACCTGAGCATACAGGTGCACCCCGATGACACCTATGCCGGAAAGAATGAAAATGGCTCTTTTGGCAAGACAGAGTGCTGGTATATCCTTGACGCGCCAGAGGGCGCAACGCTTGTCATTGGACACAATGCAAAGGACAGGGCAGAGCTTGAAGATATGATTGGCAGCGGCAGATGGGAGGATTTTCTGCGCGAAGTGCCTGTCAAGAAGGGCGACTTTATCCAGATTGACCCCGGGACAGTGCATGCCATCAAGGGCGGCATAGAAATTCTGGAGACACAGCAGAACTCTGATATCACATACCGGGTGTATGATTATGGACGTCTCCAGGACGGCAAGCCGCGCGAGCTTCATATTGAGAAGAGTATTGATGTCATCACTGTGCCGGCAAAGTCCGTAAAGGAGAGTGTCATCAATATCGCCACAGATGCAAAGAACACGATGAATGAGTTGATTTCATGCAATTATTACCGGGTGTGGAAGCTGGACGTGGACGGCAGCATGGAGATTTCACAGGAGTATCCGTTCCTGATTATGAGTGTCGTGGAGGGAGACGGACTCATCAACGGGCAGCTTATCAAAAAGGGCGACCACTTTATCCTGCCAAATGGCTTTGGCAAAGCACAGCTCCAAGGAAAGATGGCGTTGATCGCCTCCACGATCGCGTAAGATCATAGACTTTTATGTTGTGATCAGGCGGGGCAGCATGAACTGAGGCGGTTAAAAGAGCGCTTAGAACAAATTGCATAAGTATTCAATAAGTATGAATTGTAGAATTGACAATTATGTCCAATAGCGATATACTGAATATATCGGCGGACAACCGCTATTTTAACGAAACATATAATAATCAATGATGGAGGTTCAGATTTATGTTAGTATCAGCTACAGAAATGCTCAAGAAGGCAAAAGAAGGTCACTATGCAGTAGGTCAGTTCAATATCAACAACCTTGAGTGGACAAAGTCTATCTTACAGACAGCTCAGGAGTTAAACAGCCCTGTTATCCTCGGTGTGTCAGAGGGTGCCGGCAAATATATGACAGGATTCAATACCGTTTCAGCAATGGTCAAGGCGATGGATGCAGATCTCGGTATCACAGTTCCTGTAGCGCTCCATTTGGATCACGGCACATATGACGCATGCTACAAGTGCATCAAGGCAGGCTTCACGTCAATCATGTTCGACGGTTCTCACTATGCGATCGACGAGAATATTGCAAAGACCAAAGAGCTTGTTGCAGTAGCACACCAGCTTGGTCTCTCCATTGAGGCAGAGGTTGGCTCCATCGGCGGCGAGGAAGACGGCGTTGTAGGCATGGGCGAGTGCGCTGACCCGAATGAGTGCAAGCAGATTGCAGATCTGGGCGTGGACATGCTCGCAGCAGGCATCGGCAACATTCATGGCAAATATCCAGCAAACTGGGCAGGACTCAGCTTTGAGACATTGGATGCAATCCAGCAAAAAACAGGCGTTATGCCATTAGTACTCCACGGCGGCACAGGCATTCCTGAGGACATGATCAAGAAGGCGATTGCGCTCGGTGTTGCAAAGATTAATGTAAATACAGAGTGCCAGCTCTATTTCCAGGAAGCAACCCGCAAGTATATTGAGGCAGGAAAAGACTTAGAGGGCAAGGGATTTGATCCTCGTAAGCTGCTTGCACCGGGCTGTGAAGCCATCAAGGAAATTGTAAAGATCAAGATGGAACTGTTTGGTTCAGTTGGTAAAGCGTAAATCCGATTGATAAAAGCATAGACAACAAAAAGAACACCCGATATTGATATCGGGTGTTCTTTTTTTGAAATTTGATTATTTTTTATTGTTGAGTGCTGCTTCGATGAGCCCTCGGAACAGCGGATGAGGTCTGTTTGGCCTGCTCTTTAGTTCAGGATGCGCCTGTGTGGCAAGGAAAAACGGGTGTGATGGAATTTCCACCATCTCCACAATACGCCCGTCAGGAGAAAGCCCTGATAAAAGCATTCCCTTCTCTGTGACAACAGCGCGGTAGTCATTGTTGACTTCATAGCGGTGGCGGTGGCGCTCGTGAATGACTTCGCTGCCATAGAGCTTGTACGCCTTGGAGGAAGGATCGAGATGACACTCGTAAGAACCAAGCCGCAGTGTACCGCCGATATCCTCCACACCATTCTGGTCAGGCATCAGTGCAATGACAGGGTGCGTGGTGTTGGGATTCAGCTCGATACTGTGCGCGTCATTGTAGCCAGCCACATCTCTGACAAATTCCACGATCGCAAGCTGCATACCAAGACAGAGTCCGAGGAAGGGGATATTGTTCTCGCGCGCGTAGCGGATCGCATCAATCATGCCCTCGATGCCGCGGTCGCCAAATCCGCCGGGAACTAAGATGCCGTCGGCGTCCTTTAGGATTTGTGCCACATTTTCCTTGTTGACCTGTTCGGAATCCACCCATTGAATATTGACAGTGGCGTGCTGCGGAATACCGCCGTGTTTCAGCGCTTCGACAACGCTGATATAGGCATCGTGGAGCTGCGTGTATTTTCCGACAAGGGCGATCGTGACTTCCTGTGTGGGGGATTTGAGGTCATCCACCATCTTTGTCCAGTCCGCAAGATCCGGCGCCGGACTGTCGAGATGCAGGCATTCGCAGGCAACTTCGGCGAGATGCTCCTTCTCCATCGCAAGAGGCGCTTCATAGAGATACTCTACATCAAGATTTTGCAGCACGTGGGAGTTCGGCACATTACAAAACAGCGCAATCTTGTCCTTTAAGGCTTGGTCCAGCTCATGCTCGCTGCGGCATACGATGATATCGGGCTGAATCCCCATGCCTTGCAGCTCCTTGACACTCGCCTGCGTCGGCTTGGTTTTCATCTCCTGCGAAGCGCTCAGATAGGGAATCAGCGTCACATGAATCAGGATCGCATTCTCGTGGCCGACCTCGTGCTGAAACTGCCGGATAGATTCTAAGAAAGGCTGGCTCTCGATATCACCGACCGTTCCGCCGACTTCGATGATGGCGATACGCATATCGGGATCTGTGAAATTCCGGTAAAAGCGGCTCTTAATTTCATTGGTAATGTGGGGAATAACCTGTACTGTGCCGCCGCCGTAATCGCCGCGGCGCTCTTTCTGGAGAACAGTCCAGTACACCTTGCCTGTCGTCACATTGGAGTTCTTGTCGAGGCTCTCGTCGATAAAACGCTCATAGTGACCGAGGTCCAAATCTGTCTCGGCGCCGTCGTCCGTCACAAAAACTTCGCCGTGCTGAATCGGATTCATCGTACCGGGGTCGATGTTGATATAGGGATCAAACTTCTGCATGGTCACTTTATAGCCTCTGGCTTTGAGAAGTCGTCCGAGTGAAGCAGCTGTAATTCCTTTTCCAAGACCGGAAACTACACCGCCGGTTACAAATACATACTTAACTGGCATAACCTAACTTATTCCTTTCCTCTATGATTGTAATGGTTTTATAAATATCTTATTATTATACAACAGAGCAGTGGGAAAAAGCTATAGTTAAATGATTTTTATTTGATAGATTTTTAAGGAACGCGAATGAAAGCAACCATGTGTCGCGGTACATAAATTATGCAAAAGCGGCGTATGTTAATAAGACAGAAATATGTTTTAGAAACTTTTCACAAAGAAATCACAAAGAATATGTTGATTTATGCCCGTTGAAACCATATAATTATAATTACGGTTTCATCACATAAGTATCAAGAACCATCAGGAATGGTCCTGACGGATTCAGTATGATATATATGGTTACAGTTTGGCAATGCTGAGCGATAACTATCAATGAGAAAGGATACTACAGGAAAATGGACAATAATCAAGTCAACAATTATGACAACAATTCCAACCGGAATAACGGGGGACCCGGCAGCGGTGGCAATGGCGGGAATAACAACAATAACGGCAAAGACCCCAAAAAACAGAGTATTATCATCATGATCACAGCGGCGGTCCTGTCGCTTCTGTGTATCAGTTATTTTACGCGCGCTGTGACAGGCGCTACGACTGTTGAAATTTCATATAATGAGTTTATTGAGATGGTTGATGCCGGAAAGATTGAGTCGGTCAAGATCGAGTCCAGCCAGATTGAGATTAAGCCGGTGTCGAGTGCACAGGGGAAAGAGAATGTGAATGGTCTGCTGGCGTCCGCAGTCCGGGTGACATATATCACAGGAAAGGTGGAGGACGATGAGACGCTCACGAAACGTTTGCTTGACGCAGGTGTCGAGGTCCGCGGAACAGTGCCGGATGGTTCCGGCATTATTCTCTCCCTTCTATATTATATAGTGCCAATTCTTTTGATGTGGGGTCTTTTGAGTCTGCTGTTTCGCAAGATGACAGGCGGAGGCGGTGCATTCAGCATGGGCAAGAGCACAGCAAAGGTCTATGTGCAGAAAGAGACTGGCATCACGTTTCGCGATGTCGCGGGCGAGGATGAGGCGAAGGAATCACTGCAAGAGGTGGTAGACTTTCTGCACAATCCGGGCAGATATGTCAAAATCGGCGCAAAACTTCCCAAAGGTGCGCTGCTTGTAGGACCGCCCGGCACAGGTAAGACGATGCTTGCAAAGGCGGTTGCTGGGGAGGCGAAGGTGCCGTTTTTCTCATTGGCAGGCTCTGATTTTATTGAGCTGTATGTCGGTGTCGGCGCATCGCGTGTGCGCGATTTGTTTAAAGAGGCGGAGAAGAACGCGCCCTGTATTATTTTTATTGATGAGATAGATGCCATCGGCAGAAGCCGCGACTCTAAATATGGCGGCGGCAATGAGGAGCGCGAGCAGACATTGAATCAGCTCTTGTCAGAGATGGACGGTTTTGACGGCAAGAAGGGAATTATTATTCTTGCAGCGACGAACAGACCGGAGATTCTTGACAAAGCGCTTTTGAGACCGGGACGCTTTGACCGGCGTATTATTGTGGATAAGCCTGATTTGAAGGGGCGTGTCAATATTCTTAAAGTCCATGCTAAGGATGTGCTGATGGATGAGACTGTAGATCTTGACGCGATCGCGCTTGCGACGAGCGGCGCAGTCGGCGCGGACCTTGCCAATATGATCAATGAGGCGGCGATCAACGCTGTCAAAGAAGGCAGGGAGTTCGTCAGCCAGAAAGATTTGTTCAACGCAGTGGAGGTGGTGCTTGTCGGCAAGGAGAAGAAAGACCGCATTATGAGCAAGGAGGAGCGCAAGATTGTCTCCTACCATGAAGTCGGTCACGCGCTGATCAGTGCGTTGCAGAAAAACTCTGAGCCGGTACAGAAGATTACGATCGTACCGCGCACGATGGGGGCGCTCGGCTATGTGATGCATGTGCCGGAGGATGAAAAATATCTCAATTCGCAAAATGAGCTGCATGATATGATCGTCGGTCTTTTGGGCGGGCGCGCAGCGGAGGAGATTGTGTTTGACACCGTGACGACAGGTGCGTCCAATGATATCGAGAAAGCGACAGGCATTGCACGCTCGATGATCACGCGCTACGGCATGAGCAAAAAGTTTGGTCTGATGGGGCTTGAGACTGTGGAGAGTCAGTATTTGGAGGGCAGAAGTTCTCTGAACTGTGCAGATAATACAGCGGCAGAGATTGACACAGAAGTCATGAATATGCTCAAGGAGTGTTATGAGGAAGCGCTCGCGATGCTGCGCGAGAACCGGGACGTGATGGATCAAATTGCCGTACATTTAATCGAGAAAGAGACGATCACCGGAAAAGAGTTTATGAAGATTTACCGCGAGGCAAAGGGTCTGCCAGAGCCGGAGGAAAAGAAGGACGAGATCGCGGTCAAAGAAAAGAGTGTCTTAACTGAGGAGACTGGTGAGACGGAGAAGAAGGAAGAAGTGCATATACCAGCGCAAAGTGGATTTCCAACACAGGCGCAGCAGTCTGCATACACGGCACAGCAGCCTCAAAAGCCATGGAGTATGCCGCCCGCGTATGACTGGAATCCAGAAGCCAAGGCACAAGGGCAGGAAGCTGTGCAGCCGTATCAGAATTTAAATCCACAACAGCGAAATCAGGACGCACAGCCGCAGAATGGTTTAGCGCCGCAGAGCCAGCCGCCGCACTGCACAGATACAGATGGACAGAATCCGCAGGAAATGGATTCTCAGAATACCATAGCACAACAGTACTTTGCACCACAAGTACAGGATACGGTTTCATCTCCGAATCCGCAGCCGGAGGAAACAGCGCAGCCGCCATATACAGGAGCGCAGCCGGAGGAAACAGCACAGCCGCAAACCCAAAATCCGCAGTATCGCCAGTATCAACCACAATATCCACAGCAGAATACTGCGCTGCCGGAGGACAATGGCAGCAACCAAGAGACATCACGTTTTGGCGCATTGTGGGACAGGACGGTAAATGGAGATCGCAATAACAATAGTCACAACCACGAGAACAGATGGTAGTTTTAACAGTGAGTCCGAAAGATACAATCGGAGTTTTAGGTCTGATTTGCGTGAGCGGATTTTGAGCGCGCAGTTCATTGAAGGGAGTACACATAGAAGCCAGACGTGTACTCCCTTTTGTGGATATATGGCAAGACAGCCAAGAGAATTGTAGAGAAAGGAGAAGATAGAAATGCCGGATACGAAACAGGAATTAGACGAGAACAACGAATCTGAAGTGAAGGAATTTGATGTCAAAGAGGAGCTTGGCAAACTTCCCAAAAAGCCCGGCGTCTATATCATGCACGACGCTGACGACACCATTCTCTATGTGGGAAAAGCCAAGAATCTACATAATCGTGTGCGGTCTTATTTCAAGGAAAATATAGGACGCGGACCACAGATTGACAAAATGGTTTCCCTGATTGCGCGGTTTGAGTATATCGTGACGGACTCTGAGCTGGAAGCCTTGGTGTTGGAGAATAATTTAATCAAGGAGTATTCACCGAAATACAATACACTGTTAAAGGACGACAAGACCTATCCCTATATTAAAGTGACACTGGGAGAGGAGTATCCGCGTGTGATGACTGTCCGCCAGATGAAGAAGGACAAAGCAAAGTATTTTGGACCGTTTACAAATGGCGGTGTAAAGGAAAGCATTGACCTGATCAATAAGCTGTATCAGCTACGGACATGCAACAGAAAACTCCCAAGAGACTGCGGCAAAGAGCGCCCCTGCCTGAATTATCATATAGGTCAGTGCTGTGCGCCCTGTGAGGGTGGAATTTCCAAGGAAGCTTATGCAGAGCGGATTGACAAGGCGATTGATTTCCTGAATGGAAGGCAGCAGCCCATCATTAAGGAATTAAAAGAGAAGATGCAGCAGGCGTCAGAAAAGATGGATTTCGAGGAGGCTATTCGATACCGAGATCTGATCGAGAGTGTAAAAAAGGTCAGCGAGACGCAGAAAATGTCAGACAATGTGGGTGAGGACAAGGATATTATCGCGCTTGCAATTGACGGAAATGAGACTGTCGTACAGGTGTTTTTTCTGCGAAACGGCAAGTTGATTGGCAGGGAGCACTTTTACATGACACAGGTCGAGGAGTTAACGCCAGACAATATTCTGACGAGCTTTGTGAAGCAGTTCTATGCAGGAACGCCGTTTATTCCGCGGGAGATTATGTTACAGGAGACGATTGAGGACATGGAACTGGTGGAGCGGTGGCTGACGGCCAGAAAGGGGGCGCGGGTTCATCTGCGGGTGCCGCAGAAGGGGGCAAAGGAACGGCTCGTGGATTTGGCGGCAAGAAATGCCCAGCTTGTGTTAAGTCAGGACAGAGAGCGCATCAAGCGTGAGGAGGGCAGGACGATCGGCGCCGTGAAGGAGATCGAGGAAATCCTTGGCATCAGCCCACTGACACGCATGGAGGCGTTCGATATCTCCAATACCAGCGGGTTTGCCAATGTGGGTTCGATGGTCGTGTATGAGAAGGGAAAGCCTAAGCGCAGTGATTATCGGAAATTCCGCATGAAAACGGTGGCAGGTCCCGATGATTACGCCTGCATGTACGAAGTTTTGACAAGGCGGTTTCAACACGGTCTGGACGAGCGCGAGGAGATGCTGCTGGACGAGAACAGCGTCGGTGAGGATTTTGGCAGTTTTACGAAATTTCCAGATTTACTGTTGATGGACGGCGGGCGCGGTCAGGTCAATATTGCGCTGCAAGTGCTTGATGAGCTGGGTATCCGTATTCCAGTCTGCGGCATGGTGAAGGACGATAATCACCGCACGAGAGGGTTGTATTTCAACAATGTCGAGCTGCCGATTGACACGCACAGCGAGGGATTTAAATTAATCACGCGCATACAGGACGAAGCGCACCGCTTTGCGATCACCTATCATCGTTCACTTCGCAGCAAGGCACAGGTGTATTCCGTGCTCGACGAGATACCGGGCGTGGGACCTAGCCGCAGAAAGGCATTGATGAAATATTTTAAGTCCATCGAGGAGCTGCGCGCCGCGGACACTGCCAAGATTTCAGAAGTGCCGGGTATTACTGCAAATGTGGCGGAGGAAATTTATCGTTTTTTTAATAAGGAGGTTCCCGAGAATACAGCCTCCGAGCAGTCTTCGGCAGATGAGATTGGCACAAATTCTTTTTCGTAGGTTTCTTTTTTGAATTTTGTGGAATAATACGTTTAGATTCGTATTGTTATGTGGAGGAACGACAATGGAAACACAGATTCAACAAAGAAACATCTTAGTGGTAGAGGACGATCAGGAATTAAATGAAGCGATCGTGCTCGCACTGGAAAATGACACCTATACCTTTATACAATGCAGGACAATCGCGGACGCGAGGAAAATCATGGAGAGCGGGGACATCTCTTTGATTTTGCTTGATCTCAGTCTGCCAGATGATAGCGGGATAGATTTTGTGCGGGAAATCCGTAAACGGAGTCAGTTGCCCATACTGCTCATCGCAGTGAGCAGTATGGAGCCGGATATTGAGGCAGGGCTTGAGGCGGGCGCAAATGATTATATCACAAAGCCTTTTCGTTTGACGGCGCTGCGCGAGCGGGTGGCGGTGTGGCTGCGCGGGAAAACAACGCCCAAAGAGCATTTTAAAATCGACCATTTTGATTTTGATTTTGGGAAAATGGAGTTTCGCCGCGGCGGTCAGTTGATGGAGTTAAGCAAAACAGAGCAGCGGTTGTTAAAGATTCTCTGCGAAAATAAAGGGGCGACTGTGAAACGAAACACGCTGATTGACTGGGTATGGCAGGGAATTGGGGAGTGTTTGGACGAGGACGCGCTGACAGTGGCAGTGAAACGGCTGCGCGACCAGCTCGAGATTGATTCTGCCAATCCTGATTACATCAAAAACGTGTATGGAATCGGTTACACATGGGCGGTAACTCCGTAAATTGTGGACGATGCAGTCTGATAAACACATGCCGATCAAGTGTCGCGCGTGTCTGCGGCAGGGCGGACACGCGTGGAGAATGCACTAAAGAAGCTGTTCTATGAGGCAATGGTGTTCTTTTCGGGCAGTGTCATAGCTGATGCCCACAGTTTTTATTAACTTTTCGCTGAATCCTGTGGTGCTGTGGTTTGAGCGTAATGTCCGTGACAATGACGCTGTCCCGCTGGGCAAGAATCCATTCCACTGCGTCTGCGACATCATCTGGAAGAAGATATGACGCCGCATCGTCCCCCTCCCTGAAATCTGCATTGCGGTAGAGATTTGTCTGTGTCATATCCGGGGAAATGGTGATTGATTTCACGCCATATTTTCGGGATTCGTCAAAGAGACTGCGCGAAAAGCTGGCAAGCCCTGCTTTGGTCGCGCCGTAAGCACAGCCGTGCGGATTGGACTGCGCCGCAGTCACAGAGGAAATATTGATAATATAACCTGCGTTTTTCTTTAAGTGCCGCAAAAGCTGCTGGGTCAAAATCATGGGGGTCTCGAGATTGGTCCGCACCAGCCGCTTGATTTTGTCTGGACTTAATTCTTCATGAAGCCCGTAATATCCAACACCGGCATTGTTTACCAAGACATGAACCGAATGCTGTGCCGCGATTTGACGGACGTGGGCGCAGAGTTGGGCTGTGTCCAGCACATCACAGACGATCGGGTGAATCTTGTCTGTTTCATGCCATTTTGTTTTGGAAAAATCCCTTCCGAAACCGAACACTTCATATCCAAGCGCACACAGCTTTTGGCTGACCGCGCAGCCGATACCGGAGGAGGCTCCAGTCACAATGGCAGCTTTTGTATTCGTATTTTTATTCATACATTCCATCGAAAAATCTTCTCCCTGTCAATTTTTTCTGCGATCTGTGCAGTCAAAAAACTTTCCATCTCTTCCATTAAGGGGGCTGGATAATGGCAGTAGCCGTCCTCCTTCTGAAAAGGAAACCAGATCACGGCTGAGTCTTTGGCTTGTTTTCGCATATTTTTCAAATAATCCTGTGAGATACGAAATGTTCCGATGCTGACGTCCAATAATTGATCAACCGCAATCGAACGATATACCTGATTCATCATGTCGCTATAATGCGTCTTCCAGCCGGGGAGGTAAATCATCGGGTCAAAACAAAGGCGTACAGGGCAGCCAGCGCGCATCAGCGCTGCCGCACAAAAGAGGCGGTATGACAGAGAGGCGGTATGATGTTCAAAGGCGTCGATCACTGCCTGCGGTGATATGGTATAGGCATAAATCACATTGGGCATGGGCACGATGCTTTGTACAAATGCTTTGTTGGCGCATTTTGTCCGTATTTCAATCGTTAACTGTGCGTGTTTTGCCGCAAAAGCACACCATTCCTGCACAAAGCCAATAAGCGGTTCCAGTGCCAGCAAATCCGTATCATAGGAGACACACAAATACAGCGGATGATTTTCGAGTACACGTTCCACTTCTGCAAAAATATCCTCCAGATTGACGAACACCACAATATTTGCAGACGGATACATTCCCTTTAGATAGCAGTATGCGCAGTCAAAGATGCAGTTCATCGCGCAGGATACATAATAAAAATGTTCGTTGCCAAAGCGCTGGCAAACGGGGGCGCCTTCATAGAGCAGAGTTCCCTGTCTGGCGGCAAGAATCAATTTCTGTGCACAGTGCTGAAGCCGAATATTTTGTCTGCTTCGGCAGAATACATCCTTGTAATGACCAATTTCAATGATTTGGGCAGACGGGAATTTAGCTAGTATGTTCTGCGTGCGCGCATGATTGCGAACCGATTTTTCTACATAGATATGTGAAAAAAAC
This sequence comes from uncultured Lachnospiraceae bacterium, assembly GCA_910586405.1. Classification (GTDB taxonomy): domain Bacteria; phylum Bacillota; class Clostridia; order Lachnospirales; family Lachnospiraceae; genus COE1. Next base: position 24,350 of record CAJUII010000023.1, read on the forward strand.
GGGTTAAAATAATCTTCTTTTAAATTCTTCAAAACGTTGTTTTCCTTCTTTTTTATCTTTGCAGGGAAGCAGATTTTTCTCGTACAGTTCCCGAATCATGCTGATGTAATCCATACCAGACAGTGCCAGATAGCGGATATACTGGCGCATGGAATCCCGCATAGCCTTGGAACAGTGCAAGTCGGTACAAAAAGTTTCGACGATTTGTTTGTCCCTCTCATTCATTTCGTTATTGTGATCACTGTGTTCTTTTGTGATAGCGGCAGTCTGCATGAGATAATCAATGATGCAGTCTTGATATTTTTGCATCAGAGATGTCACTTGTTCCTTGGAAACTTCTGCGGCATTGCCATTGTCAGACACCACTTTTAGAAAGATCATCTGGTGCGGAGCAAAAAAATGTATTCCCGTCTGATAGATTGCAGCGGCTTCCATGTCATACAACATTCCTGCGTGAGTGTCCGCTGCAATCATGCGCTCATCTGTCTGCGTATTTGATGGAAGAAGATCTGTTGCAAAAGGGGTTTGGACACCAAAACTACCGCCGTCCTGTCCGGCATTCCACGGCAGCATTCCTGTTACGATCGCACTTTCGCGAAAGGGGTGACGATACAGCAGATCAGGATAAAAGGTTTTGCCCGTTGCCAGCTCGATAATCTGATTGCACAGGAAAATGCCATCCTTTTTGGCAGTGTGCGCGCACATTCCCACATTCAAGAGCAGGTCAGACGGCGTCGGTCTGTACATCGAACATGTGCTGCTGACAGCCGCGGCGGCAGCGAGTTCACCGACGCCAGTGATTGTGAGCCGGAGGTTCAAAGTCTCGTTATAAAATTCCTGAAACCAGATATTTTCCAGATTTTTCGTCAGATTGAATTGTCGGATAAATATTTGTGCCTCACAGTACAGTGCAGTAAAGAGATAGACCATACCTGTTTCCTTTCCGATGGAATATTTTAATGGAATATTTTGATTGCAGTTATATTATACAGTGCGGGCTGTAAAATTACAAATGGGAATTGGGCGCACCGCGAAAAATTAGTGTGTTTTTTTAGCATGATTTGTGTTACGATAGAGATATAAAGGTGTATGTACTCACCAATACAGAGCGTCTGGAAGGAACGGCATGTATGCTGTACACGGATCTGTGAAGGAAGATTGCAGATGCGGTGAAAAATAGCTATTACATCATTCTGACTGCTGGTTTTACGGACAGAGACGAGATGAAAGCGATAATCCGAGAGGTGAATGACACGCAGCTAAAACCAGAGGAGCGGCTTTCCTATTCGCTGTTTGGCTATGACAAAGAAGAAAATAAAGTAGAGATCTTATGCTAAAGCTGCACGCTGCATGACAGGATTGCAAAAAAGAAATGACTATGGTAAGATGGGTTTAAAATCAGGGAACAGATGCATTCCATATTCAGTGTCATGCAGCGTATAAAGTTCAGAAAACAAATAAGACCAAAAGGAGTCTGACAAACTAAAGAATGAAAAAGAAGGATAAAATATAGAGCAGATCAGGAAAGGAGATGACAAGTTTATGTGTAGTTCATTTGAAAGACTGTTGATCAAAGAAAATGAACAGGGAAGGCGAGAAGGAAAAATCGAGGGAAAAATCGAAGGAAAAATCGAAGGAAAAATCGAAGGAAAAATCGAAGGAAAAGCAGAAGCTGTTATAGAATTTCTTGAAGAAATAGGAGAACCTTCTGATGCATTAAGAAAACAGATCATGGAGCAGAAGGATGTGAAGGTACTAAGCAGCTGGCTCAAAACAGCAGCAAAATCAGAAAGTATAGCAGAATTTGAAGAATCTGTGGGGCTGGTGCAGTTACAATAGAGAGAATGAATAAAGAGACATATCTTTGTATATACAAGGTACAATTTTTATTTAGGAAAAGTTGGAATGGGAATTTTATATCTTTGTTTTTGTTGGACAGCGATTCCGGTTATGCTTGGATTAATAGAGGGGATTCTCTATCTTTGCTCTAATGATGAAAATTTTCAACTTAAAAACCACGTAAGAATTGAATAATGAGAAAATCAATAAGACTTATATATTGGTTCATGATGTCTGTAATGTTCTTATTATTGGTTTTCTGAGAGTATAAATTAAATCAGTTAAATTGTATTGATTTGGATGTATCTTTACACTGAAAAAGAACCTCTATTTAAAAAGTTTCAAAGTTTTACCAAAGCCAGTTTCTTCAAGGCGCAGTTTTCTGCTGGCAGAACAGTCTCTGCCTTGATATAGCCCATAGCTGCCTCCTAAATTTTATTTGATAGGATTCGCATTGGCTATGACAATATTTGAGCGATTGCAATAGCCAGTGCTATGCAGTCATAACATATCGTTTCATAGATCGGGCTCCTTTCTGGTGCATTTATGTTGTTTCTTGCTATCATATCATGTTTTTTGGGGAAAAGCAACCAGTGCGCTGGCAGTAACCGTTCAGTTTTCTGCATTTCCCTTGTCTTTTTCAAGAGATGTGCTTATAATGATTTATATCAAGAAAATGAGGCGCGAAGATGCAACGAAAAGAAGGAGAGTGGCAAAGTCCTATCGGACAGCGCAGCCGCTCCGCATTGTCGCGGAGGCGATTGGCTGGAAAGGGCATTCGCCGGAGGTGTTGCAGAATATGCTTGAGCATTTGAAAAAGCTTGATGAGCTTGGGATTCAGGCGATCGAATAGAAAACAAGAGAATAAAGGAGACGAGAATAAAATCGATGAAAATATATCATACAGCACAAAGAGCACTGAGCGAGACGGAGGAAAAGACAATAGCACATTTCAGATATTATAATGACAATAAGAAATGTTTTGCACTTATTGGTTCGTATGTTGTTGTGATTCTGTCAGATGAATATTCAAACAGTCTGGAACAGCTAGAACAGGAAGCACTGGAAAGAATGTCTGGTATGCTCAACACGCCGCCGGATTTTAGAACATTCGTGATGGACGACCAATATGGTCTGGTGTCAATGCACTATGGGATTCAAGCGGTCAGCGAAGAGCAGCTTTCGGACGAGGATATTGCGTCGGACCAAGTAAATATTGGCACAGCGCTTGTCATGAGAAGCTTCTGTCTTGAAGCGTGTGAAACGGGCAAAATCATAGCGATTATTGACGAAGAATTATAAAACGAACATTCTCGTGCTGATTGGCTTGGTGTGTAGTTTGCTCGCAGGAAAAGGGAATAGAAAAAATGCCGCTCATGTAATCTTAACGATCACATGAGCGGTTTCTTAACTGCTTAGATAAATGAATTGTAATCTGAAACAGGCGGAATATTGTAAGACGCCTTTGAAGTATAACCGCTTGCTGCGTTTGCCTTGGTGTTCATGTAATAGTCCACGCGCGATGCGTTGCTGGCAACATAGGAGCCATAGTCCTTGAAAAAGTCCTGAACTTTGGACATATCCGCTTTCTGAAAGGTTTCCTCGTCAATCGACAGTCTGCCTTTTTTGTCTACGCTGATTCCGAACTCTTTCAGTGCCTTGGTGTTGTTTGCGGTTCTGTTTCTGATATATGACAGATTGGACAGTACACCGGAATTAGAGCTGGACTCGGCTTTATCAAACATTGTATTGTAGTTGTTTACGAAGCTCTTTGCAGTGGAAAGAATTTTCTTGATATCATACGCTTCATTGCCATCTTGATCCTTGATCTTCGCAAATAGTTCGCTGGACGCAAGCGTCTCGCCGTCTGTCTTGAGTGCGGCAGCAGCGCTTGAGCTGGCTGGCTTTTTGTCATCTGTGCTTGTGCTGTCATTTGTTGTGCCTGTGGTGGTGTTCGAACCGCCGCCGGCAAACTGAACGCGCGATGCGATGGTAGAGCCATAGCTCTGAATATTATCTGTCGAGAACAGCTTTTGTACTTTTGAGAGATCAGCGCCCTTTAACTTCGTCTCATCAAGCTGGAGTGTCCCGTCACTTTTGAGCATTACGCCGATTTCACCGAGCTCTTTTTCAAATTTTGAGGTTGCGCTCATCATGTTTGCCACATACGCTGTTTTGTTTGAAAGCGTAGAGCTCTTTGAAGCTGTCACAACGTTGTTGTAGTTGTTTACATAGGACTTCATCGCGGAGACAACCTTTTCCGATGCAGTCTTGCCGTTTTCGGTATCCTCATACGTCTTTTCACTCTGCAATGTGGAAACAGAAGATTTCAGACTGCTGATTCCATTCGTCAGGTTGGTGTTCGCCTCCTGTGTCTCCTTGGAAACAGTGGGATACATCTTTTCCTTTAGCAGTTTATCAATAATGTTATTCTGACCGCGCCGCTTGCTGGTAGACGTCGCTGAACCGGAATTTTCCTCTAAAGAACTATAGTAGGATTTGAGCAGTTTTTTATATGTACCGTTCTTTATCGCATTTCGTTCAGAGAACAGACTGTACAGGTTGGTCGAGCTGTTGTTCGAGCCATACAGCGAATTGCTGTTCCAAAAATTCATAAATGACATACTCATCACTCCTTCACTGAATAAAATTGGTTGGTTACTATTATTTTATACTTAGCTAATTGAAAAATCAATGGATTTTCCATATTTTAGTCGTATTTATAAGATATATCGGACAGGAACAGGAATATGATAACCCATCAAGTATATTTATGTTAAATTTATACAATTCCCTCAATCAAAGCCTGTATATGAAGCTGCATCGTATCAAGGCAGGGCACAGGGCTGACGTTGTCATTTAACAGAAGCGGCAGCTCTGTGCAGCCCAAAACAACGGCTTCAATGCCATGGTCCTTTTGCATGTGGGCGATCACATTCTGAAAGATTTTCAAGGTTTCCTTGTTGACAATCCCGCGTTCTAATTCGGAGGATATTTTATAGTTGATATAATCCATTTTCTCCGCGTTCGGCACAACGATTTCTATACCGCTGTCATAAAAGGGTTTCTTGAAAAAGTCGCCAGTCATGGTAAAGACGGTGCCAAGAAGCCCCAGCTTACCACCAGAGATTTCCTTAGTGTATTGCCATGCGAAAGAACCTGTTATATAGTTTATTAAAGTATAACAGATTTTTCAGGCGTTTATCAAGGGCGGTATGGAGGATAAAATGATTGAAATATATTATGTAGAAGATGATTGGGCGATTGCGGAAGCCGTGAAACAATATTTGGAGCAGAAAAACATTCGTGTCATGCGATATGCAACGCTTGCGCAGGCAAGGGAGGCGCTGGCATCGCATCTGCCAGCGCTGGTGCTGCTGGACTGGAATATGCCCGACGGTCATGGAGACAGTCTCTGTCAGTGGATTCGCCGGAACTGGAAGGAACTGCCCATTATTTTTCTTACAGTTCGGGGAGATAGTGCGGAGATCGTGTGTGGTTTCCAGAATGGTGCAGATGATTATGTGGTGAAGCCGTTTACATTAGAAGTGCTGTATGTGCGGATTCTGGCATTGCTGCGCAGGACGAAAACTGCGGCGGGGCAGTATCTTTCCTGCGATGGAATTGTGATCGACCAGAAGCGATGTACGGTTACATATGACTGCGAGGAAATCAGCCTGAGTGTGGCAGAGTATCAACTGCTTCTGTATCTGATGCAGAACAAAGGACGTACTGTCACCAGAGAGCGCATACTTGAACAGTTGTGGGACATGAATGGAAGTTATGTGAATGACAATACGCTGACGGTCACCATGAAAAGACTGCGCGATAAACTTTCCCAGCCAGCCTGTATTAAGACGGTCAGGAGTGTGGGCTACAGAATGGAGGACACACTATGAGCGGACAGAGAAATGGAGGGATACTATTTGGGCTGGTCTTAGCTGTAAGTCTGGTATCGTCGGCGCTTGCGGTTATGCTTACGGTACAGTATGACAGCCGAGTGCAGTTTGCGCAGCTCAGTGCAGTCTGCGCGGAGGAGCAAGGACTTTGCGGCGGACAGCAGCAGAAGGTATGTGAAAAAGTATATGAAAAAGAAAAGCGGTATCTGGAGCAAATGCAGAAACAGCTTTTGCGTCTGACACGTTTGGAGGAAGCGCTGCTTGTTCTGGCCCGAATCGACGCGGGAACATTGCGCTTGCAGCAAAAAGAGGTGGATGTGTATACGCTGCTGGTTTTAGCTGCCGATAATTTGCAGGAACTACTTGGGGGCAAAAATACTGCAATTGACATTCCAGCGCGCGGGGAGATGACAATTACAGCCGACTTGGACTGGACGATGGAGGCGGTCATAAACCTGATGAAAAACTGTTTGGAACACAGTGAAGGGGGGACAGTGTACTGTTCCTATGCACAGAATCCATTATATACGGAAATCTTGATCTGGGACGAGGGGGAGGGATTTGCGAAAGCAGATTTGCCGCACTTGTTTGAACGGTTTTATCGAGGACAGAATGCACGCGAGGGCGGAATTGGCATTGGGCTGTCGCTTGCAAAGGAGATTGTGGAACGACAAAATGGGACACTTCGGGCTGAAAACAGGCTGGAGGGAGGCGCTTGTTTTCGGGTGCGGTTTTATCACACATAGACATTACATGTCACCAAACTGTCACTTTCGTATGGTATCATGACATTAGGAACTGTAGAAAAATAACTGACGCATCTTGACTTGGATATTTCTCCGATTATGCATGCCAAAAATCCTCGCCGTAGCCCGCTACGCCTACGTTTTTTGACATACATCCTCGAAGAAATATCCTGCGCAATCTGCATCACTTATTTTCCTACAATTCCTTAGGTGGGGAGTATGTGACACAATATTATATGACACAAGTGTCAGAATAGGAAAGGAGACAAGTATATGGAGATTTTGAAATGCGAGGGGGTCCGAAAGGTCTACAATTGTGGCAGTTGTCAGGTGACGGCGCTCGACGGGATTGATCTGGCGGTCAGCAAGGGTGAATTTGTGGCGATTGTCGGCGCGTCCGGCTCAGGAAAATCGACGTTGCTGCATATTCTTGGCAGTGTGGACAAGCCCACAGCCGGAAGTGTGATAATAGACGGAATAGCTCTTTCTGGGCTGAATCCGACGCAGGCAGCGGTATTTCGGCGCAGGAAGGTGGGATTGGTGTATCAATTTTACAACCTGATTCCGACGCTGACAGTCCGAAAAAATATATTGATGCCCCTTGCGCTGGACAAAAAGAAACCGGACAATGAGTACTTCGAGCACATTGTCGGCACATTGGGGATTTCTGATAAGCTGGACGCGCTGCCGAGTCAACTGTCGGGCGGACAGCAGCAGCGCGCGGCGATTGCGCGTGCCCTGATATATCGTCCGGCGCTGTTGCTGGCGGACGAGCCGACAGGAAATCTTGATCAGAAAAATGCGGGGGAGATTCTTGATTTGATAAAACTTTCCAGCCGCAGTCTGGGGCAGACGGTTCTTTTGATCACCCATGATGAAAAGCTTGCCTTGGAAGCTGAGCGCATCGTTACAATTGCAGATGGGCGCATCATACGTGATGAGAGGAGGTAGGCCATAAAATGTGGAGAGCATATTCATCAGGCTATTTGAAAAATAACCGCGCTGCTGGTTTGTCCGTGGTGATTGCGGCGTTTATTTCCGCATTGCTTTTATCGCTCCTGTGTGGATTGTTTTATAATTTCTGGAAATATGAGATCGAGCGGATTGAACTGGAAAGCGGTGGCTGGCAGAGCCGGATTGAACTTGAACTTGATGCGGAGTCGGTCGAATGCATTCGGAATTTTGCCCATGTAAAAGAGGTGGTGCCAATGAAAACCGAGGGCAGTCTTTGCTATGACCTTTATTTTGACAGTATGCGGGCAGTATTGACAGAGACACCGCGCATCGCAAAGCGGGTGGGAATTTCATCGGAACACATTTCGTATCATGATGAATTGTTGGCAATGCATTTTGTCCGAAGCCCGCAGGACACGGCGCCGCGTCTGTTATTTCCATTGTTTTTCGTGATCACAGCACTGGCGGCGCTCTCATTGATTGTCATCATACACAATGCCTTTGCGGTTTCCATGAATGCGAGAGTCTGTCAATTTGGCATTTTTTCGAGCGTTGGAGCGACGCCAAGGCAGATCAGAACCTGTCTTTTGCAGGAGGCGGCAGCGCTGTGTGTGGCGCCTGTTGCGGCTGGAAATCTGCTGGGAATTGCAGGTACGATAAAGATTGGGGAATTGATTAATACATTGCTTGGAAAGGATATACCGGGCAGGCATGAAGCAGCGTTTGGCTATCACCCGCTGGTGCTGTTTGCGGCATTGTCTGTGACTGCAATTACGATCTGGATATCTGCTGGGATTCCGGCAGGAAAATTGAGCAGAATGACGCCGCTGGAAGCGCTGAAAAACACAGGGGAACTGCACCTGAAACGCAAAAATAATCCCTGTGTGCTTGCATTCTTGTTTGGGGTGGAGGGAGAGCTTGCTGGAAATGCGCTGAAAGCACAGCAAAAAGCCCTGCGGACGGCATCAATGTCCTTTGTGCTGGCGTTTCTGGCATTTACGCTGATGCAGTGTTTTTTTGAGATATCAAAAATCAGTACAAGGGAAACATATTTTGCCCGCTATCAGGACGCGTGGGACATAATGGTTACGGTGAAGGATACGGATATCCTCTCTTTTGCAGATACAAAGGAGATGCAGGCGGTACAAGGGCTTTTGGGTGTGGAAAGCGCAGTCTTGTATCAGAAGGCAGCGGCAAAATGCATCATCACAGAGGAGATGATGAGCGAGGACATGAAGCAAAACGGCGGCTTTACCTATGCTGTCAAAAAGGACGTGGCGCAGGCTGAGGACGGCTGGGTGGTAAATGCACCTCTGATTATTATGGACGATAATAGCTTTCTGGCATACTGTGAACAGATTGGCGCAGTGCCGCGGCTTGACGGGGCAGTGGTGCTAAACCGGATTCGGGATGTGACCAATCCTGATTTCAGGCATCCGCAATATATGCCATACATAAATGAAAAAAGTGACATAAGTGTCATAAATGCTGCAAATAATCAGGGAACCGCAGAGATTCCAGTGCTGTTCTATACAGACAAAGTTCCTGTTTTGCGGGAGGAATATGCGACGCAGGATTATTATGAGCTTGTGCATTTTATTCCTGTCTCTCTATGGAGGGAATACAGAACAGCGATTGGAGATCGAAAGACAGCGTTGTATATCCGTGTACTTGGCAAGGAAGCTGTGACACTGGCAGAGCTGAATGCTTTGCAGCAAAAGATCGCACAAGTGATCAGTCCCGCTTACCGCATAGAAAGCGAGAACCGTATTCAGGAATATATGGTGAACAATAAGAAAATACAGGGAGTCCGTTGGATTTTCGGAGGTTTTTGCGTGCTGCTTGCCATCATTGGAATCGGCAATGTGTTTGCCAACACATTCGGTTTTGTGCGCCAGCGCAGAAGAGAGGTTGCACGTTATCTGTCCGTCGGGCTGACGCCGGAGGGACTCAGAAAAATGTTCTGTATTGAGGCGGTTGTCGTTGCAGGACGCCCGATGCTGTTGACGCTGCCCCTTGCGGCTGCGGTTGTGTGGTATATGTTAAAATTAAGTTATCTTGAGGTGCGTACATTTCTGGCGGAGGCGCCGTTTATTCCGATTGGCATTTTTATGCTGGCGATTTGGGCATCTGTGGCGCTGGCGTATGTGCTGGGCTGGCAAAGCATTCGCCGGATTCAGATTACAGAGGTGCTGCGTGATGATACGATGATGTGACGATTCACGCGTAACGGTTTCTCTTTCGGAAGATGTGTAGTATAATAAATGCTATATCAGTGCAGTTTTGTATTTTGCTACGAAGAATGCGCTTGACTGGAACGACCCGGCTGAACAGAAATTGGTCATGTTGTTTTTTGCCGCAGCAGGTTTTATGATATTTTGCGTGGTATTCGGGCTCATCATGTCAATGCGTCCGGACCGTTTTCTGTGCGCCTGCTGATATTTACAGAAAAGCAAATCTTTGATTTTGACGGAAACGACATTGAACATACCAAGGAAGTCGCGAACGGCTTGTATCAGCACATACCAAATGTTTTCAGTGCATATGACCCACAGGAACTATCTTATTCGCTGGAAAAACTTTATCGGGAAAATCGCGAGGCATTTCTGGCATTTTATGAGGAAGAAAAGGGAAAGTAGTTTACTGGAAGATCGAGAGCGATCTGCGGCATCATCCGCGCAAGTATGTTGTGCCTGCGGCGATGTTTCTGCTGGCGGGCATAGCCGGAATGATGCCAGTGATCACGGTTGCGCTGGGGGGTGAAGTGGCGGCGCGGTGCTGGCTGTCGGGAAAGGGATAAAGATATAGGGTTTTGGAGGTCATCGTTGCATTAATCCCTCTGCGGTGAGCTCATACACTTTGTCGCAGACTTCGGCAATGTATTTGCGGTCATGTGAGATGCTGATAATTGCGCCCTGGTAAGCGCTTAGCATCCGCCGGATGACAGGGTTTGACAGCGGCGAAAAGTTACGGCTGGGTTCATCCAGCAGAAGGACATCACAGCCGGAGGTGTCGAGGTAGAGCAGCATGACTTTGGCCCGCTGTCCGCCGGAAAGTTCCCGCATGGGATGCGTCATCTCATCTGCGGTGAACTTCATACTGCCCAGATAAGTTCGCATCATGGAAATACTTTCTTTGCTGCCGTCTGACAAAAATTCGACAGGTGTTAGAGACAGGTCTAGCAGTTCCTCGTAATTCTGCGGCATATAGGCAGCTTTGAGATCTGACCGTTGCAGCAGTTCTCTTGCCAGGATTCGCATGAGCGTTGTTTTTCCAGAGCCGTTTTTACCCGTGATACAGATGTGTTCTGCGCCCTGTATAAACAGGTGGATATCACGGGAGAGGGTGGCTTCAGGAATGCGGAGTGTGTCAAGTGTGAAGTCCAGTACGATCTTTCCATTAGGAATGAATCCCTGGCTGCCAAATTTTGTGAACATGGCTTCCTCGTACTCTGGCATTTCTGTCATCGTTTCAAATTCTTTCTCGAAACGTGCTTCGTATGCTTTAACGCGGTGCATGGTCTTTTTTAGCAAAGCTGCACCGTGAGGGTCCTGCCTGCTGATGGCATTTTGCTGATGTTCTACCTTTTGCTGTATTTTGCGAAATTTTTCCATCTGCTTGTCGTAGGCTCTCCGTTCATTTTTGGCCTCCTGTTCCTGCTTGTCGAACTGGAGTCTCCGCTGTCTGAGATAACTTTGATAGTCGGTTTGAACCACTGTACAGCGCGGTGCGGTCTTTCGCCGCAGCTGCTCGATATGAATGAGCTTGTTTGCAGTGCGTTCCAGGAGTGTCTCATCGTGCGAGATATATATAAGTGGAATCTTGGTGTCCAGAATAAAATCCTCCAGCCATTCAAGCGTCTCAATGTCTAGGTCATTGGATGGTTCATCGAGGAGAAGAATGGTTGGATGATCGATGAACAGCCGTATGAGCTGGACTTTGATTTTCTCACCGCCAGAAAGCACGCCCATAGGTTCCTCTGAGTACAAGCGCTCTAAGGGAAATCGCAGTTTGGTACAGAGCGAGGCAAGTTCGCTGGGATGTTGGTCATAAAAATTGTCTGCCGCAGAAAGATATTCGTAGATCGAAGACTGCCGCAGTGTTTCAGGGAGTTCCTGAGGCAGATAGCCGAACCGTTCCCCTGCGCACAGAATCTCACCTTCGTATTCCACATAGTCCTCTGCTAAGGCAGGGGCATAGAGCAGTTTTAACAGCGTGCTTTTACCATTGCCTTCCTCGCCGATGAGAGCGCACTTATCGCCTGGATTGAGATTCAGGCTAAAATCTTCTAGCAAAATACGGTAATCTTTTTTGTGTCGTATGGTTAAATGTTTGATCTGTAACATAATATCGCCTCCGTTTCGTGTTCATATACGCCGGGAGTCCATGTGTAGCTGGCGCGCTCAGAAGAATATTCTGCGGCATTTTGCCAGAGCTGAGCCGGACAGCACACAAGTGTAGGAATCTGAGCATAGGAATGATAGATTGATTCTGTTTGCTGTTATGAAAACACGAGGGATATTAGGAACAGTGTGTATGATTGCGCTGCCAGTGCCTTTTGGCAAAGACAGCAGCAGAACTGTGAGCGCGCCTGGCGCATAAGAAAAGCCAGAGACATAAAGTCTCCAGCCTGCATCGATGCAATGCAGGAAGATGATCTCACATAACAAAACAAATACACACAATTGACAGACATGACACGACGAACGTGCTGTCTGAAACTAAAATCACAACTTGTGTTCTCTGTTTTGTTACATCATCATCTTCCCACCGCCTTTCTCTTTTCATTGTCCCTATTTTATTAAAAAACGTTTAGACTGTCAAGACATTTTTTGTCTTTTTTAC
>CAJUII010000024.1 GCA_910586405.1 uncultured Lachnospiraceae bacterium
TTATAAAATAATCTATCCGTTAAAAAATAATTTATCCGTTTTTTACTTAATGTACTATCAAATCACATGACTTCCTATAAAGAATTTTAAGTGAATTATATTCAATTTTCTCACTTTTATCATTCAATAATCGTTGAGTTAACAAGTTTCTTGTGCTATGATGGTAAACAAAAAGCAAAAATTTACAACATAAAATACATATATTCAAATCAACTTTCTAAAATTCTAAATGAGGAGGAAAAATGAAATGGAAAAAATACTTAATACAGTTTTAGATGCTGTACGACTTGATGCGATTACGAAACTAAAGAATATGGATACTCTATCAAATAATCAGCAAAATCAAGTGATTGACGCAGCAAAGACAATAATGAAGCTTGCTGATCTTGCACGAAAAGAAGGTCTGCTTGCCTTGGAGGATATGATTGATACGATAACCTCCGATTATTTGAAGCAGCTTATCATCTTGGTGGTAGATGGAACATTTCCTGAGATTATTATTGAAATTGCCACAAATATTTATTGGACAAATGCGTCAGATGGTGTAAATTCTATGGTTGATTATATCTATCTTAGAGGCATACTCAGTATTCAAAACGGAGAAAATCTCAGAGTACTTGATAAACTCCTCATGAGCCTGATGCCGCCTAAACTGTGCCAAGAATATCGCGCGCAGATGGAACTTCTGCATCAGAATGAAGAGGTACAAAATTTGTTCAATATTCACCCTGCTTTTCAGAATGATTCGGGAATTTGGGAATCCATTCATAACCTTGAAAACATTATCAAACGTTTGCCCAACCGTTCTATACAGCGGTTATTACGTGAATTAGATCATCAAAATCTGGCTATTTGTATCTTTGTACTCCAACAGGAGGTACGAAAAAGAATTTTAGAGAATCTCAGTACCGGATTGGCGAATGCTATTATGGAGGACGTCGCATTCTGCGAGTCAGTCAGTGAAAAAGATGCCGCCTCAAGTATACTGAAAGTGCTGGATATAATTAATTTTTTATTGGAAACCGGAGAAATCACTGTGCCAGATGGCATGTAAAGATACAATATAAGAGCTTATCGGGAAGTAATGGCACTCTCTTCAGATAAGCTCTTTTGAAAATATTTTTGAAGATATATTTAATCTTCGCTGCTTTTTTTTACTTGTGATTTTTCATCGTTTTTGCTGACCTGTTTTTTCTCATGGCCCTTTACTAGAATCTTCGTAATCTCAGGAAAGGGTTTTTTCACGTTTGCCGGAAAATCAACATATTCTTTAGAGCCGGTATCAATGTATAACAGCCTTAGATACTTTCCTGTCTCCGGGGATAAATTTCTGGCTGTCAGCCGTGACTCAATAAGTGATTTCATGAAAGCAAACAATATGGCGAAAATTGGTACACCGATAATCATGCCAAAGATTCCCCAGATTCCGCCAAAAAACGTGATGGAGAATATAACCCAGAAACTTGACAATCCAGTTGAACTTCCCAAAATCTTTGGTCCGATAATATTTCCGTCAACCTGCTGTAGAATAATGACAAAGATTGCAAAGTAAACTGCTTTTAGCGGGTCAACAAAGAGAATCAATAGTATAGAAGGAATGGCGCCCAAAAAAGGACCAAAAAACGGTATAATATTTGTGACACCAATGATAACACTGATTAATACACAAAACGGCATTCCTAAGATACTGGTGATCACAAAACACAGAATACCAATGATAATGGAGTCTAATATTTTTCCAACAAAGAATCCGCCAAAAGTTTTGTGTGCAAAACGGACATTGCTGATAAAACGGTTTGCACTTTCAACAGAATAAAAGGCATAGACTATTTTTTTTGCCTGCGCAGCAAACAGTTCTTTGCTTGACAGCAAATAAATCGAGATAATAAAACCAATCAATAAATTCCATACCGCTTTAAATATAGAGTAAACGCTCATTGACACAGAAGTTATAACATTGACAACGTTGCTCAGTTGCGATAACATTTTGGTTACGTTATTGACACTATTGAGTTGCGGAAGTACTGTTGTGTTGATGAAGGTCGTTAAATCCATAGAGGACTGATTGATAAATTCGATTACACTCTTTTCAAATTCTGGATTATCGCCAAGAAGTTTTGATATCCATAAAATAATTGTATTAATATAATTTGGAAACTGCTCTAAAATTGTTCGGATACTATTGTAAATCTGGGGAATTACAATAGAGAAAAATGCATAAATTGCCCATAAAACTAACACTTCTGTAATAATGATGGATAAAAAACGCTTATGCCCCTTTTTGTGGCCAATCTTAAAAAAGTCAAATAAGGGTGTTGTAATATTTCGTTCTGTCGCATTGACAAGCGGTGCAATTAAATATGCAAGTATAAAGCCATCAATGACGGGCATTAATACTACTAACAAATTTTTCAGCGTCAATGACAGACTGTCCAAATGGAAAATGACATAATAACTTGCAAATCCGCCCAGAACGACAAAAAAGGCTGTCAGTCCCCACTTTAAATAGTCTTTGTTGTTTTTCATTTCTTTCACTACTCTCCTATCCTTTGCCATGATTCACTTTTCGCAAAACCCAAATTTGTTTTATTCTTTTGTTGGAAAATATTGAAAAGTGTTATAAAATGATTATAGCATAATATATAGGATAATTATACTAAAGTTTTGTAAATTCTATTAAATTTCAGAACTGTAGATCGTGAAAAAATCATCTATAAAGGAGTTGTATAAACTTGGAAAAAACAAATAAAACCACCACTACATACCATGATGAAGTAAACAAAAAAAATATACTACATTTAAGAGAACTGCTAGATACGCTCCCGCCCTTTTGCGGACAATATTTCAGAGGTATGCAGGAGTACATATCAAGCAGGACACGCGTCGCTTATGCCTATGATATCCGCGTATTTTTTGAGTATCTTCATGACAGTAATCCTGTATTCAAAAAGACGCCAATCAAAGAATACCGGCTTGAAATCCTAGACCAGATTACGCGCATGGATATTGAAGAATATCTTGAACATTGCGCATATTACACCAAGGATGGCAAAGAATATATGAATGACGAGCGCGGCAAGGCGAGAAAACTCGCATCTCTGAGAAGCTTCTATAACTATTTCTTTAAAAACGAAATGATAGAGAAAAATCCGGCAGCGCTTGTCCAAATGCCTAAACTGCACGAAAAGGAGATTATACGGCTTGACCCTGACGAGGTTGCAATTTTGCTTGACACTGTAGAAACAGGCGAAAAGCTGACCAAGAAGCAATTGCAATACCACCAAAAAAATAAACTGCGTGATATTGCACTGCTTACCTTGATGCTTGGAACCGGGATTCGTGTATCTGAGTGCGTCGGCATTGACTTGCAAGATCTTGATTTCAAAAATAATGGTGTAAAAATACGGCGCAAGGGCGGATACGAAGCCGTTATATACTTTGGCGAGGAGGTTGAAATCGCACTGCTGGACTATCTCGAACAGCGCTCTGCCATGACACCCGTCGAAGGACATGAAAACGCTCTGTTCCTGTCAATGCAGAATAAGCGAATCACTGTGCGCGCCGTGGAAAATCTCGTCAAGAAATATGCATCTGTGGTAACGTCCCTGAAAAAGATAACGCCTCATAAGCTGAGAAGTACCTATGGCACGACGCTCTACAGGGAAACTGGAGACATTTATCTTGTGGCGGATGTACTGGGGCACAAGGACGTAAATACCACCAGAAAACACTATGCTGCTCTCGAGGAGGACAGGCGCCGTCAGGCAGCCAAAGCTGTGACATTAAGAGAAAAACGAATCTAGCCAGGCAGTATTTTATACCAATTTATTATTCCAATTCTGCGGAATAATAAGGGATAATAATATAACTTCCGGCAACTATTTTCTCAGAGGTCAGATTGTTTACTTTTTTTATTTCCGAGACATATTCCCGCGTATTTTTATAGTACGCCGAATCAAAATGATCATTTGCAATAGACCATAATGTGTCCCCGTTTGTGATTTCAATACTCTTGTAGTATTTGTAAGCGGGTTCATGTACCCTGTCATTTGCCTCTGTCGAAAAAGAAATGAGCAGAATAGACAGCATTATCACGGTTACGACAGAGATTGACAAGGCAAGTATATGCAGTTTTATTTGATTAAGACGCTTTTGTCTGTTGATCAGTGCTCTTGTTACATAGTTCGTATTCATCATAAAACATTTCTCCTTTGCAGTGTGGAAGGCGAACATTAATTCCAAACAAAAATTCCGAACAGCTGTTTAAAGCAGATTATACAGAACAAATTTTTGCTTGTCAAGGTTTATTTCAAAAATTTCCAAACAATTTTTCGGAATATACGTTTGCATTCTGGGGCATAATGTGTTATGATGATAAAGAAGATATATCTATTAAAATTTAGGAGGAGATACATATGGCATATGGAAAAATAACAGTAAAACAGAAAGAGATATTGGAGTTTATCAAGGCAGAGATTCTCAGAAAAGGATATCCTCCATCAGTTCGGGAGATTTGCGAGGCAGTGAATCTCAAGTCTACTTCTTCTGTTCATTCACATCTTGAGACACTTGAGAAAAACGGATATATTAGAAGAGATCCGACGAAACCCCGTGCGATTGAGATTATGGATGACAGCTTCCAGATGGTAAGGCATGAGATGACAAGCGTCCCAATTATTGGAACAGTGGCTGCCGGACTTCCGATTCTTGCGGAACAGAATATTGAGGGGTATTTCCCTATTCCTGCGGAGATGGTGCCGGCTGGTGAATCATTCGTGTTAAAAGTAAAAGGGGACAGCATGATCAATGCTGGTATCTTTAATGGAGACCGCATCTTTATCCACGTGTGCAATACCGCAGAGAATGGTGATACTGTGGTTGCTTTGGTCGATGACTCCGCAACCGTTAAGACATATTATAAAGAGGATGGACATTACAGACTTCAGCCAGAAAACGACACGATGGAGCCTATTATCTTGGACGAAGTCGAAATCTTGGGCAAAGTTTACGGTGTTTTTCGTTTATATCATTAAATCAGTTTCTATGGATAATGATTTCCTCAAAACAATAAAACGAAAAATAAGACAATGGTCGAAAGATTCTATTTTTGGCCATTGTCTTATCAACAGATATTTATTACGGTATTACGCTTGAGGCTGAACAGTTTTTTGCAGCGAATGTGAATCTATGGCTTTTCCATCGCGCCAAATCCGTTCTAAATCATAGAATCCACGGCTCTCTTTGTCAAAAATATGCACAAGAATATCACTGTAGTCCATCAAGATCCAGTTTGCGGTATTGTAGCCTTCAATGTTTTTGGGATGAATCCCATTCTTTGACAGCTTTTCTTCGACATGATCTGATAATGCTTGAAGCTGGCTTGTATTGGTGCCGTTTGTGATAATAAAGTAGTCTGCAATCGTTGACACTTCACTGATATCAATGATTTGGATATTTTCTGCTTTCTTATCCTCGAGAGCATCAATGATTGTTTTTAAGATATCGTTTAGATGGTTCAAATAACAGTTCCTCCTTTAAGTTGCAAATATTGTGTTGATAGTACGATTAACAGTTCAGTGCCTTTGACTGATAAGGCACTGTCACAGCGGTTCTCACATAACTGTCATACGTAGTCTGCGTCATTTTATCAATGGGGTTTCCTTTTGATTCTAGGAATTTTAATGTATTGGACAGTATCTTTTCCATTGCCTTGTCAATATCGACAAATGCGAGCTGCCGTATTAAATTAAGCTCTGGAACTGGATTGCGGGAAGGTTCAATATAGTCTGCTATAAATATAATCTTTTCAAGGAGTGACATATCTGGACGCCCGGTAGTATGCCAAGTAATTGCCTGAAGAATATCATTGTCCTCGATTTTAAATTTTGTCTGTGCAATATAGGCGCCTACTTTGCCATGCAAAAGATAGGGATGGCTTTTCTCAAAACTGCTACAGGAAAGGTTATTCTTCTCGCATATCCGAAGTTTTTTGTTATTGTCCATACACTTTGCACAGTCATGTAAAAGCCCTGCAAGTTCAGCCCTTTTTATGAAGTTAGAATTACTCGGATCAGGATTGTACCGCATTGCCATCGCTACGGCTGTAGAAGCTACGCCAAGTGTGTGATGATAGCGGTCTTTGGTTAGATGTTTTTTTAAATACTTCTTAATCTTCTTCATATAAATGCTCCTGTTCTATATAGTATACAACCTTCGGCGGCACCCAATCGTGAATCGGCATTCCCTGCCTGACCCTTGCTCTGATCTCAGTAGAGGATATATCCCATTTGGGGGAATTGAGATAAACAATGTCTGCGCCCAGCTTGGACAGCACATCTCCTTTTTGGCGGATTGAGTCAATTGTATAGTCATCTCTCACTGCGCAGACCAATGTAGTTAGCTCAAAGATCAGTTCAGGGCACCGCCACTGCTCAAGCTGAAATAAAGAATCTGCCCCAATGATAAAGAAATATTGCGTATCTGGGTCGGACTTCTTCAAATCCTGCAAAGTCTCAAAAGTATAGGTATTGCCTGCTTTTTGCGCTTCAATCAATGACAGCTCAAATTGTGGATATTCTTCGATTGCCAGTGCTACCATGTCAACCCGCTTCTGCGTCTCTAAAACATTGCTTTTCATATATGATGTTCCACTTGGCATAAAGAGAACTTTATCCAGCAAAATCTGTTCCTGCGCTGTTAAGGCTAACCGCAGATGTCCATAATGAATGGGATTGAAGGTACCTCCCATAATGCCAACACGATTTCCCATGAATGTCCTCCATCTTATCTGGGTAAGATTATTTTAGGATCTTGTTTGAAGGGTTTATATAATACAATTTTTTTGCCGATTACTTGCACGACTTGTGACTGCGTGCGCTCAGCAACAACGTTTGCAATTTCTTTTGGATCATCTATGCAGTTTTTTAATACTGCTATTTTTATCAGTTCATGTGTATTGAACACCTCTGAAATCGCCTCAACATTTTCTGGTGTTACAGACGATTTGCCAATCTGAAATACTGGATCAATATTCATTGCCAGCCCTTTTAAATAGGATCTCTGTTTGCTCGTCATGGTATGTTTCCTTTCTTCGATTATTCCTTGTAATAGCTAAATGCCAGACCATACATCCGCACTGTATCGCCCTCTTGAATGCCAAGTGCTTCTAGTTCGTCCAGTATGCCGTTATCCTTGAGGAACTGCTGGAAAAATTTAAATCCGCGCTCAGACTCCAGATTGGTATATCCAAGCATTTTTTCAATACGGGGACCTTCGACGATGTATGTGTTTTCTTTCTGATCGTATTCAACCGTATAAGGCTCATTTCCCACAACAATCTCCGTATCAGGATTGAACTCGGCCTCGAAAATGACTGGCGGTTCGTCAATCTCTGCAAGCATGTTCGCTACATGGTATAAAAGCTCTTGTAAACCTTGGCCGGATACTGCTGATATCGGAAATACTTTGATGCCTTTTGGTTCAAACTCATTTTTGATTCGTTCAATCGGATCTTCACCGTTTTCACTATAGACGGCATCTATTTTATTGGCGGCAATCACCTGTGGTCTGTGGGCGATATCAGCGTTGTAGGCTTCTAGTTCCTTGTGAATCGCATAGATATCCGCAACAGGGTCCCGTCCTTCTGTGGAGGCGGCGTCAACAAGATGAATCAGAACTTTTGTACGCTCTATGTGCCTGAGAAATTCATGTCCCAGTCCAACGCCCTCAGAGGCACCCTCGATAAGTCCCGGGATATCAGCAATGACAAATCCTTTTCCACCCTCGAGATCTACGACACCAAGATTGGGATTGAGTGTTGTGAAATGATAATTGGCAATCTTTGGTCTTGCATTTGTGACACGGGACAACAGTGTGGATTTTCCAACATTCGGAAATCCTACAAGCCCTACATCTGCGATTACCTTTAATTCAAGAAACAGGTTTAGTTCTTTGGAAGGCTGTCCCGGCTGGGCATACTTGGGCGCCTGCATGGTTGAGGTGGCATAATGCTGATTGCCGTTTCCGCCTTTTCCACCGCTCAAGATTGTCTGTCTGCGATTTTCACCTGACATATCAGCAATAATTCTGCCTGATTCTAATTCCTTGATGACGGTTCCTTCTGGTACTTTTACAATGATATCTGCTCCGTTTTTTCCGCGGCAGTTTCTCTTGCCACCTTGTTCTCCGTCCTGAGCACAGTATTTTCTGATATGGCGGAAGTCTGTCAAGGTATTTAGTCCTTCGTCTACTTCGAAAATCACACTTCCGCCATTGCCGCCATCGCCGCCATCAGGGCCGCCGTTCGGTACATATTTTTCGCGCCGGAAGGACACATGTCCGTCTCCTCCTTTGCCGCTTCTGATATATATTTTGGCTCTATCTGCAAACATTAATTTCAACCTTTCTTTTCTGACAATCATATGCAAAAGGCTTCAGGTGAAACCTGAAGCCTTAGTAAATCCGTAAGTATGACTCTATTTCTCCTCTACAGGATAAACGGAAGCCTGCTTTCTATCTCTTCCTTTTCTCTCGAATCTGAGTACACCGTCAACCAATGCAAACAATGTATCATCTCCGCCGATCCCAACATTTACGCCCGGATGAATCTTTGTACCGCGCTGTCTATATAAAATGTTGCCTGCCTTTACGAACTGACCATCTGCTCTTTTCGCACCTAATCTTTTCGACTCGGAATCTCTGCCGTTCTTTGTAGAACCAACTCCCTTTTTATGAGCAAAAAACTGAAGATTTAACTTCATCATGGTATTACACCTCCTTGATTATGAGTTCGAAAAAACGCTTTTCTTTCAAAAAAGGTCTTTTTCGTTTACCGTAGTTTTGTTCGATTTCTTTTAAACCCATTACCAAAGAATCCATCAAGAGCTTTGTCTTGTCATTAATTTCATCGGGAAACTGACATTCGATATAGCCTTCACTCTCATCACTCTCTGTAATCATATGCTCATTCGCCAGCACTTCGATGGCATTGAGCGTATTAATGACCAGAATAGAAATGGAGGCACATACGATATCTTTTCCTGACCGTCCAAAGCCTGCATGACCCATACAGGTAAATCCTTTATAACTGTCACTGGATTTAAAAATTACAATCGTAGTCATAATATTTCACTAACAACATCTATTAAGCGTTGATCTTATCAATCTTAACCTGTGTGTATGCTTGTCTATGACCGTTTTTCTTGTGATAGCCTGTCTTTCTCTTGTACTTGTAAACGATGACTTTTCTGCTTCTTCCCTGCTCCAGAACGGTAGCGGAAACAGATGCATTCGCTACATCAGCGCCTACTTTGAGAGAATCATTGCTAACAGCAATAACATTGTCAAAAGTTACAGTGTTTCCAGCTTCTACATCAAGCTTTTCTACCTTGATTACATCTCCCTCGGAAACCTTGTACTGCTTTCCACCTGTTGCAATAATTGCGTACATATTGCACCTCCTAAATAATTACTCGCTAACTTTGGTGGTATCTTAGATACACTTGAACCTAATTATGCGGCATACTCATATATAGTAGCATTGTTGGGGGCGCTTGTCAATGCTTTTTTCAGAATCTATTTTGTCTGTCTATTTTGTTTGTTTGATCTGGATTTACAATGAAGCTGCATGGAACGAAAGTTCAAAAGATGTCCCTTTCTCGCAGACAATCTTGATTTTGTTCCGCCCCTTTTTCAAATCCAATGTGCACTGTTGTTCTGTAGCTGGTGCTGCGTCAGAGACAGTGGATTTTGGGGCGGCGCTGTCCTGCTCTGTCAATAGAACGCTGGCATCGCCGGGCGGTACGAAGATTAGTTTCGCTTTGCCGTCTGTCACTTGCAGTGTATAATACATCTGTATTGTCACATCTTCGGAAGCACTGTATTTCCAGACAGTCTCCATACCTGTCATTTTGCTGCATGATATTGTGGTGATTCCATCATGCACAGTTTGATAGTATTTCAATTTGTTTACAGCGTTCAGTTCACTGGCAATGAGCTTCTCATTCTCATAGACATACGCGGGCAAAAGAATTGTTCCTGCTATGATGATGCCAAATATAACAGCATATATATAAATACAGATACCGATGATAATAAGCAGTTTCTTTTTCATATTAGCTCTCCCCAAGCTGTTCCGCCAGCGATTTTGTGGTCTTTCTGCGCGTGATTTCTACAAGTCCGAGCGCGGTGAGATCAACGATTGTGGTCTGAATAGGGTCCTTTTTTGCCAAAACCCTTAGCTCCTGCAACAGTGCATCTATAAAACGCTGCTCTTCCATATTGATAAAGTCAATTAAAATCATACCTGCCAGATTTCTGAGCCGCATCTGGCGCATAATTTCGTTTGCTGCTTCGAGATTAATCTGGTAAATATATTCCGCAGATTCTTTCTTTGTGACATTTTTCCCGGAATTGACATCTATGACATACATGGCTTCTGTTTTGTCTATGATGAGGTAGGCACCGGATTTTAGCCATACTTTTCTGGAGAGCAGCTCCGACAAGTGTGTTTCTACGCGGTACAGCTTTTGTAATGGATAGGAAGTATCCTGATACAAGGAAATAGCTGCGGACTGTTCTGGCATATAAAGCGCCGCAAAGTCTTTTAGTTCGTCGTATAAGGCACAATGATCTGTAACTACCTGCTGATAAGTAAAGCCCTCGTCCCGCAGCTTTGTCAGATATAGAGGCGGCGACTGCCAAATGCGGCTGAAACATGTCCGGTGAATGCCCTCTTGAAGCAGTGCCGTCATTCGCTGGTTTAGATAAAGAATTTCTTCTTTGACAGGCTGCAAGCAGTCGGCGGCTTCCGCCGTTTCTGAATACTGTAACAGGGCTGCCGCATTTGTGCGAATCACAACGCCGAACGCAAGCGCCTGCGGAATGGCAGCCTGAAGCTGCTCTCTTTCTAATTTGGTGCATTTTTTGGAGATGCCTTTGTAGGTATTTGCATAGGAAACCACACTGTATTTGCCAGCAAGAGACAGGTTCATAGTAAATACAGGCTCTTTTGTCCGCACGGCTTCTTTCTCCAATTGAACAAGGAGTTCGTCGCCTGCTAAGATTCTCCCGTCATATTTGCGGTTTGTGAGGACAGGCTTGTAGTCTGCATGAATAGGCAGATACCCCTTTTGGTTGGGCGCGTAGAGAATAAATGCCGCTTGAAGCTGTTTTGAGACATTGAGCACTTTCGCCACAAAAATATCGCCGATGGTTACATGGTCATTGCGTTGGTCATAAGAGGTAAAATTTACAGACTGCATTTGATTCGTCTTGGAATCAAGAGAAAACGCAAGAACCCCTTTGGTGTCGCGATGACAGTATTCTGTAATAATATAGCGCATATCACTCATTTGCATTCACTCCCCGCTATCGGAAAATATGAGCACTGGACTCAAAATTTTATTTTTCGTATACATCAGTATTCACGCCCAACTGCGCCAAGCGGTATGAGCGAAACAGCGTCTGGCGTCCCGCGATTGGTGTAAGTCTCCTCCCTTGTAATCAGCAGTCCAAACTCGTCAAATGGCTGCTGGTTTCGCTCATAGAAGGCTTTGATTACAAGAGAAGGCTTGATATTGTTCGCACTGCTCGCATCGACAGTCAGCGTAAGCGCGTGATTTTCTTCATGAAAACTGCACTCGTATATAAAGGGTTTGATATCAAACGTGGCTTCGCTCTTTTTGGTCTTTTTCGTCACCGTAATTTCGTTTTGACTCATAAAGTCATTGATTGCGGACTGTGTCAAGAAGGCTGGCTGGTATTGTTCGCGGAAGGTAATGGTGTAACGTGCTGCCGCGACGCTTGCCATTGCATTTCCGGCATTGTCAGGGAGGAGGCGCGCTTCGAGAACTTCGATGCCGTCAACCATCTGCGCATTGAGTGTATCCACAAACTCCTTTGTGCTTGTCAGGGAATGCACCTCGATATCCATATATTCGCCATTGCTCTCAAGCCCTACGCCAAGCGGCGCGGCAAAAGACATGATCTGGTGCGGGCTAAAACCTGCCGAATAGGCAATATCAATTCCGGCGCGGCGGATTGCTTTCTGGAAATACCGCATTACATCAAGATGTCCTATAAATTTAAGCACACCATGTTTTGAAAATTTAACTCTTACTTTCACTGAGAACCTCCTTGGTCTGGCGTTATTGTCAGGAACGCGCTGTGCTGCATATGCCGCAGTGGTATCTGGCGGCGCCGCAGGCATTACACTGCTGTTGACAGTTTGGCGTGAGCTGTTCCTCCAGTGCGCGCTGCCATTCTTTCTTTAAAAATTCCTTTGTGATACCACAGTCGATAAAATCCCACGGGAAGATTTCGTCCAGACTGCGCGCGCGCGTCGTGTAAAAATCAGTATCAATACCGCACTCTTCAAAAGTTTCTGTCCAAACATCATGCTTGTAATATTCGCCCCATGCGTCAAAGATACAGCCTTTTTGGTATGCCTTCAAAATAGGTTTGCTCAAACGCCTGTCACCGCGGGCTAAGATGCCCTCCATGACACTTGCGTCCGCTTCGTGCCAGTTATATTTGATACTCTTTTGGTTGAGCTGCTCTGAAATTGCTCTCCGCGTCATGTATGCTTTCTCCAAAAACTGTTCTTTGGTACACTGGGGTGCCCACTGGAACGGGGTAAAGGGTTTTGGAATAAAAAAGGAGGTGCTGGCAACAATCTGTACCTTGCCAGTTCTTTTTTCCTTTGGCACAGTATCATAAAAAGCGACGGCAATCTTATTCGAAAGCTCTGCGATTCCGCGAATGTCCTCCTCTGTCTCTGTGGGCAGTCCAAGCATAAAATAGAGCTTGACGCGGTTCCAGCCGCCCTCAAATGCCAAGGTGGCACCCTTTAAGATGACTTCCTCTGTCAGTCCCTTATTGATCACATTTCTCAAACGCTGGCTTCCTGCCTCCGGCGCAAAAGTCAGGCTGCTTTTTCTGACATCTTGCACTTTTTCCATGACATCGAGTGAAAAGGCATCAATACGAAGAGATGGCAGCGAAATATTGACTTTCTTTTCCTTGCATTTGTCAATCAGGAAGGTGACAAGCTCTTCAAGATGTGAATAATCGCTGGAGCTCAAAGAGCTGAGTGAAATCTCGTCATATCCTGTATGATCAAGCATCTTTACCGCATAGTTTTTCAGCATCTCCACGTCGCGCTCCCGCACAGGGCGATAGAGCTGTCCAGCCTGACAAAAACGGCATCCGCGGATACAGCCCCGCTGGATTTCAAGCACTACCCTGTCCTGTGTGCACTTGATAAACGGCACAACAGGTTTTTCGGGATAATACGTATTGGACAAATCAGTGACAATCTCTTTGAGAATGGTTCTGGGAATGTCTGCGCGCGTGGGTTCAAAGGATTGTATTGTACCATCTTCGTGATAGGTCACTTCATAAAACTGCGGAACATACATTCCGGGTATTTTGGCGGCTTCTGCAAGAAACGACGTTCGGGACATGCCTGCATCGCGGCATGATTGATATAAATTTAACAGTGCGCGGTACTGTGTCTCGCCCTCTCCGATATAAAAGATATCAAAAAATTCTGCAATGGGTTCTGGATTAGAACAGCATGGCCCCCCGCCAATGACAATCGGGTGCGCCCATGTCCTCTCTGCGGCGATGAGTGGAATCTGCGATAAATCCAAGATTTGCAGAATATTGGTATAACACATTTCATACTGAATCGTAATGCCCAGAAAATCAAACTCTTTGATCGGGTCCTGCGATTCCAGCGCAAACAGCGGTATTTTTTTCTCGCGCATAACCGCGTCTAAATCCGGCCACGGAGAGTAGACACGCTCACACCATGTATCCTCAAACTGGTTTAGCATGTCATAAAGAATCTGTATTCCAAGATGCGACATGCCAATCTCATACACATCTGGAAAACACATTGCAAACCTGACAGAGATGTCAGGTTTGCTTTTGATTACACTGTTTACTTCGTTGCCTATATAGCGTGCAGGTTTTTCAACCTTCATTAATATTTCATCACTTAATGCTAAATTTCTCATATTTTACCTATTTCTTCTACTATGGAAGCTGCACAGGCTCTGGCTGTGGCAGCATTTTGCCGTCAACATCAAATATATACGGGATTCCATCAAGCTCAACAATGCCTGTCTGCATATTACCGTTGATATCAAAGTAGTACACGCTTCCGTCAATTGTTGTCAGACCGATTGCCATATGTCCGTCTGCCTCGTAATATTTTGCAGAGACACCATCATTGAACCAGCCTGTATACATCGTGCCGTCCGCTGCAAAGAGGTATGAAAGACCATTCAATGTCACGGCACCTGTCATCATGTGTCCAGCTTCATCAAAGAAATATGTTCTGCCCTCAATTGTCTGCCAGCCTACCGAGCGGTGCCCGTCTACCATTGAAAGGTAATAACTGTACACGCCATCGTTATACCAGCCATATACCATGGAACCGTCCGCTGCAAAAAGGAATGTCTGGTCACCAATTGTCTGCCAGCCTGTCTGCATGATGCCAGTTTGATCAAAATAATAATATTTATTGTTGACAATATTCAGCCCTGTAAACATATGCCCGTCTGTGGAGAAGAAGCGTTTTCCTTCTGGAAAATCAAGAAATCCTGTGTACATGGCACCATCTTGTGCAAAATAGTAACACAATCCATTGAGGTTTTGAAGTCCTGTGAGCATTTTTCCATCTGCGCCAAAACAGTACATTCCTAGTCCAATTGGCGTAAATCCAACTGCCATCACACCGTCAGGCTGTAGATAATACAGACTGTCCTCTAACGGCAGCCAGCCTGTGACCATACGTCCTGCGGGGTCAAGATAATACTTTGCAGCACCCAGATCGAGCCAGCCCCGCTGCATTTTGTAGTTGATGTAATAATACAGATAGCCTTTTCTCGGAACCCAGCCGGTGTTTACAATGCTTGCGGAGTAATCTTTGAGTGCATAATCCATATCGACATTTCCGTTCACGCCGGGAACACTGCCCTTGCTGGTGTACTGCCATACCGCAGCATCAGGAATATCACAGGTGGCAGCCCACTGTGCTACCCATTTATCATAAAATACAGGGCCAATCCGATCCTTGTACCAGTTGGCGCTGGAATAGACCATCGGATAATAGCCCTCTGCCTCAACCGTCGCGCAGAAGGTGTTTGCCATCAGCGACAGCATTTCGGGGGAGAGGGATTTGTGGACATTATCTTCCACATCCCACACGACAGGATAAGATACCTGTACGTTCTGAATTGCATTTAGTACAAACTGCGCCTCCAGCGCTGCCTCCTGCACATTTTTGGCATAGGAATAGATATAGACGCCGGTCTTGATTCCCGCCTGCTGTGCGGCAAGCATGTTATAATAAAAATATTCGTCAATGCCTTTTAGCGTATTTCCCACCCGGATAAAGGCGAATGTCACACCGCTCTGCGCCACTGCCTGCCAGTTAATCGGTCCCTGCCATTTTGAGACATCAATCCCCCGCTCTACAACTGCCGCTTCGGAGGTCATTGTCGGAACACTGCATAACATACATACCGCAAGCAGTGTGCAGAGAAAACGTGTCACTTTTTTCATTTATAAACTCCCTTTCGTCGAAAGTACATCTTTGATGCGCGCGTCCATCGCCACTGCGTCATCGAGTGCCTTTGCAAATGCTTTAAATACTGCCTCAATCATGTGGTGGCTGTTCTCGCCGTTTAGCATTTTCACATGAATGTTCATGGCAGCGCTGTATGATACCGCATAAAAAAATTCTTTTACCAGAGACGTGTCAAATCCGCCTGTCATATCATTGGGAAAGGTACAGTCGAATTGCAGATAGGGGCGGCCGCAGAGGTCTACCGCGCAGAGCGCTAAGGCGTCGTCCATCGGCAGGATAAAATAACCGTACCGTTTGATGCCTTTTTTGTCGCCGACGGCGTCCTTAATCGCGGTGCCCAGCACAATGCCGGTATCTTCAACGGTATGGTGCCCGTCCACATGCAAGTCTCCTTTTACCGACAGTGATAAGTCAAAAAAACCATGTTTTGAAAAGCCCTCTAACATGTGGTCAAAAAAGCCGATTCCCGTATTGACAGAGGCGTTTCCCTCACCGTCCAGATTTAGTTTCATATGTATAGAAGTCTCTTTTGTCTCTCTTGTTACTTCTGCGATTCTTTCCATGATTATCTCTTATCCTCCATCACACGCTTCTAAGTCAATGCTCAAACCGCACACGGATTGAATTGGCGTGTGCAGTCAGTCCTTCTTTCTGGGCAAAGAGTTCGATATCCTCATGAACCTTTTCCAGCGCTTCTTTGGAATAACAGATAATGCTTGATTTTTTCACATAGTCATCCACATTCAGCGGTGAGAAGAATTTTGCAGTGCCGTTTGTGGGAAGCACATGGTTGGGACCTGCGTAGTAATCGCCCAGCGGTTCAGAGGAATACTCCCCAAGGAAAATGGCACCGGCGTTTCGGATTCTTGTCATGGTGTCAAAAGGATTCTTTGTCAGAATTTCTAAGTGCTCAGAAGCAATCTCGTTTGTGGCATCAATGGCTGTCTCCATGTCGGGCGCCACAAGGATATATCCGTAATTTTCAAGAGATTTCTGTATGATATCCTTACGCTCAAGCACCTCGAGAAAACGGTCCACTTCATCGGAGACGTTCTTTGCGAGCGTCTCGCTTGTGGTGATCAGAATCGCAGATGCCAGCTCGTCATGCTCTGCCTGAGATAAGAGATCTGCCGCCACATACCGCGGGGTAGCGCTCTCATCCGCAAGAACCAGAATTTCGGAGGGACCAGCGATTGAGTCAATGCTGACATGTCCGTATACAGCACGCTTGGCAAGCGCCACGAAGATATTTCCGGGGCCGACAATCTTATCAACCTTTGGCAGCATTTCAGTTCCATAGGCAAGCGCTGCGACCGCCTGCGCGCCGCCCACTTTGTAGATGGCGTCCACACCTGCGATGTCCGCCGCGACAAGCGTTGCGGGATTTACCTTTCCATCTGCGCCTGCGGGGGTGGTCATGATGATATTTGGAACGCCTGCAACTTTTGCCGGAACGACATTCATCAAGGTTGTGGAGGGATAGGCTGCTTTTCCGCCGGGCACATAGACGCCGACATTCTGCATCGGTGTAATTTTCTGTCCCAAGATGGTTCCGTCTGGCTTGGCGTCAAACCAGCTGTTTCGTTTTTGCTTCTCATGATAGTCGCGGATATTGGCAGCAGAGTCCTTCATGACCTGTATAAAATGTGCATCTAATTCCTGATAGGCTGCCTCAATTTCCTCTTTTGTGACCTTGAAATTCTCTCTTGTGATGGTGCATTTGTCAAATTTCAGCGAATATTCAAAGACTGCCTCCTCTTTGCGCTCCTTGACTGCTTCGATAATCTCAGCGACTACTTTTTCGTAGTCCCCATAATCATTCGTGCTTCTTTTTAATAAGGTTTCCAGCAGATTCTGCTTGGTATCGTTTGTTAATTTTACTATTTTCATCGTTTTACGCTGCCTCCTTGAGTGCCTGTAGTAATTTTTTGATTCGCTGCGCTTCCATTTTCATGCTGACTTGATTGACAATCATTCGCGCGGAAAGCGGGCAGATTTCCTCCAGAACCTCCAGCCCGTTTTCCTTTAAGGTGGAACCAGTCTCAACGATATCCACAATCACATCGCTGAGCCCGACGATCGGTCCTAATTCAACAGAACCGTTTAATTTAATGATATCGACTGTCTGGTGTTTTTGATTATAGAAATAATCCTTTGCGATTTTGGGATATTTGGTCGCCACGCGGATCATCTCATGATGCTGCAACAGTTCTCTTGCTGAAGCCGGACCGCATACGCACATGCGGCATTTGCCGAAACCGAGGTCGAGAACCTCATACACTCTGCGGTTTTCCTCGAGAATGGTATCACTGCCCACCACACCGATATCCGCTGCGCCGTATTCCACATAAGTAGGCACATCTGGACCTTTTGCCAGAAAGAATTTGAGTTTTAAGTCCTCATTGACAAAGATTAATTTTCGTGAGCTTTTATCCTTCATTTCCTCACAGGTTATCCCGATTTTTTCAAGAAGCTCTAATGTCTTGCTGGCAAGCCGTCCCTTACCGAGTGCAAAGGTAAGGTATCGCATCTCTTCTGTCTGTCTGTTCATCTCAAATACCTCCCTTTTTATAGAAATATAACTTGTGAAATATGATGGTTTTCTGCAAATTCTGTGTAGTGCGCGCGGGGCTGCTCCTGCTTCATCAAAACCGTAGCATAGTTTTGCGCTCTGTACGCTCTCGCCTCTGCCACAGCCTTATCAAAATCATCGGTGTACACCAGCAGAATCGTGTTGTTTTCCAGTGCGGGACAACATTTCTGACGCGTCAGCGCTGACACAAGATCATCAATCATAACGACAAATCCTGTAGCCGGTGCAGGCTTCCCAAATTTTTCAAGCAGGTTGTCATATCTGCCGCCCTTTGCGATGGCGCTTCCCGCCTGATATGTGTAGGCGCTGAAAATGATGCCTGTGTAATAATTGTACTTGCTGACCATAGCCAAGTCAAACGATATGTACTGGTCCACGCCATAAACCTTTAACAGCTCATACACCTGTTTTAAGTGCATGATGGCATTTCGGGAACGCTGGTTATCCGCACACGCCAAGGCTTTATCCAAAATATCATAGGTGCCAAACAGGCTGTTTACACTCAGAAGTGCCTTGACGGAGTCGGCTGGTATATTTTTTTCTAACAAAAGTTCTTGTGCGCCAAATTCGTTTCTGTTGGATATGAACTCGCGCAGCGCCAGTTCGGTCTCCTCGTCAAGCGCCGCATTGGCACATAAGCCTTTAAAATACTCGATTTGTCCCACGGATACCTGAAATTCTTGTAATCCGGCATTGCGCAGCGCCTCAACAAGCATGGCGAGCATCTCTGCATCTGCCTCCGGCGACGCATCGCCAAGCAGCTCCGCGCCCATCTGTGTTGTCTCTTTTAATTTGCCCTGCAAATCGCTGGTGTTGATAAAATTATTACCGGAGTAGCAGAACCGGAGTGGAATCGTCTCGTCCATAAAATACTTCGCGGCGCACCGCGCGATGGAAGGAGTAAAATCTGGTCTTAGTACTAGCGTATTGCCCTCTTTGTCAAAAAATTTATATAATTCTTTGGAGGGTGTCGTGCCGATTTCACGGCTGAACACATCAAAAAATTCAAAAGTCGGCGTCTGAATCGCCTGATAACCGTAACGATGAAGTATCTCGCCAAAAAGCTTCTGGATATTCTGTTTGTTGGCATATTCTTTTCCATAGATGTCACGAACGCCCTCTGGCGTGTGCACAAGTCTTTTTCCCATAAATCCTTTGTCAGTCCTTTCCAGTTCATTATCACTTTAGTGCATTAACGTGCTAATTCGTTACCATAGCGCCGCGATGCATTAAACGCAGTATACACTTTTTTTCTTCATGTGTCAACTATCCCGCTCGTTTAAATCAATCTGTATCATATCGAGATACGGCACCATCTGCCCGCTTTTGTGTTTCATGAAATACTGGTCCTTGAGCTCTTCGATCCGAAAACTCTTCCTGCCGCCGTTCTCCATTCTGTCCCAGAACACATTCAGCTCGCGGATACTCATATAGTACATCACATCACGCGCTGTAAAATAAATCAAAAAAAACGCGATGCCCTCCTGCCTGTCAAAATCCCTCATAAACTGCACCTGATGCGGATGAATCTTTTGCAGTGTAAACAAATCCGCAGCGCATTCTTTCGCGTCAAAGCAGACAGGAAGCCCCTGCACAACGCCTATGTAATCGACGGTACTCTTCTGGTCAAAATAAGCCAGTGTGATGTGTCTTGACTCTTTGTCTATATTAATTGGTGTGATTGGCGTCGGTACCTTCTGAATCAGAGCAAGTCCATTGTCACGGTACTTTTCGTTTGCCATATTAATCATATCTTCTAAGAGAGAACCGCGAAGTCCCCTCGAGTTCCATGTAGCCATCGTTCTTCTCCAGTTCTTCTCCATTCAGTAATTTTTCAAATAAGGTGGGCGGCGGACATTCCAGCACTCTGCCCGAGGTCTGTATGAAAAGCTGCGCATCGTTTGGCGTGAAGGACGCCGGAAAAACCAGCTTGTGTGCATGAAGCAGTTGCGCGTGGACGCCCTTTTTGGCATAGAACTGATTTATCTTTGCATTGCCATATTTGGCGTCTCCTATAATGGGATGTCCCAGCGATGCCAGATGCGCACGAATCTGGTGTGTTTTTCCAGTAAAAAGCTGTACCTCCAATAAGGTAATATTGTGTGCTGTCCGAACGGTGTGAAAGGCGGTATCAATGCAGGCAGCGTCTTGCTTCAAGGATTTTGGCACATCGATTTCCTGAGGATAGATCATGACTTTATTTAGTACAGGGTCTTTGCAGAGATAACCTGTCACGCGCTCATCAAGTACAAGCTCGCCTGAAATCAGACAGTAATAATATTTTTCAAGAGACTTGTCCTTGATCACACGGCTTAGATACTGGCTGCCAGCGAGCGTCTTGCCGCAAGCCACCATGCCGGAGGTATTTCTGTCCAAACGGTTGCAGATGGAGGGCTTGAAGGTTGCAAGAGATGCCGGCGTGATACGGTGCGTGGCAAGCAGATATCCAATCAGCCATTCATTGACGCTGATCTCCTCCGGTTTTGCTTTTTGTGATAGGATTCCCGCCGGCTTATCGACCACGAGAATTTGATCGTCCTCATAAACGACATTCAAGTGCTTTAGCTTTTGATATGCCTGTTCATAGGGTGTGATCTCGGCCGTATCGCTCATATCTGTCCCGCAAAACTTTTGAAATGTTTCATTGGCAAGAAAAAATTTCACTTCATCATCGAGACACAGCTTTTCTCTGCCATCTGCCTTTTTTCCGTTCAGGACAATATTCTTTTTGCGAAGCATCTTATAAATAAAGCTGTCGGGGGCGTCTTTTAGCAGTTTTTTCAGATATTTGTCAAAGCGCTGCCCTGCCTCATTGATAGAAATCTTTGTTGCAATCATAACCGCTGTCTCCTGTTACAACTGTCATAACGAAATGTCACACAAGAGCGTTAGAATTTCTGCTTCTTTTTTGCCGGGTTCTAATGCCTGTAATTGGGCTAACCGCTCTGTAAAACGCGCTTTCTCGTAAAAAATCTTAATCGTTACATTTTTCACACTGTTTTGTTTGAGGATTCCTTGTATATGCTCTTCACACGCAGCAGCATCGCACGCAGCAAACTCTGTGTAGCCAATCAGATGGTTGCCGCGCACAGCAAAACAGTTTATCGGGAAATTTGCTTTGTAGGAGGTCAGATACATGCTATAAAGCACAGGCACCGCACCTTCCTGTCTGGAGACTTCCTGATAAACCTTTTCGCTGAACTTTGGAATCTTGAAGTACATGACGACCGATACCAGACTCTTGCTCGATGGCAGCAGTCCTAGGACAGCAACGATTGTGAGAAGATTTTCCTTTTTTCCTGTAGAAAAATATCCCAGCAAAAATACTGCAATTGATATCAAAAAATATGCTGCGGTGCGAATGACCACTCTTTTACGTTCATATGAAGGGTATCCATACTCTCCCTTTTGCTGCTTTTGCATTTTCATCTGCTGTCTCCTGATAATTTCATGAAACTTATTTTAAGAAGCGCATAACCTCCAGAAGCACGCTGTGCGGAAGTACCTTTGCAAGTACTTCAAAGCTCTGTATCCAGCCGCCGTACACAGACCGTTCCCGCTTATGATAGGAATCTGCAATCGCTTTTTCTACCACTTGGTCTGCCCGGACCAGCGTGAGCTTTTTCACGGCAAGCGTGCTGCCCGTTTTTTCCGCAATGTCAAAAAACGGTGTGTCCACTGGTCCTGGACAGACTGCGGTGACATAGATTTTCCTGCGGCGCAGCTCTTGATTCAATGCTCTCGAAAAACTGAGCACATAGGATTTTGTCGCCGCATAAACTGCAAAATTGGGCTGAGGTAAAAAGGCTGCGCTGGACGCGAGCTGTATGATGCGGCTGTTTTTGCGCATATAGGGAATACATAAATGTGTGAGCTGGGTCAGCGCCTTACAGTTGACATCAATCATGCCAAGCTCGTCTTTGATGCTGGAGGCAGAAAAATCTCCCATGATGCCATATCCCGCACTGTTGACCAGCATTCGAATCACTGGTCTCTCGTCTGCAAGCACTTTTTTCAACCGCTCTATATGTTCATCATTTGTGACATCCATATCCAGCACCCGTGTTGTGTGTTCAAGATGCTGAGCCACCTCCAGCATTTCTTTTTTGCGGCGTGCAACCAGCCAGATTTCGTCGATATTCTGAAAAACATTGTCCAGTTGCAGCGCAAATTCTACACCCATGCCCGAGGAGGCACCTGTAATCAAAATAATATTCATAGCTCAATCTCCATTTATATAAATTTATTCATATCATCACAGCTTTCCATCACATAGATCGTCGTCTGGCGCGTTTTTGAATTGATCTGCTGACTCTCGGCATAAGCAGCCAGATCAGCCGCTTTCTTACAGCTACAATCTTTGAGGAAATATAATATTTGTTCCTTATCTACAGCATTTTCTTCATACAACAATTTTAACATGCATTGATAATAAGTATTTTTGTGTGACGCTGGTATTGCAAAAGCACTGTCAACCGCTGCAATAATATTCTTGCCAGTTAGCAGACTTTCAAACACAGTCAGTCCTTTTATGATATCACTTTGTAAAAGTAAACGTACTTTGGCTGCATCAAATCTTCTTTCGTCCATGTTCATCAACCATGTGACAGTCTTGTCATTCAGTTTTTTAAAACGAAAGAAGCTTGAAAGAACTTTTGCCTTCTGTTCTAAATCTATTGCAGCATCATAGTCCCTCATAAGCTCTTCTTCTGTGCCAAGACGCTTGTATCCATAAAAGTTGACCCAGTGATCGGCAGCAATTTCTTCAAAAAACTGTTCATACCAGTCTAAAAATGTCATACCTGTCAGAAAAGGCGGCTTGTCGAAAAACCAGTCTACATCATCATATACAATCTTCCCTGTCTCGCTGCCCTGACACATTAAAAGATTGCCAAAAGTACACCCCTGTGTTCCGATTTTGAGTGCACCTGATAAAATCCGCGACTCAATTTGGTCATATTCCTCATCGGTACAATCGTCCATTGCATTGATCGTGTCCTGCCATTTCTCCAAGGTAAGCGAGTTATCAATAAACACAGGATTGTCAGGATTATTCGCATCATTATAGCATTTTAGTTTTTCCAATGAATATAATCCGTAATAGGGACCGGCACCGCCATTGCCAACTTTGGTTAGGAAAAACACATATTCCTCCGGCAATGTGATGTGATATTCCATTTCAAACTGCCGCACTTCCTTTAAGGATATCACTGGATTTAGGCAGTACTTGTGCGAGCTTGCGCCAAACACCTTATATTCAGGGTCCGCTTTCGCGGCTTTTGCTACTAACTTTTTTAAATGATTTGCATAGGTAAATCCAAGTATTATAATTCCCCCATTCGGTTCAAGGTATCAGTGCCCTCTTGTAATCTGTTTGTGTTTGTGAATATTTCGTATCGTCTTTTTCTTGACCGCCGTCTGCTTAACAGGCTTTGACGGTGTTTTTTTTTTTATTCTGATGATTTTGCCTGTTTGCAGGTTCAACTGCCGTTTTTCTTGGCTTGATCAGACATTTTTTGTCATATCCAATCAGGTCCTCCCGCTTTGCAAGCTTTAGCGCTTCCCGCACAAGTTCATAATTTTTGGGATTGCGGTACTGTATCAGTGCACGCTGCATTGCCTTTTCGTGCGGATTTTTGCAGACATAGACAGACTTCATCGTCACAGGGTCCACTCCAGTATAATACATGACGGTTGACATCGTTGATGGTGTCGGATAAAAGTCTTGTACCTGCTCTGGCATATAGCCGATATCTCGCAAATACTCAGCCAGCGCCACAGCTTCTTTGAGTGTCGAGCCAGGATGGGATGACATGAAATATGGCACCAAAAACTGATTCTTGCCAAGTTTTTGATTCAGTCGGTGATATTTTTCAGTAAATGCCTCATAGACAGCGTTTTCCGGTTTTCCCATTTTGGAGAGGACTGCATCACAGATATGTTCTGGCGCTACTTTGAGCTGTCCGCTGATATGATGCTCTACAAGCTCCTTAAAGAATGTATCATCTCTGTCTAGTGTCAGATAATCAAATCGTATTCCTGACCGTACAAATACTTTTTTGACATTTGGAAGCGCTCTCAGCTTGCGCAGTAGAGACAGATAATCCGAATGATCTACTTCCAGATTGGGGCAGGGTTTCGGGCACAGGCATTGTCTGTTTTTACAAACGCCAATCTCTAGCTGCTTCTGGCAGGAGGGCTTTCTAAAATTTGCCGTAGGACCGCCAACATCATGAATATATCCCTTGAAGTCCGGTGCCTGTATCATCTGATTTGCCTCTGCTATGATAGAGTCATGGCTGCGCACCTGTATTGTGCGTCCCTGATGAAATGTAAGCGCACAAAAATTACAGCCGCCAAAGCACCCGCGGTTGCTGACCAGCGAAAACTTTATCTCTGAAATCGCCGGCACACCGCCCTGTGCTTCGTAGCATGGATGATATGTTCTTTGATACGGCAGTGCATAGACGTCATCCATCTCCTGCATGGAAAGCGGCTTTTGCGGTATATTCTGAACGACATAGACACCATTAGGATACGGTTCAACCAGTGTCTTTCCATTGAACGGGTCTGTGTTGTCGTACTGTATTTTGAAACTTTTGGCATATTGGATTTTTTCGGCAGTCATCGCATCATAGGAAGGCAGAAGTTCATAGTCGTACAGACTTGAAATATCCTTTGTCTTATATACGGTCCCTGCGATAAAGGACAAATCTTTTACTGCGATACCGCTGTTTAGGGCATCTGCAATCTCAATGATTGATTTCTCACCCATACCATAAGAAATGAGATCAGCCTGACTGTCGAGCAAGATTGAGCGCTTAAAGGAATTGGACCAGTAGTCGTAGTGTGCCATACGGCGCAGACTTGCCTCAATTCCCCCAATGATAATCGGAATGTTTTTGAATTTTCTGCGTATCAGATTACTGTATACGACGGTGGCGTGATCTGGTCTCTTGTATGGCGCGCCGCCGGGCGTGTAGGCATCTGAATCGCGGTGCTTTTTGGACACATAATAGTGATTCACCATAGAGTCCATATTGCCGGAGGACACCAGAAAGCCAAGGCGCGGTGTGCCTAGCACTGCAATACTGTCCTCATTTTTCCAGTCTGGCTGCGCTATGATTCCGACATGATAGCCATGTGCCTGAAGCAGCCGTGTGATGATCGCATGTCCAAAAGAAGGGTGATCCACATAGGCGTCCCCTGTGACGTAGACAAAATCAAGCTGTTCTATTCCAAGCTGTTGCACTTCTTCGATTGTCATAGGCAGAAAGCCGTTTGCAACTGACAATTTTCAATCCTCCTTCTCATAATTCTGACGATTTTGATGGTTTCAGCGCCATAATTTCCTGTTCCGTGAGCGCCCGGTAAGAACCTTTTGAAAGAGTTTCATCTAATGACAGTGTTCCCATCGAGAGACGCTTTAAATATGTGACTGAACCGCCGACAGCCTGCACCATTCTCTTGACTTGATGGAACCGCCCCTCTGTTATGGTAAGCTCTATCGTATAGAAGTCCGCTGACTGTGTTAATACTTTTACCTGAGCTGGACGCGTGGGTGTCTCATCTCCGATCTCCACGCCATTTTCCAGCAAAGAGACGGCATCTGCCGAAAGCGTTCCTGTGCATTCCACATAATATGTTTTTGCCACATGCCTGCTGGGGGACAGCAGATTGTGGGCAAGTTCGCCGTCGTTTGTGATCAGCAAAAGCCCCTCTGTGTCCTTGTCAAGCCGCCCGACAGGCGCCAGATGCTTTCCGCTGGCATCTGGCAGCAGCGACATCACTGTAGACTCATGGTTGTCTCTGGTGGCAGTGACGACGCCGGCAGGCTTGTGAAGCATATAATAATACAGACTTTGGTAGACGATGCTCTTGCCCATACAGGCAATATGGTCACGCGCTGCATCTACTTGAAAATCCGGTTTTCTGACAAGCGTGTCATTGACAGATACCTGACCTTTTTTGATCAAGTCCTTGACTTGGCTTCGCGTGCCTAGCTGCATATCACATAAAAATTTATCCAGTCTCATCACAATCCTCCATCGGATAAAGGGACACGGTGTCCCTTTATCCGATTCATAAATTCCACAGTTTCATTATAAAATATACTAAACAGAGATGCTGCATGTAACGTGGAGGTTTTGTATGCTGTTCAAAACGCTGGCATATCTTCTGCTAATCCTTGTCATATTGAGCAGACCCGACGCGACATTTCGGTATGCCTATGAAGGGCTGTACCAATGGGCTGCCAAAATGGTTCCCACGCTCTTTCCTTTTATGATGATCAGCTCCATTATGGTATACAGTGGTGCAGACTTAGAGCTTGGCAGTATGCTCAGCCGTATTTTGAAAAAGATATACAAGTACAGCAGCTTCGGGCTGTATGCAATCTTTATGGGGTTTTTCTGCGGCTTTCCCATGGGTGCCAAGGTCGTGAGCGAGCTGTATGGCAATGATAAAATCAGTAAATCCGAAGCCAATACGCTGCTTGCCTTTTGCAATAATATTGGTCCGGCATACTTTGTGGGAATCATCATTCCGATACTGCACGAATGCGGCTACCAGAATACGCTGCCCTTCGTGTTTGGCATGTACGGCATTCCGGCTGTCTACGGCATTGTGATGGGATTTTTGCATGCAGATCATCACGCTTCCAACGAAATCAAGCCGCAGTCTGCCCAGCCTCCTAGTTCACTGGCCGCAACGCTCAAAAAATCATGTATGGACAACACACAAGCCCTGATTATACTGGGTGGATACATTACCTTTACCAATGCCTTTCGCATTTTTCTTGACTTTATGCCGTTTTCCCATAATAGCAAAAATGTTCTGTCAAGTTTTCTGGAAATCATTGGCGGGGTTCAGGCAATCTATACGACTACCCTCATTCCTGCACAGAAGGTTTTCTGGATGATGACAGCACTTTGCTTTGGCGGCGTATCCTGCATTCTACAGACGAGCAGTTTTCTGGAAAAATCAGCACTCTCGCTGGAGTATTATCTGAAACATAAAGTTTTGATTACGCTGTTGTCTGCGATCTACTATTTTGTTCTCACCCAGCCTGTTCATTTTTCCTGATGCTGTTTTGTGATGACCGAGCAGATCACGGAAGCTGGATCACGTTAGACTGCGTGCTCATATCATACAAATTGTATGCTTTAAAGATCAATGTATTGTTGCTGCCATAGCCTATATTGAGGGAAACGGTCACAGTTGGGCTGCCCTTTGCCCACGGCTGCAAAGCCGACCATGTCAGACCATTATCGCAGGAATAAGCATAATACTGAATCGGAGATTCTGCATCAAGTGCTGTCAGCTCTACCGTCGCAGTCTTTCCTGTCTGGTCATATTTTAAAAGATTTGCACTGACATACACCGGTGCTGTCGTGTCGTTGTGCACGCGGCTTGCTGGCACTGGTACTGCCAGCGGAGCATAATTGCTGTAATCCTTTGTTTTATCTTTAGACACAAGCCCAAAGTACCGTGCGACTGCCTGTGCGTCACGAACACCAAACTCTCTGAGCTTCTCCGGGGACTGAATATATGGCGTGTCATTGATGTTATCTACATGACAGTGCTCTACAATCACAGCGGGAATACTCCGAATCGAACACTCACGTATGATGCCATAATAATCTGAGTTTCCATTGCTGCCGATTCTGGTTTTGATACCGCGGTTAAACAGCCCCATCTCCTCAAACTGTGTCAGAAATTCATTGGCAGCAGAATATCCCTGACTGTACAACTGCCCCGTTGACGGAATCCATACCTCACTGCCGTAGAGGGTATGGGAAAGAGACATATTAAAATGAAGTGAAAAGAGAAAATCAGCATCGACGCCCTGCGCAAAAGCTGCGCGCTCATCAAGGTCCATTTTGACATCCTCTGTATGTGTCAGATATACCTCAACATTCTGAAACTTTTCTAATTCCTCCTTCATGTACTGTGCAACAACCATCGTGTAAACTTTTTCGGGAATTGGCAGATAGTCTGTACCCAGATTAGAACCGCCATGTCCCGGGTCAATCACAACGACAATCGGCTCCGCCGCGCTTGCTGTCTCTACAGGAACAGCAGAGACCGGCACAGTCAATACTGCGATAGATAAAATGACCGAAATGGTCTTTTTGATAAATTTTTTCATTTCGAATGTACTCCTCTAAATCGTTTATATCACATTAATTCCATCGGTTCCCGCATTTTCGTCAGTCTGCGCTGCATTGACTGAATCGTCCGCCGGCACAAGCTCTGCCCTGTTAGATGTAACCACATGGTCAATCTCTTGAAGATTACCCACTAATGTATTGTAATCGCGTGTAGAAATCTCGATGGACTGTTTTAGAATATTTTCCAGGTTGGCAAGAATATCATCTGTATACTGCATTGCAGCAGCTTTCACACCGTTTGCCTCAATCATTGCATTGTCAAGAATCTCTTGGGCTTGGCTGGTTGCCATCGCCACGATCTCATTTGCCTGCTCGTATGCCCGCTGCATAATTTCATGTTCATTGACCAATTCAGTCGTCTGAACAGTTGCATTTTTGATTAGTTCCTCCGCCTTATTTCTGGCATCTGACAGAATTGCTTCTTTGTTCGAAATAATTTTCTGATAGCGCTTGATCTCCTCGGGTGTTTTCATGCGCAGTTCCCGCAGAAGATCGTCAATCTCCGCCTTGTTTACCATGATTACGTCTGTAGAAAATGCCTTGTATTTGCAGTTATCTATGTATTCCTCTATTTCATCAATTAACTGCTCTATTCTACTGCTCATATTATTCCTCCAATATCTATCTCAATTTCTTCTTAATTTCATTTTTTCATATACAAGGTCAGCCACAAAATCAGGCACGCACTGGGAGATATCCCCGTTAAATGCAGCAATTTCTTTCACGCTCGATGAACTCAAATATGCATATTCGAGACTTGTCGTCAAAAAAAGAGTATCAAGCCCGCCCTTTGACAGCATCCTGTTTGTCTGTGCTGTCTGTAGTTCATACTCAAAATCTGAGATCGCGCGCAAGCCGCGCACTGAAATATGAACATTCTTCTGTTTTGCATAATCAATCAAAAGACCGTT
Organism: uncultured Lachnospiraceae bacterium; assembly: GCA_910586405.1. Classification (GTDB taxonomy): domain Bacteria; phylum Bacillota; class Clostridia; order Lachnospirales; family Lachnospiraceae; genus COE1. The sequence goes on from CAJUII010000024.1 coordinate 29,275, forward strand.
AAAGGAATCCACTGTCACATTGGGCAGTTCCTTTGTGGCTTCCTTTAATATACTAACACGTTCCTCGACAGAAAACAACGCATTCTTAGCCTTATTATCCAAAACACTTACAGTCAGTTCATCAAACATCTTAGATGCACGCTGAATAATATCAAGATGTCCAAGGGTCATAGGGTCAAAACTGCCCGGATAGATTGCCGCATTCATACTATATAATTCCTCCCCGATATACGATTATTGTGTATTTCTTTTGATAAATACATGTTTATTTGTCTTGTACTGTTTGCTCTTCTCCACCACAAAACCCAGCGTGTCCACATAATCAAAAGAAGTTGTGGCGGAGGCCTCCACCACAATCAGTGTGTCGTCAGTTACAAAGGCGGCATCTCGCAGCAACTCTAATACTTTCCTGTCATATTCCTGTTGATAAGGAGGATCGAGAAAAATAATGTCCGCTGTATCCCGGATACTGCCCCGAAGTGCCGCAAAGACATCCTGCCTGAGCACAACAGCCCTGTCCGAAAGATGCGTATGTTCAAGGTTTTCTGTGATACATGCGACCGCCTTTTGATTGTTCTCCACGAAATATGCTTTGTTTGCCCCGCGGCTTAACGCCTCGATTCCAATACCGCCACTTCCTGAAAATAAGTCGATAAATACGGCGTCCGGCAGATTTGGCATCAACATATTAAACAGCGTTTCCTTGATCCGGTCCGTTGTCGGCCGTGTATCGAGCCCCTCCGGCGATTTTAATAACAGACGACGTGCACTTCCTGCGATTACTCTCATACAAATCCTCCCAATGAACACTTTTTTTCATTATACCCTAATTTTGGTTCCTTTTGAATCTCTTTTATTAACTTTTAATTTATTTATTGGCACAAGTTTTTCTTTATATGGAATCGTACTGTCAGAACCGGGCTGGCAGTAATGCACCTGTTCGATATAATCATTGCTTCCTAACCGCATCCCCCGCACGCCGACTGCTGTCTTTTTGAGCTCTGAGATCTCATCTGTGTCAAATCGGAGAAAATAGCCGTCCTTGCTCTGCAAAATAATATGCTGGTGCTCCGTCACGACCTCAATGTCGAGCAGCTCATCCTCCTCACCGAGCTTGGTTGCTGCCACTGTCCGTTTTGTCACATCAAATTCTCCTCCGCTTACGATCTTACACATTCCCTGCTTTGTGACAAACAACAGTCTATATAGATTTAACTCCGACTGACTGGCGATCTTGACAATGTTCTCCGCTGCGGAGCTGTAATTACTGATATTGTCAACGGGTTGTCCTTTGTCCCGAAATTTGCCAAACGGGATATCTGTCACTTTGATCGTGTGAAGTTGTCCTGTGTTGGTAAACAGACAGATTCTGCCAGTACTTCTGCACTTTACAACATACTTAAACTCGGCGAGCGCTGCCTCCTTATTTCGCTCAAAGGCTGCCATGTCAATTGTTTTGCAGTAACCGAACTTGTCCATAAGAAACATAAGTTCTACATCCTCTGGTTTTTTCTCCTCGTAGACAGCTTCCTCTGCATTTTCAATATGTGTTTTCCGTTTTCTGGCATATTGTTTCTTCAAGGCATCTAGTTCTTGTATAATGACCTGTGCCATAGAATCTCTGCGCTCGAGAATATCTTCATATTTGTAGATATTGGCATTGGTCTCCTCGTTCTCCTTCATCAAGGCTTCGATTTCCAGACCAATCAACTTATATAAGCGCATATCCAGTATGGCATTTGCCTGACGCTCCGTAAAGTTTAACTGCTGTGCCATCACAGAGGATTCCTTAGAGCGGAATTTGATTCCTTTTGTGACGCCGCTTGTCAGACAGTTTTTGACCATTGCACGGTCTTTCGAGCCCCGTAGGATTTCGATGATTAGGTCAATGATATTGCACGCGCGGATTAAGCCTTCCTGTATCTCACGTTTTTCAAGCTCTTTATTCAGTAAGGTCGTATACTTGCGTGTGGCAATCTCATATTGGAATGCTACATTTCGCGCAATGATGCTTTTTAGCCCCATTGTCTCAGGTCTGCCGTCCGCAATTGCAATCATATTGACGCCAAAAGTATCCTCAAGACGTGTCTTTTTATACAATAAATTCTTAAAATTTTCCACGTCCGTATCTTTCTTTAATTCGATGACAATACGAATCCCCTCCTTGGAGGACTGGTTTGAGATATCGACAATCTCCGGTGCCTTTTTCTGCTCATACAGGGAGGCTGCATCTTGCAAAAACTTTCCAATATTCGCACCGATCATCGTGTAGGGAATCTCTGTGATGACCAGATTCAGCTTTCCTCCCTTGGTCTTTTCAATCTCCACTTTACCGCGAAGTTTTATTTTTCCAGTGCCAGTCTCGTAAATGGACAGCAAGTCGTCCTTGTTGCACACGATGCCTCCCGTCGGAAAATCAGGTCCCTTCACATACTTCATCAACTCACGTGTCGAGATATTTTCGTTCATCATGTACGCCTTCGTCGCCTCAATGACTTCGCCTAGATTGTGCGGCGGAATGCTTGTCACCATACCGACGGCAATGCCTTCTGAGCCGTTCACAAGCAAATTGGGAAATCTGCATGGGAGAACACTCGGCTCCTTCTCTGTCTCATCAAAATTCGACACAAAATCAACGACATCCTTATCCAGATCAGACAAAATTGCTTCCTGTGTGATTTTTTGCAGACGCGCTTCTGTGTATCGCATGGCTGCGGCGCCGTCTCCCTCGATATTGCCAAAGTTGCCGTGTCCGTCAATCAGGGGAATGCCCTTCTTGAAGTCCTGCGTCAGCACAACGAGCGCATCATAAATTGAGCTGTCTCCGTGGGGATGGTATTTACCCATCGTATCACCGACAATACGCGCACTCTTTCTGTAGGGACGGTCATATCGAATGCCAAGTTCATGCATGTCGTACAAGGTCCGCCGCTGAACCGGTTTGAGTCCATCTCTGACATCGGGCAATGCGCGGGCAATGATCACACTCATTGCATAATCAATAAAGGACCGCTGCATGGTCTCTGAGTATTCCGTTCTAATAATTCTCTCTTCCATCTGTCACTCTGCTCCTTATTTATATATCAAGCTCCGCCTCGGTAGCATGTTCATAGATAAATGTCCTTCTGGGGAGGACATCCGTTCCCATCAACAATTCTGTGATGTCAGATGCCATGCGTGCGTCCTCGATCTCAATCTTTTTTAACATACGCGTCTCTGGATTTAAGGTCGTTTCCCAGAGCTGGTCTGCATCCATCTCACCAAGCCCCTTATACCGCTGCAATGTAAAGGAGGTCTTGTGGGTCTTGCGGTATTTTTCAAGCGCCTTATCATCATACAGGTACTCTTCTTTTCCCTTTGCGGGCATTACCTTATATAATGGAGGCATTGCGATATAGATATGACCCTCATAAATCAGCTCCGGCATAAAACGATAGAAAAGTGTGAGCAGCAGATTGCTGATATGTGCGCCATCTACGTCGGCATCTGCCATAATGACAATCTTGTCATACCGGAGTTTTGAAATATCAAAATCATTGCCGTACCCTTCTGAGAAACCGCAGCCAAAGGCATTGATCATGGTCTTAATCTCAGCATTTGCAAGCACCTTGTCAATGCTCGCCTTCTCGACATTGAGAATTTTCCCGCGGATAGGCAGAATTGCCTGATAATTTCTGTTTCGAGCAGTCTTTGCGCTGCCGCCGGCGGAATCTCCCTCGACGATAAAAATCTCACATTTGCTGTAATCCTTCGATTCGCAGTTTGCCAGCTTTCCATTGGAATCAAAGGAAAACTTCTGTTTGGTGAGCATATTCGTCTTAGCCTTCTCCTCCGTCTTTCGAATCTTGGCAGCCTTCTCCGCACAGGAGATCACATTTTTAAGGACATCGACATTCCTGTCAAAATAGCGCGGCACTTCGTCGCCTGTGACTTTGCTGACGGACTTTGCAGCGTCCTGATTATCGAGCTTGGTCTTTGTCTGCCCTTCAAATCGGGGCGCCGGATGTTTGATTGAAACAACTGCCGTCATGCCGTTTCGCACATCTGCACCCGTGAAATTTACATCCTTTTCCTTTAAAATATTCAGCTCACGCGCATAGTTGTTGATGATGGTCGTGAACATGGTCTTAAATCCTGTCAGATGTGTTCCGCCCTCGGCATTGTAAATATTATTGCAGAAGCCGAGCACATTTTCATGAAATTCATTGACATACTGAAAGGCGCATTCCACTGTAATATCCTCGCTGACCCCTGTAAAATAGATAATATCATGCAGTGCTTCTTTATTTTTGTTCAAGTCCTTGACGTAACCGATAATGCCCTCTGGTTCAGCGTATGTGATGGTCTCCGCCACGTCTCCGCGCAGGTCAGAAAAAATAATTGTGAGCTTTGGATTGAGATATGCCGTCTCATGCAGCCTGCTTTTCACATCCTCCGCCTTGAACCGGGTCTTGTCAAAAATCGTGGGATCAGGCGTAAAATTTATCGTCGTCCCCGTCTCCTTTGTCCTGCCGATGACAGGAAGCAGACCATCGACCAGCTCGACAACAGGATTGCCATACTCGTACTTGTCCTGATGAATCTGACCGCCGCTTTTTACGGTCACAGTGAGCTGTGTGGAGAGTGCGTTCACCACTGAGGAACCAACGCCATGCAGTCCGCCGCTGGTCTTGTATGCATTGTTGTCAAATTTTCCGCCCGCGTGGAGTGTCGTAAAGACAACACGTTCTGCACTGACGCCTTTTTGGTGCATTCCGACAGGAATCCCTCTGCCGTTGTCGGAGATTGTTGCAGAACCATCCTTTTCGAGTGTGACACGAATCTCACTGCACACTCCTGCCAGATGTTCATCTACGGAGTTGTCAACGATTTCATATATTAAATGATTCAGCCCCTTTGTGGACACACTTCCTATGTACATACCAGGTCTTTTTCTTACAGCTTCCAGTCCCTCGAGAACCGTAATGCTGGAAGCGTCATAGATTGTTGTCTCAGTCTTTGCCATGAAATAAAACCATGCCTTTCTTATCTTAATTTGATCTTAATTCGATCTTTATTCGATCTTCAATTGAAAAATTTCTTTTTATAAATATGATTTTTCGTCTTGACTTATAGAGTATAACACATCTTTCCAACATTGCAAATACTTTTGAAGATTTTTTCAAACATACGTTTTTACATGCAAAAACCCCCAGTTTATGTTGTACTTGGGGGTTTTTCTGTCAAATTGCAGTCAGCGGCAGGATTCGTTGAACACATATTTTATATTTCTTGATACACCTTCTTTGCGGAGGATACCTAACGCTATCAGATTGGAGAGTATGTTTTAATAGTCTAAATAATCCATGAGCTGTTCTTCGCCTCTTTCGTTATATTCATTACCGTGCCAGATTTTTAACTCAACGATAAACTGCTCTCCGCGATAATCTACGATAACATCTGTGCGCCGTGCATCTCTGGTCTGCGCCTCAAGATAATAATTCCCTGTGCCATTGATAATCGGCTTTAAGTACAGCAAGAAAAATTTACGTCCGTATTTTTCGATAAAGTTTCCATCCTTTTCGCTGTAAATTTCATTGAAATATTCAACAAATTTTTTTAGAACCAATTTCATATCGAGCATGTTGTTCCTGATAAACTGAAACCGGTCACTCTCACCTCTGGAAAAGACCTCGCTCGTAATCGCTTCCTTTGCCATAAACATATTCAGCAGACACATTTCAAACATTCGGTTAGCAATTGCGACATGGCTGTTTTCCTCCTTGAAAAATCCAAACATAACGCCAAGATAAATGGATTTCTCCTCCATACTGAACGGTATCCGTTTGCCGCGGTATAGTATATCCTCTGTGATTCTGTGAAGCGCTTCATACGTATCAAGCTGCTTTGCCATGCTCTCAAACAGAAGCGGATTTTCCTTTAAAATCATTGTTACCGCTTTTTCGACGCCCTTTTTTGACCATGCAATATCTGGGCTTTCGTATCCCTCGCTTCCAACGATTTTTTCATCAATCCGTTTGCAGATTAAGGATACCAGCACCGGATAACCTGATGTATATGCATAGATCTCTTCTGCGACTGCCGTTATATTCATTCCTGTCTGGTAATCATTTTCATATTCTTCCAGCATTCCTGCAATCTGTTTTGCCGAAAAATTCATGTCAATATCAAAATCTGCCGCAATGTTCCACGGACTGTTGTACTGATGTTCTGACTCTTGACGCAATTTTAGTTTGAGATTCTTAATACTGTATACGCCAGCAAGGATTACGGAATGGAAAATTGGCATTTTATCCCGGTATAAGTAATAGCTTCTAAGCTGTGCCAAAAAGTCAACAAACACCTGATTATTGCTCGCGCTGTCAACCTCGTCAATCATCAGTACCATCGGACGCGGGCTGTTCCTGCATACATCGCTTAACCGTACAAATAAATCCTTTAAGCCAATACTGCCTTCTGCTCTAATCCCTGATAATGGTTTCAGCAGTTCTTCGCTGTCATCTGTATTATTGATATGAAATGCTCTAATCATGATATCCGCAAACGCATTTGAAAAGGTTGCTTCGTCTGCAAAATCCTTCGTCCCAAGCTGTTGAAAATCAAGGGATAATACGATATACTCGTCCATTAAATATTTCTCCAACGCCCTCAGTGTTGTGGTCTTTCCGTACTGACGTCCGCGGTTGATGACGAAATACTTTTTTCTCTCAACCAATAATCGTTTTATCCTTTCAAGTCTGTTATCCAGTTTTACCATATAATGTTCTTTCGGGTTGCAAGAACCCTCTGTATTGAAATATCTTGTCATTTTTAGCCTGCCTCTCCCATACAGTCTCTTCTTACAAAATGATTTTAACACGATATTGAAGATCTGTAAACAAAAGGCAATTGGTTCTTCTCAGAAGAGAAATATTTATCCTTATAGCGCATATCATCAACCTTTCAGTTATTTTATTTATCTAAAGACAACTAACCTTACTCATTTGTCGGTGCCGCATAATTGCTCTGCACAGCAACAGGAAGTTCCTCATATTGTACCTCTTTCCATTCAAGAACGCCACGGATTGGCATTACCGTTAAACGGATAAAAGCTCCCTCTTTCAATTCCTTTGATGTTCCG
>CAJUII010000025.1 GCA_910586405.1 uncultured Lachnospiraceae bacterium
CGGTGTTTATATCTGTGATGAGTGTGTAGATATCTGTGCAGACATTATAGAGGAAGAGTATGAGGAGGAGCAGATCGAGGGCGGCATCGACATCAACCTCCTGAAACCTGTTGAGATCAAGGAATTTCTCGACGAGTATGTGATCGGACAGGAAGAGGCCAAGAAAGTATTGTCTGTAGCGGTGTACAATCACTATAAGCGTGTTATGGCTGAAAAAGATTTGGACGTTGAATTACAAAAGAGTAATATTATTATGATTGGGCCGACAGGTTGTGGCAAAACATATCTGGCACAGACGCTTGCGAAGATTATCAATGTTCCTTTTGCGATCGCAGATGCGACGACACTTACAGAGGCAGGTTATGTGGGAGAGGATGTAGAAAATATCCTTTTGAAGCTTATTCAGGCAGCAGATTATGATATTGAGCGTGCTCAGTACGGAATTATCTATATTGATGAGATTGATAAAATTACAAAGAAAAGTGAAAATGTCTCGATTACCAGAGATGTATCGGGTGAAGGTGTGCAGCAGGCACTTTTGAAGATTGTTGAGGGAACCGTGGCAAGTGTGCCGCCGCAGGGTGGAAGAAAGCATCCGCATCAAGAGTTGATACAGATTGACACCACCAATATTTTGTTTATCTGTGGCGGTGCTTTTGATGGTCTTGACAAGATTGTAGAGAATCGTCTTGATCGCAAATCCATTGGTTTTAACAAGGATATTGCAGAAAAGACAACGAGAGACCTCGGAGCGGTATTCAAGGAAGTAACGCCTCAAGACTTGACAAAGTATGGTCTGATTCCTGAGTTTGTCGGCAGAGTTCCTATCAATGTATCGTTGGAAGGACTTGACAAGGAAGCACTTGTGAGAATTTTGAGAGAACCCAAGAGCGCCCTGATCAAACAGTATCAAAAATTATTTGAGTTTGATAATGTGAAGCTTTCCTTTGAATCAGATGCAATATATGCTATTGCTGAGAAAGCATTCGAGAGAAAGACAGGAGCCAGAGGTCTGCGCTCCATCATGGAAAGCATTATGATGGATGTGATGTATGAGATTCCCTCGGATGACACGATTGAGAGCTGTGTCATTACCAAGGAATCTGTGGAAGGAACAAGTCAGCCTTTTGTAGTACACCGTGAAACAATGCGTACAGAGCGAGAGAAAAAGGCGAGATAAATAATAAATTGATTATGAGCGCCGCCTTATGAAAAGGCGGCGTTTTATGCACACAGCAGGTATATGCCTGATTAGGAGAGGATATTATAGATGGAGCAGACAACTTCAACATTACCTTTGGTGGCATTGCGGGGATTGACAGTAGTGCCAAGTATGATCATGCATTTTGATCTGAACAGAGAGATGTCTAAAATGGCAATTGAGCAGGCATTGAATAAAACACAGAAAGTACTGCTTGTGCCGCAGATCGACCCGGAGGAAGAAAATCCCGATAAGGACGGATTATATAAAGTATGTACAGTTGCAAATATCAGACAGGTCACAAAGCTTCCAAATGATATTGACAGGGTGATGGTAGAAGCAGTGGCGAGGGCACATATTCTGGAGCTGGATGACAATGAGGGACAGTACTTTAGTGCGTCGTATGAGGAGATTATTGACAGTGAAGAAGGGCTTTTGCAGTCAGAGAAGGAGGCATTGGTACGTACACTGAAGGAAGTATTTGATACGTATGTTAGATTTTATCCCAAAATAGGAAAGAGCCTTGGCAAATACTTTAAGGAGGATTGTGATCTGGAGGTGCTCATCAACCAGATTTTAATCAATACACCATTTACGTATGAACAAAAACAACAGATACTGGAAATAGAAGATATCGGTGCACAGTGCGGTGAATTGGTGATTTTGATTATGAATGAGGCGCAGATTGCTGCGATCCGCACACAGCTGGCAGTAAAAATCCGGGAGCGGATTGACAAGAACCAGAAGGATTATATTCTGCGCGAGCAGTTGGAATATATACAGGAGGAGCTGGGGGATAAAAATCAATACTCCGATGTGAAGCACTATGAGGAGGCGCTTGCCAAACTAAAGGCAGATGCGGAGGTCAAGGAGAAGATCAAGAAAGAGATTGCCAGATTCAAGACGATTATGGGTTCGAGCTCTGAGAGTGCCGTGGAGCGGGGATATATCGAGACCTTGCTGGAGCTTCCATGGAATAAGGCATCAAAGGACAATAATGACATCAACAGGGCGGAAGAAATCTTAGAGAGAGATCATTACGGTTTGGAGAAGGTTAAAGAACGAATCGTGGAGTATCTGGCAGTGCGGTGTCTGACCAGCAAAGGCGAAGCGCCAATTCTGTGTCTGGTGGGACCACCGGGAACAGGTAAGACATCGATTGCAAAGTCGATAGCTGAGGCATTGAACAAGAAATACATTCGGATATGTTTGGGCGGCGTGCGTGATGAGGCGGAGATCAGGGGACACAGAAAAACCTATGTCGGGGCGATGCCGGGGCGCATTGCAAACGGCTTGAAACAAGCAGGCGTATGCAATCCGCTGCTGCTGTTAGATGAGATCGATAAGGTCAGCAGTGATTATAAGGGGGATACCTCCTCCGCGCTTTTGGAGGTGTTAGACCCGGAACAGAACTGTCATTTCAGAGATCATTATGTGGAGCTGCCGCTTGATCTGTCAAAGGTATTATTTATAGCGACAGCAAATGATGCAGGGAATATTCCTAGACCCCTTTTAGACCGCATGGATATCATTGAAGTCACAAGTTATACTGCAAACGAAAAGTTTCACATTGCGAAGGAACATTTGTGGGAGAAACAGTTAAAGAAAAATGGATTGAAGGACACGCAGCTGTCAATCAGTGACAATGCGATTAAGGCAATTATAGACCAGTATACAAAAGAGGCAGGAGTTCGAAATCTTGAACGAAAACTCGGCACAGTCTGTAGGAAGGCTGCGCTAGAAATCCTAAAAAACAGGAATGGAAAAAAGCAGAAGCAGGTACAGGATAAGAGTATCCGCGTCAATAGTCAGAAGCTTGAAAAGTATCTTGGCAAACCCAAATACAGTGTGGATATGGCAAATGAGAGAGATGATGTTGGGATTGTCAGGGGGCTTGCGTGGACAAGCGTAGGCGGTGATACACTCCAGATTGAGGTGAATATCATGCCCGGCAAGGGAGAGATTGAGCTGACTGGAAAGCTAGGCGATGTGATGAAAGAGTCTGCTATGACGGGAATCAGCTTTATTAGATCGATTGCGCCAAAGTATAAAATTGCACCAGAATTTTTTAAAGAAAATGATTTTCATATCCATATACCAGAAGGGGCAGTGCCAAAGGATGGTCCATCTGCTGGTATTACAATGGCAACGGCTGTGCTGTCCGCCATTACCGACACGCCTGTCAGGGCAAAGGTAGCTATGACTGGTGAGATCACGCTGCGCGGGAGGGTGCTTCCAATTGGCGGACTCAAGGAAAAGCTGCTGGCGGCAAAGACGGCGGGAATTACGACAGTACTCGTGCCGGAGAAGAATGAAAAGGATGTAGCAGAGATTTCAAACGAGATTAAGTCAGGTATGGAAATCTGCCTGGTGGAATCTATGGATGATGTGATACCGCTTGCTTTTGCGCGGGAAATAAAAGTCAAAAGTGCAAGGACGAAAACAAAGACCGGGAACAATAAGCAGGAGAAATAGCAGATGGTTATTAAGAATGTTCGCTTGGAAACCGTTATTGGTGTGACGAGCAAGATACCACAGAACGAGATGCCTGAAATTGCCTTTGCAGGGAAGAGCAATGTTGGGAAGTCCTCACTCATCAATGCCCTGATGAACCGTAAGTCGCTGGCGCGTACCAGTTCCCAGCCGGGAAAGACACAGACAATAAATTTTTATAATATTAACGAAGCATTGTATTTTGTGGACTTGCCAGGATATGGCTACGCGAAGGTTAGTCAGCAGGAAAAAGAAAAATGGGGCAAAATGGTAGAGAGGTATCTTCACCAGTCCAAAGTGTTAAAGGCAGTATTTTTGCTGATCGATATTCGGCATGACCCATCAGCGAATGATAAAACAATGTATGAATGGATTCTTTCCAATGGTTTTCATCCGATTATCATAGCGACCAAGGCGGACAAGATCAATCGCAGTCAGCTCCAAAAGCAGGTAAAGGCAGTCAGGCAGGGACTTGGCGTCGAGAAGGATACCACTGTGATACCCTTCTCGTCACAGACGAAACAGGGGCGGGATGAGATTTATGCGGTGATCGATCGTTTGATGGAACAGTCAAAAGGAGAAGCGCACGGATGATGGAAAGAAGACCAATTGGAACAGAGAATCTCAAATTGATTGTGAATATATTGATTTCATTGGTTATATTGCTGCTTTGCATATTTCTGGTGCCGAGACTGGTTGTGTTTTTCATGCCCTTTGTGATTGGCTGGCTGATATCTTGTATTGCAAACCCGCTTGTAGTGTTTCTCGAGCGAAAGCTGAAAATCAGAAGAAAAGCTGGAACTGTTGTTGTCATTGTTTGCGTGATCGCGGCGGTGATCGGTTTGGGATATGGTTTGGGGGTGGTGCTCTGGCGGCAGATTTCAGGCTTTATTCAAGAGGTTCCAGCGATGTGGGAGACAGTGAAGCAGGATTTTGATGCGTTTGGCGATTGGATTGATCACTATATTGGTGTCAGGTCGCCAAAGCTTGCAGATACCTTGAATGATTTGGGAAACATTATCGGTGAGATGATAACGGATTTGCCCAAGAGCTTTGATTTTGGCACCTTTGAGGGAATGGGCAGCATGGTTGGCAATATTGCCAGCGTGATTATATCGATCATTATGTGTATGCTGTCTGCCTATTTTTTCATTGCGGACAGGGAGTGGCTGGGGAGCTTTCTAAATAGAGTGTTTCCTGAAAATATTACACGCAAGTACGACGTGTTTGCCTCTAGTTTGAAGCAGGCTGTAGGCGGATATTTTAAGGCACAGTTTCGCATTGAGATCTGGATGTATGTGCTGCTATTGATTGGGCTGACGGTATTGAAAGTGCGATATGGGCTGCTGATTGCGCTGCTCATAGCATTTCTGGATTTTTTGCCCTTTTTTGGGACGGGAATCGTGTTGATTCCGTGGGCGCTCGTGAATGTGATTGGCGGTAATTATCTGAGAGCGCTTGGATTTTTGATCATATGGGGTTCTGGGCAGTTGTTCCGGCAGTTGATACAGCCTAAAATTATGGGGGATTCGATCGGCATGGAGCCAATTCCCACGCTGTTTCTGCTGTTTATCGGCTATCGGCTGGCAGGGGTAGGCGGTATGCTGGTGGCAGTGCCAATCGGTATCATCGTGGTCAATATGAATGAGGCAGGCTTTTTTGACACACCAAAGTACAGCATACGGCTGTTGGTTCGAAATATGAACCAGTTTAGACATCTAAGCGAGGAGGATATCAGGAAGCTGGATGAAGAAGAGTAGAGGCGTATGAATCATATAAGGATAAAGAATTTTAAGATATTATTACAGTACGAAGGCACCCGCTATCAGGGCTGGCAGCGTCAGGATACCACGGGCAATACCATACAGGGGAAATTGGAGGCGATTCTTGCCAAAATGACAGGGCTTGACTTTGTTCAGGTGGATGGTTCCGGGCGCACAGACGCCGGTGTTCACGCACTTGGGCAGGTGGCAAATTTTAAGATAGACACGGAGCTGACAGCGGCAGAGATCATGGACTATATCAACCAGTATCTGCCGGAAGATATCGGCGTGATCGGGATTCAGGAGATGCCGGAGCGGTTTCACAGCAGACTGAACGCGAAAGGAAAGACATACCAATACCGGATCTGGAATGAGAAGCTTCCCTGTGTCTTCTCGCGCAGATATGTGTATGAGCTGCCAGATTCGCTTGATTTGGATGCGATGCGGACTGCGGCGTCCTATTTGGAGGGAAAGCATGATTTCAAGGCGTTCACCTCCAACAGAAAAAGCAAAAAGTCCACGATACGCACAATTCATTCGATTGTGATCGACAGAGAGGGCTGTGAGGTCGTCATCACCTACAGCGGGGATGGATTTCTCTACCACATGGTACGCATCCTCACAGGAACCTTGATTGAAGTAGGGCTGAGACAGAGAAGCTCCGCGTCCGTGCAAGCACTACTTGAAAAAGATGCTGCAAGGGAGATGGCGGGGGCGCTTGTGCCGGCGAAAGGATTGTGTCTGGTGGAAGTGCGGTACTGACAGGAAAAGAAAAAGTTGAAAATCTTTACGGATAAAATGGAGGATTAGGTAATGAGTGACGCAGAAAAAAATACAGTGGAGGCTTCCACAGAGGAGAAGGAAGTTGTTTCGAGAAATTTTATCGAGCAGATGATTGACAAGGACTTAAAAGAGGGTGTATACGATGCAGTACACACACGTTTTCCGCCTGAGCCAAACGGCTATCTGCACATTGGACATGCCAAGGCAATTCTTGTCAATTATGGCATAGCGAAAGAGTATGGCGGTAAGTTCAACATGCGTTTTGATGACACAAATCCGACAAAGGAGGATATTGAATTTGTGGAGTCCATCAAAGCGGATGTGGAGTGGCTTGGTGCGGACTGGGAGGACAGGCTATTTTTTGCCTCCGATTATTTTGATCAGATGTATGAGTGTGCGGTGAAATTAATCAAGAAAGGAAAGGCGTATGTGTCTGACTTGACGGCAGAGCAGATCAAAGAATACAGGGGCACGTTTACGGAGCCTGGAAAGGAAGACCCGTCAAGCAGTCGTTCGGTGGAGGAGAATTTACGGCTTTTTGAGGAGATGAAGAACGGCAATTATGCGGACGGTGAGAAAGTACTTCGCGCGCGCATTGATATCACGTCACCGAACTTGAATATGAGAGATCCTGTGATCTACCGTGTGGCGCACATGACACATCACAATACTGGTGACAAGTGGTGTATTTATCCAATGTATGATTTTGCGCATCCCATCGAGGACGCCATCGAGGGCATCACACATTCAATCTGTACCTTGGAGTTTGAGGATCACAGACCGCTGTATGACTGGGTGGTGAGAGAGCTGGAATATCCGCACCCGCCAAGACAGATCGAGCAGGCAAAGCTGTATTTGACGAATGTCGTAACTGGAAAGCGTTATATCAAAAAACTTGTGCAGGATGGCATTGTTGACGGCTGGGATGACCCGCGTCTGGTTTCGATCGCGGCGCTCAAAAGGCGCGGTTTCACGCCGGAGTCCATTCAGAAATTCGTGGAGCTGTGCGGTGTGAGCAAGGCAAACTCCTCGACAGATTACGCGATGCTTGAATATTGCATTCGCGAGGATTTAAAGCTCAAAAAACCGAGAATGATGGCGGCGCTCGACCCCGTGAAGCTTGTGATTGACAATTATCCAGAGGGGGAAGTGGAGTATCTCGAGGTGCCCAACAATCTCGAAAATGAATCCTTAGGTTCCAGAAAGGTTCCGTTTTGCAGGGAGCTCTACATCGACAGGGAGGACTTTATGGAGGAGCCGCCAAAGAAGTATTTCAGGCTGTATCCAGGCAATGAAGTGCGGCTTATGAGTGCGTACTTTGTGACATGTGTCAGCTACGAGAAGGACGAGAGCGGCAAAGTGACCGTCGTGCACTGCACCTATGATCCTGAGACAAAACAGGGAAGCGGCTTTGCGGGCAGAAAAGTGAAGGGAACAATCCATTGGGTTCCTGCGCCGTTTGCAATCAAGGCAGAGGTCAGATTATACGAGAATTTGATTGACGAGGAGAAGGGGGTCTATAATGAGGACGGCTCCTTGAACTTGAATCCCAATTCACTCACTGTATTAAAGGAATGCTATGTTGAACCGGCGCTCAAAGATGCAAAGCCGTATGACAGTTTCCAATTTGTGAGACAAGGATTTTTCAATGTGGACGCCAGAGATTCCAGACCAGATGCCCTTGTATTTAACAGAATTGTGTCCCTCAAGAGCTCATTTGTACTGCCCAAATAACAAACCGTGTGGAAGGGAAAGATTACATGAGATATAAATGTCTGATATTAGACCACGATGACACCGTAGTCAACAGTACTGCCACAATACATTATCCAGCATTTCTTGAGGCGCTCAAACTATTAAGACCGGGAGTGACCATCTCGCTTGAAGATTATTTTCGTGAGAATTTTGACCCAGGGTTTGTGCCATACTGTGTTGGGAAATTAGGCATGACAGATGAGGAGCTTGAGGTGGAAGTGGAATGCTGGCGCAATTATGTATCGGGTCACACGGCGGAAGCATACGCAGGAATGCGGGAGATCATCGAGCGTCAGAAGGCATCTGGCGGTATTGTGTGTGTGATATCGCACTCTTATGATTTTAATATCAGGAGAGATTATGAGGTGAACCGCCTCCCAATGCCTGATATGATTTTTGGCTGGGAGTGCCCGCCCGAGCAGCGAAAACCTAGCGTATATGCGCTGGACATCATATCGCATCAGTATGGGTTGCAGCCACAAGAGATGGTCATGGTGGACGACTTAAAACCTGGCTGCGACATGGCGAAAGCTTACGGCGTGCCATTTGTCGGGGCAGGCTGGGCGAACGATATTCCAGAGATCAGAGAGTTTATGAGAAAAAACAGTGATGTGTATTTTACACAAGTGGCGCAGCTGGCAGCATTTTTGTTTGATAAATAAAAGAAAGAGCAGCCGCACAGAACCTGCCGATGCATCCTTCGCATTCAGTTCTGTGCGGCTGTTTATAGATTTAGGAATAATTCTTAAGGTTCGGATTCCGAATCATCAAAGAACTTCACGGTCGTGCTGACAGGCTTCTCCTGATCGGAGTAAGTGGCAGAGACGGACTTTGCCTCGCTCTCCTGCACAGAACATGCATGATCGTCAGCGCTGGGCGCTGCGGAGGACATATCCACCTGGGTGTACACAGGCTCTACAGTGGGAGATGTCATCTCACCGATGATCTCCTTTGCCTTATCAATTTTCTCGGATACATTAAAATGCTCGATTTTTTCTTTGGTCTTGTCAAGCGTCTCGATGACCTTCTCGCCAATGATCTCCTTTGCATTGTCAATGTCTATAGGAACATATGGACGATTTTTGCTGCTGGTACTGGGGGGCTCTGAAGAGAAGTCTTCATCATCCAGATCCTCATCAAAATCATCAAAATCATCAAAGTCGTCAAAATCGTCTTCGGGGAGGTTTGCTTTATTTCGAAGATAGTAATAGGTTCCTGCGGCCGCAGCACCGGCGAGGGCACTGAATAAAACAAGCTTGCTGAATTTCTTAGCCATGTAGGGTTCTCCTTTCCTGTTGCAGTTGTT
This sequence comes from uncultured Lachnospiraceae bacterium, assembly GCA_910586405.1. Taxonomy (GTDB): domain Bacteria; phylum Bacillota; class Clostridia; order Lachnospirales; family Lachnospiraceae; genus COE1. The sequence goes on from CAJUII010000025.1 coordinate 9,302, forward strand.
TTTAGATAAATCTATTTTAATACTATTTTATGGAAATGAAAAGAGATTATGTAAAATTTGCTGAAAAATGATAGGCTGGTGTTTGTTGATTCCTCTGTAAAATTATGTTAATATTGATGTAATCAATGTGTGCAGCGGGGGTGTGCACGCGATACGGAGGTACAGATGAACGATAAATTTTTTGACCTGGCAAGAGAGAAACAGGACCGCATGATAAACGGCGCGATTGAAGTGTTCGCCAAAAACGGATACAAACACGCCAGCACGGATGATATGGTAAAGACCGTCGGAGTCAGCAAGGGACTCTGGTTTCACTATTTTGGTTCCAAGGAAGGCATCTATGTATTTGTATATGACTATTGTGTCAAATATATGCTGCTGGAGCTGTCTACGATTGTGGATGAGAATGAGACGGATTATTTCGAGCTGATCAGGCAGATTGCCAAGACGAAGATCAAGGTAGGTCGAAGCTATCCATATCTGACAATCTTTCTCGAGACGGCTGCACAGGAACCAGAACAGGCGCTTGTCGCCAAGACAGCAGAGTCCAGACAGATCTATGAGGAACGGGTCGCAGCGTATCTCAGGACTGCGGAGATTGAAAATGTGTCTGATAAGGGGCGGCGGGAGCGCATTAAGAAGATGCTGGATTTTACTATCAGCAGCATTATACGTGAGAAAACAGCACAGGCGGCAGATGCCGAAGCGATTTTCAGGGAGATCAAAGCATATATTGATCTGGTGCGGGATATGACATTGAATCTCGCCTGAATCACGGTTCGGACACTATTTCTTTTGCTGGTATATGGGGGCGGCAGGATAACCGCCCTTTAATTTCTGCATACTGCGCTGGATGGCATCCTTTGAGTTTTTCCAGTCAGCGTCTGCATTGCGGTAATCAAATTTTTCTACCATCCAGCTGACATCTTCTTCAATGCGTCTGAGATTGTTTTCCATGAGTGGGAACACGATGTCAAAAAAGGCGTCGCACTGCTTCTGATTTAAATGTTCCACAGCACTCTGACACAGGTCGCCAAAGTGGACGATACAAAATCCTTTGCTGTTTTGAATTTTTTGCACAAAGCTGCCATCCTTTTTGTACATATAGAAAAAGGTGTCTAGGTAGCGGGCATACGTATCTTCACACTGGCGGCAAATATAGCATGAACGCTGCTTTTCATAGGTCCATGCAGTCATAGTATTATTGAGTTCCTTGGAGCGTTTGATCCGATCCATAAAGGAAAGCTTTGCGGGTTTAAATTTCTTGACTTCATTCGAAAATTCGTCGGTGATTTTTTTGAAGTGTGTTTTGAGAATCCAAGCGTTTCCGAGCGTATTTCCATATTGGTACATTTTCAGGAAGTGATAGCGGCAGAAGCCTTCCTTGTCAGTCAGGTCGCGGATATCGCTCTCCATGTACGAGGAGCCAGAACCGAGCGTGAAGTCGAGCAGGTCCTGTTCGAGCTTTTGTTCAATGAAGCAGAAGGGGCACTCGTCATTGGCGGCAAAGGCATCGTTTAAGGGAATGGTATAAAGCTGTTCTTTCATCGATATGTTCTCCTTTTTGTTATGATATAGGTATTTTAACATATTTCACGAAAAAATTTCAAAAAAAGTTTTAAAAATATATATAATTGTCAAAAAATATGGTAAAATGAATATAAATAAATGAAAGAGGGAAAGAAGGAGGTTGCTTATGAGTAAGTTTATGGTTGCAGGTTTTGTTCAGATGGAGACAATTATTAAGGTTGAAGCTTTGCCAGTTCCGTATAAACAGTTTGAGAGTATACCAGATCTGGTCAATTCGGGGATTGGCGGTGCAGGGTTTAACGAGGCGATGGCGCTCAAGTGGCTTGGCAACGAGGTGGACTTTATGAGTATGGTGGCAAGAAATATGTCAAGGCGCCAGATTGAGGCATATCTGAAAACGTTTGATGTGAACCTCAAGACGGATTATGTACTGCCAATGTTAGATGGAATGCCCACATCGGTAATCTTATATTGTAAGGGGAAAAAGCAGACATTTGAGGATGTTAAGGATATCAGGCATGTGGAATATGATTATGATCTGCTCGAGAGCCGCATACAGGACAAAGATATGATTCTGATGTCAAACTGTAATTTCTGTCGCCCGATTATAGGGCTTGCCAAGAAATATCAGAAGCCGATTGCGGTGAATGTGCGCAGCATGAGATCAGAGAAGATTGCAAACAAGGAGGATTTTCTGGCGGCGGCAGATATATTATATATCAGTGATGATGATCTTGAGAGCGATCACTATGACTGTATCAAGGAGTGCAGGGAGAAATACAACCCGGAGATTGTCATTATGGGGATTGGGGATAAGGGCGTGATTCTCTACACGAAGGAGGACAACAGCGTGATTGAGTATAGACCGGTAAAGACAAATGAAATCGTGAATACAATCGGTGCCGGAAATGCATTGTTCTCATCGTTTATGCACTATTATGTCAAGACAAAGAATGCCAAGGAAGCGATCAAAAACGCACTGTTGTTTGCTTCATACAAGATTGGATTTGTCGGAACCTCCAACGGATTTATGACAGAGGAGCAGATTGAGCAGTGGAAGAAGCTGATCTGGCTGTAAAATCAAAAAGGATATCAAAGACTGATATCCTTTTTGTCCTTTATTCCATATAGAGATATCTCAGAAATTCTATGGCATTGTCGAGGTTGTCGGCATTCACGATAAATCCTAGGATGGGCTCCATACCCACATAGTGGGAGTATTGATTTAACTTTGGCGCGTCGGTCACGTAGATGCCCACAGGGGTCAGGACTTGGGATTCGCCGTACTTGGCATAGTATATTTTGTCCTCAAACTTTGCAAGCAGATCGTCAGGGAGGATTGCTGTGATATCATGAAGACATTCGGCGCCTGAAAAGTAATCGAGTGTGTCCGCGTCGCCCACGACGACATCAAGTTCGCCGGTTGATATGACTGCCATCGTTTTTTCGAGTGTCATAAAGGTATTCATGTCCGTGCTGTCAGGTGTATAGTTCATGGTGGCATCAATGTAGGCGTCGTGCACTTTGACGTCGATGCCCATATGCTCGACAAAACCGTCAATCAGCGCTGTGCTGGTCGAGTCGCCCGTATCATTGTAGAAAAAGGCGGCAAAGGCAGTATCGGAGGGCGCTGTCAGCATGGAGTATGCAATAGAACCCACAAGGAGGAGTATAACAAGGACCACGATGGTGGTTTTTAGATAATATTCATTAAAATATGCCAGTTTTTCTTTGAGCGGGGCATCCTTTAACTTGGCATTCTGTTCCCGGATTTCATCGTGCATTGAATTGTTTTTGTCGCGGTTTTTGTTGTAGACTTCCATGGTAACACCTCCATCATTGATAATGACTATCATATATGCAAATGCTGGCAAATGTCAATCAACATACTATAAATTTTTTCTAAAGCTGGAATATTACATTGAATTATTCAAGGATATAAGGTATTATTGTAATAATAAATTTAAGGAAGGGATTACATTATGAATGAAAGCTACAAAGAACTACTGGTGAAAAAAGAAAGAGGGGCGAAGGAAGCTATGATCCGGGCGGTGAGTCTGGTGCCGACAGTGCTGGTTGGACTTCTCACTCTCATGACAACAAAGATCATTTTTTTTGTTGCGGTCATAGTATTGTGTGTACTTGACTACTTTATATTTCAGTGGACAGATATAGAGTATGAGTATCTGTATCTGGACAAGGAGATCTCCGTGGACAAGATTATGGCAAAGACGAGGAGGAAAAAGGTTCTGACGATCGATGTCAACAAAATAGAGATTATGGCGCCGGAGAAATCCCATCAGCTTGATTCTTACAGGAACCGCCAGACCAAGGTGACAGACCTGAGTGCGGGACATGATCTGCCAGATCTGAAGCTGTATTCGGTGTATTATGAAGGAAGCCAAAAGTTTTTGATGAATCTGACGGAAGATTTTGCCAAGACCATCAAGGGGATTGCACCTAGAAAAGTTTTTACAGAATAAATGCTTGACAAGCCGTGTCTGCTTTAGTATAATTTTAAAAATATTTTCTAATAATTTAATAATTCTTTAAAATTTTAATTGTACAGGAGGAAGAAAAATGGGTCAGATAATCGGTGAAGGCATTACTTTTGATGATGTACTATTAGTACCAAGCTACTCACAGGTCATTCCCAATCAGGTTGACTTAACAACATGGTTGACCAGGAAAATCAAGCTGAACATTCCTATGATGAGTGCAGGAATGGATACAGTTACAGAACACAGAATGGCGATTGCCATGGCAAGACAGGGCGGTATCGGTATTATCCACAAAAATATGTCCATTGATGCTCAGGCAGAAGAGGTAGACAAGGTAAAACGTTCAGAGAATGGCGTTATCACAGATCCTTTTTCACTCACTCCCAATCATACACTTGGGGATGCAGATGCCTTGATGGCAAAGTTTCGTATTTCAGGTGTTCCTATTACCGAGGGCAGAAAGCTGGTCGGTATCATCACAAATCGTGATTTGAAATTTGAGACAGATTATTCGAAGAAAATAAAGGAGTCCATGACCTCGGAGGGACTCATAACAGCGAAGGAAGGCATCACACTCGAGGAGGCAAAGAAAGTGCTCGCCCATGCGAGAAAAGAAAAACTGCCGATCGTGGACGACAATTATAATCTCAAGGGATTGATTACCATCAAGGATATTGAGAAGACGATCAAGTATCCACTCGCGGCAAAGGATGAGCAGGGAAGACTGCTGTGCGGTGCAGGTGTCGGCATCACCGCGAATGTGCTTGAGCGCGTGGAGGCGCTTGTGGCTGCAAAGGTGGATGTCATCGTGCTGGACAGTGCGCACGGGCATTCTGACAATGTACTAAAGTGCCTGAAAATGATCAAGGAGAGCTATCCAGACCTACAGGTCATCGCAGGTAATGTTGCTACAGGGGAGGGCACGAAGGCGTTGATTGAGGCGGGAGCCGATGCGGTTAAGGTCGGAATTGGTCCAGGATCGATCTGTACGACGCGTATTGTCGCCGGTATTGGTGTTCCGCAGATCACGGCAATTATGGACGCCTACGCAGTGGCAAAGCAGTACAATATTCCGATTATTGCGGACGGCGGCATCAAGTATTCCGGCGATATGACAAAGGCGATCGCGGCTGGTGGAAGTGTCTGCATGATGGGCAGCATCTTCGCAGGCTGTGAGGAGAGTCCAGGAACATTCGAGCTGTTTCAGGGAAGAAAATACAAGGTGTACAGGGGCATGGGCTCGATTGCAGCCATGGAGAATGGGAGCAAGGACCGTTATTTCCAGTCCGATGCGAAGAAGCTTGTGCCGGAGGGCGTTGAAGGACGCGTTGCCTACAAAGGAAATGTGGAGGACACTGTATTTCAGCTGATGGGTGGTCTCCGCTCTGGTATGGGATATTGCGGCACACAGACAATCGAGGAATTGAAGAATAATGGCAGGTTTATGAAAATATCTGCGGCAGCCCTCAGGGAAAGCCATCCTCATGATATCCATATCACGAAAGAGGCACCAAACTATAGCGTCGATGAGTAATATTACAATAAACGCTGTCACCACCTTGTGACAGCGTTTCATTTTTATGCACACGGGCGTCCAAAGGAACAATGTCAGCAGAAGCTGACGGACGCCCGGAGCCACAGACCTATGTAGAGGAAATAATCCGCAAAAGCGTCGCACAGGTCGCGCATAGGGAGAAGATAAATTTTCCCTACGCGATTGTCACAGGGTATGGGCACTCGGTTGAGAGGGTGTATATGAAATTGTATAGGGGGCTTTTCTATTAATGCTGTATAAAAAGTATCGTCTTTATGATGAAGGGATCGAAATTATGATTCCGTCAGAGATCAAGCCGGCAGATTCGTTCATGCCGTCACAGAACAGTTGGCTGTCAAAGGATAGGAAGATTGTGATTCATGTCTCCAGAGGCGGGGCAGATTCGACGGAATCGAATCTCAATAGCCTGTTAAATGGATATTATAAAAGTTTTCGCAGAGATGTCAGCCATTTTGTGTGCAAGCATATTATCAGACGCACGATCAACAGGAGAGTTTTTGGGGAGATACAGTACACATCGCGCGTGACAGGGTATTGCTTTTATAATGTATTTTTGCTGGGCAGTTATCAGGGAAGGGAGCTCGTGATTACAATTCAGTGTATGGAGAACCAATGGGCATCAAACGCACATATTTTTGAAAATATTATAGATTCAATTCGAATATTGAAGAAACAAAAGGAGGAGATGGAGGATACAAGGCATGCTGGTTAAGGCGAAAGAGAATCAGATTTCCTTTTTGTTTCAGGAACAAGACCCCTTTCTTGAGATTGGATGCCGGATCTTGGAACAGGAGCACATTGGGCAGATGCTGCCCTATACGAGAATGCAGCAAAGAGGCAGGGAGAAGTTGGTATATCACGCAGATGCGAATACCATGATCTTACTCAGGGATATTGTTCCTAAGCTGGCGGAAAATGATTTGGTGAATCTGCTGTGCGGGATGATTTTTCTAAATATAAAGGTCGAGGAAAATGGTTTTTTGAAGAAGGAGTGCATCTGGTGTAAGTATGATAACCTGTATTATGATAGAGGGAATGGGTGTATCAAGGCGGCAATTCTTCCAATCACGGGAGAATTTCGATATGCAGACGGTGCCAGCTGGCATCAACATTTTGAGGAGACAATGACCTATATTGCCTCGCGCCTGCCTGCGGACAAGCAGCAGTATATCAAGAAGCTGGTGCTGATGCTCAAGCTAGGAGAGCTGACGCAGGAGGAGGTCTTAGAAAACTTACAGCGCATGGGTGATGGTGTGTCGGAGGCGACGCAGTGGGGGCAGGCGCACTCGCAGCATATTATATTGAGGCTGCTGTACCGCGGCAGGGACAGGGAGCTGGAATTTTTGATTGACGGCGATGATTTTCTGATCGGCAGGAATGCGCAGATGGCTGATGGCGTTATCACCCAAGAATACTCCAAAGCTGTCAGCCGAAAGCACTGCCTGATTACAAAGATGAACAATAAGTATTTTGTACAGGATTTGAAAAGTGTGAATCATACACTGGTGAATGGAATCATGATACCGCCGTATGAACTAATGGAGCTGGAAAATAATGATATACTGAGTGTAGGGGATATTGAGTTTCGTGTGACGACCAGTGTATCATAATTAGTAGAAGGGACAGGTTAGAGAAAATGAGAGACACCGTAGAGATCAGATGGCATGGGCGCGGAGGACAGGGCGCCAAAACGGCTGCACTGCTGTTGGCGGATGTGGCATTCAAGACAGGAAAATATGTACAGGGATTCCCAGAATACGGACCGGAGCGGATGGGGGCGCCAATTACAGCGTATAACCGTATCAGCGGCAATCCGATCACTGTGCATTCAAACATCTATGAGCCAGACTATGTCGTCGTGGTGGATGAGAGCCTTTTAGACAGCATTGATGTGACGAAAGGGCTGAATCCAAAAGGGGCGGTCATCATCAATTCCACACGCAGCAAGGAGGAGATTGAGGAGCATCTGCATGGGTATCAGGGAGCAGTCTACACAGTTGATGCAAAAGCGATTTCTATGAAGGCGCTTGGAAAAAATTATCCAAATTCGCCGATGCTGGCAGCGACCGTGGCAGTGTCAAAGATTATGGAGAGAGAAGAGTTTCTGGCGGAGATGAAGGCATCTTTTCAACACAAGTTTGCGAAGAAGCCGGAAGTTATTGACGGGAACATGATGGCGTTGGAGCTGGCGTTTGAGGCGGCAGTGTAAAGATACAGGCGAAGGCAGGGAGGTACGATATGGCAAGTGATAAAATATATGACAGGATTCATGAACAGAGCCCCTGGCAGGAGATCACAGAGGGAAACAAAATTTTTGAGGCAGCGACATCAAAGGATTTCTGTACAGGAGAGTGGAGGACAGCAACGCCTGAATGGGTTGCTGATCGGTGTAAACAATGTCTTCTGTGCACACCAGTTTGTCCTGATTCATCAATACCAGTGACAGCAGGCAAACGGACAGATTTTGATTATGACCATTGCAAAGGCTGTGGAATCTGTGCGAAGGTGTGTCCGTTTGGCGCGATCAGTATGAGGGAGGGAAAATAAATGGCAGTCAGAGAACGTTTATCAGGCAATGAGGCGGTGGCATATGCCATCAAGCAGGTGAATCCAGATGTGATGCCGGCGTTTCCCATCACGCCGTCTACAGAGATTCCGCAGTATGTGGCAAACTATATTGCAAATGGAGAGATCGACACAGAGTTTATCCATGTAGAGAGCGAACACAGTGCTATGAGTGCTACAATCGGGGCATCGGCAGCAGGCGCAAGAGCGATCACAGCGACTTCCTCATGCGGGATGGCACTGATGTGGGAAGAGCTCTATGTAGCGGCTTCAAACAGACTGCCGATAGTGCTGGCGCTGGTCAACAGGGCATTGTCTGGACCGATTAATATCAATGCGGACCATTCAGACAGTATGGGGGCAAGAGATTCTGGCTGGATTCAGATTTATGCGGAGTCCAATCAGGAGGTTTATGACAATTTCATACAGGCATTTCCGATTGCGGAGGACAAGCGGGTTCATCTGCCTGTGATGGTATGTCAGGACGGTTTTATCACTAGCCATGGCGTCGAGAATATCCTGCTTGTGGAGGATGACAAGGTAAAGCGTTTTGTCGGTGCTTACGAACCAGAGCATTACCTGCTGAATGAGACGGAAAGGATGGCACTTGGTCCCTATGCTGTATCCAATTATTATATGGAAACAAAGCGTGCACAGCGGGAGGCAATGATCAATGCGAGGGAAGTAATCCTCGAGACAGCATCGAGATTTGAGGAGATGACAGGGCGCAAGTATGGCTTTTTCGAGGAATATCAGATGGAGGATGCCGAGTACGCAGTTGTGATCATCGGCTCTGCTGCGGGTACCTGTAAGGCAGCAATCGAGGAGATCAGAGCCACCACAGGCAAAAAAGTTGGTCTCATCAAGATCAGGGTATTTAGACCATTCCCAGAGGAGGAGATTGCCAAGGCGCTCTCGAAGGTGAAGGCGGTAGCGATACTGGACAGAAGCGAGATGTTTGCAGCGACGAGCGGACCTCTTGGCGCGGAAGTGCGCGCGGCGATGTATCAGGCGCACAGCACCGCAGAGGTGGTGAATTATTTCTATGGTCTTGGCGGCAGGGATATTACAGTTTCTGATTTTAAGAGTGTTTATGACAATCTTGAAACGATAGCAAGGACACATGTGGTGACAGGAATGTATGAATACATAGGTTTGCGCAGCACACAGTCAGAGGAGGTCTAGGAGAGCATGGAAAAGACAACATACAATTTCAAAGAGGTCATGAGTAAATCGGAACGTCTGGCGCCGGGACATAGAATGTGTGCTGGCTGTGGTGGCACGATCACTGTGCGCGCGGTACTTCGGGCGCTGGAGGAGGGTGACAGGGCAGTCATAGGCAATGCGACAGGGTGCCTTGAGGTATCCTCGTTTATGTATCCCTACACAGCCTATGAGGACAGCTATATTCACAATGCATTTGAGAACGCAGGCGCTACCCTCTCCGGTGTGGAGACAGCTTACCATGTGCTAAAGAAAAAGGGAAAGATCAAGGAGAACTTTAAATTTATCACTTTTGGCGGAGATGGCGGTACGTATGATATTGGATTTCAGTCCTTGTCAGGCGCCATGGAGCGCGGTCATGATATGGTGTATGTGTGCTATGACAATGGCGCCTATATGAATACGGGAACACAGCGCTCGTCAGCAACACCACAGTATGCAGACACTACAACAACACCGGCGGGAAGTGTGTCCGCAGGAAAAGTGCAGGTCAGAAAAGATCTTGCTGCAATCATGGCAGAGCATCATATTCCTTATGTGGGGCAGAGCACTTTTACTTCCAATTTTAAGGATTTGTATACGAAGGCGCAGAAGGCAATCTATACGCCGGGAGCAGCATTTTTGAATGTGATGTCGCCGTGTCCTAGAGGATGGGGCTATGAGCCAAGTGAGATGATGAATATTTGCAAGCTGGCAGTTGAAACCTGTTACTGGCCCATGTTTGAAGTGATAGAAGGGAAGTGGATTTTGAACTATGAGCCGAAAAATAAACTGCCGATTGAAGAATTTTTAAAACCACAGAGACGATTTAAACATTTGTTTCAAAAAGAAAATGAACAACTCATTGGGAAATTTCAGGAAGAGATTAACCGAAGATGGGAAGAACTCAAAAATAGATGCAGTCTATAAGAAACTAAAAACGCAGGCGATCAAGCCTGCGTCTTTTCGTGTTTTAATTGAATTTTAACTCAGCTTGTATGCGCGCTTCGTCGATTTCAGCTTGCTTTCTGGCCTCATCCTCGGCAGCCTCGCGCAGAAGCCGTTCATAGATCTCATTGGCTTCATGAATGATCTCATCCTGTTCGGGCGGTGTGATCACGTCATCCCCCGGATGTCCTCCGGCTGCAATGAGAGAATCCACGGAGGATTGGCGGCTGGAAGCATACAGGATTTCAGCAAGTGCGGCCTGTGTGTTTGCATCGACTGGCTGCTGTCCATACAGACCGGAATAGGAACCGGTCGTCGCGTTATACGCGGAGTTGTCATATTGCCCTGCATTGGGTTCAGGGTCGTCCTCCTCAAGCGCGAGCAGTGCAGCTTTCTCAGCCTCGATCGCCTCGAGACGAAGTGCCTCCTCCTCTTCTGCCTTGGAAGGCCATATTCTGACCACATCAGGGTTGTACGCTACTAGCCACCATTTGATGACATGGGGGTAGTATTTCTTTAAAAAGTACGCTGTGGCTGGATCCATCATCTTAACACCATCTTTCGAATGAATTACTGTATCTATTTTACCACATATTAAATAATATCGGTAGAAGAAAAGTGAAAATTTACTGAATTGTATCAAAAAATATCGATTTATTGCTTAAGTAGGTTAAAATGAAATAAAAAGTGTTATAAAAGTATAAACTAAATTGACAAAATAAAAAATAGTGTTATAGTAAATATAGAACAAATAAAACAAAGATATCTACTTTGTGAGAGGAGGAACGTTATGAATATCCAGAAATTTACACAAAAGTCTATTGAAGCAGTCAATCAGTGCGAAAAGCTTGCGATGGAATACGGAAATCAGGAGCTTGAACAGGAGCACCTTCTCTATGCGCTTCTGACGATTGATGACAGCTTGATTCTAAAGCTTGTTGAAAAGATGGAAATCAATGTGGACTACTTTGTCGGCAGGGTTCAGAAGGCGCTGGAGAAGAGGGTGAAGGTCCAGGGAGGGCAGCCGTATGTCGGGCAGTATCTGAATAAAGTGCTGATCAGCGCGGAGGATGAAGCCAAGCGCATGGGGGATGAGTACGTATCCGTTGAGCATCTGTTTCTCTCCATGATCCAGAATCCAAACAAAGAAATCAAGGAAATTTTCAGGGAGTATGGCATCACGAGGGAGCGCTTTCTGAGAGTGCTCTCAGAGGTCAGAGGAAACCAGCGGGTTACGAGTGATAATCCAGAGGCTACGTACGATACACTAGAGAAGTATGGACAGGATCTGGTGGAAAAGGCGAGAACGCAGAAGCTCGACCCAGTGATTGGCAGAGATAATGAGATTAGAAATATTATCCGCATTCTATCAAGAAAGACCAAAAACAATCCAGTGCTCATCGGTGAGCCTGGTGTGGGTAAAACCGCAGTTGTCGAGGGGTTGGCACAGCGCATTGTCCGGGGAGATGTGCCGCAGGGCTTAAAGGACAAAAAGATTTTCTCATTGGATATGGGCGCGCTGGTTGCAGGGGCAAAATATAGAGGTGAATTTGAGGAACGACTGAAGGCTGTACTGGAGGATGTCAAGAACAGTGACGGGCAGATTATTCTGTTTATCGATGAGCTGCATACCATTGTCGGTGCGGGCAAGACTGACGGCGCGATGGATGCCGGCAATATGTTAAAGCCCATGCTTGCGCGGGGAGAGCTGCACTGTATCGGGGCTACCACACTGGATGAGTACAGGCAGTATATTGAGAAGGACCCTGCACTGGAGCGGCGTTTCCAGCCTGTCATGGTCGCAGAGCCGACGGTGGAGGATACGATCAGCATTCTGAGAGGCTTGAAGGAGCGCTATGAAGTATTCCATGGAGTCAAGATCATGGACAATGCACTGGTGAGTGCTGCGGTGCTGTCCAACCGCTATATCACGGACAGATTCCTGCCGGACAAGGCAATCGACCTGGTGGATGAGGCGTGTGCCATGATTAAGACAGAGCTGGATTCGATGCCCGCTGAGCTGGATGAGTTACAGAGAAGAATCATGCAGATGGAGATCGAGGTCGCGGCGCTTAAGAAGGAGGAGGACCGTCTGAGTGCTGAGCGTCTGGCAGCTTTGCAGGCAGAGCTTGCTGAGCAGAAATCAGCGTTCAATAATCGCAAGGCACAGTGGGACAATGAGAAGGCATGTGTGGAAAAGCTCTCTAAGCTGCGGGAGGATATTGAGGAGCTGAACAATCAAATACAGATTGCACAGCGCGAAGGCAATCTGGAGAAGGCGGCAGAGTTAAGCTACGGGAAGCTTCCTGAATTGAAAAAGCAATTGGAGCTTGAGGAGGAGAATGTCAATTCCAGAGAGCTGTCCCTGGTGCATGAGAGCGTGTCCGATGACGAGATCGCGAAGATCATATCGCGCTGGACAGGAATCCCTGTCTCGAAGCTCAACGAGAGTGAGCGCAACAAAACGCTTCATCTGGATGAGGAGCTGCACAAGCGTGTCGTTGGCCAGGATGAGGGCGTCACGAAGGTCACAGAGGCGATTATACGCTCCAAGGCCGGTATTAAGGACCCAGATAAGCCAATAGGTTCTTTCTTGTTTCTGGGACCGACAGGTGTCGGCAAGACAGAGCTTGCAAAGGCGCTCGCGGCATCCTTGTTTGATGATGAGTCCAATATGGTGCGCATAGATATGAGTGAATATATGGAGAAGCATTCTGTGTCGAGACTGATTGGAGCGCCTCCGGGATATGTGGGATATGACGAGGGCGGACAGCTCACGGAGGCTGTGCGCAGGAAGCCGTACAGCGTGGTGCTGTTTGATGAGGTAGAAAAGGCACATCCAGATGTATTTAATATATTATTACAGGTATTGGATGATGGGCGGATTACGGATTCACAGGGAAGGACAGTGGATTTCAAGAATACAATCCTGATCATGACTTCCAATATTGGTGCACAGTATCTGCTAGAAGGCATTGACAGCAATGGCAATATAGAGAACTCGGCGCAGGAGATGGTCATGGGAGAACTAAGAGCGCATTTCAGACCAGAATTTCTAAACCGTCTGGATGAGACAATTCTGTTTAAACCGCTCACAAAGGACAATATTGGAAGTATTATTAGACTGATATTGGCCGATATTAATAGACGGCTTGCGGACAGAGAGCTTCGAATTGAGATATCAGATCGCGCACAACATTTCATTGTGGAGCAAGGTTATGACCCTGTATATGGCGCCAGACCGCTGAAACGATATATACAAAAGCACGTGGAGACACTGGCAGCCCGACTGATATTGGCAGACCGCGTCAAGGTGGGAGATACGATTCAGATTGAGCTGGACAGCTCCGAGACAGAGCTTACAGCAATCACAAAAGCAAAAGAATAAGGGGCGATAGCCCCTTATTCTTTTGCTTTTGTGTTTTGGACAAGTGTTTTACCTGTGTCGATCGCGTGGTGCAGCAGAAATTCTTTCCAGATAGGATAGTATTGCGCTTTAATGTGTACCTGATCCCAAGTGTAGTCTGAAACCAGAGCGCCTTCTTTACACAAACTGCTCTCGTTGATATCGATATAAAAGATATCTTTCTGGTTTGCGAGAGTGGCGATCAGTTTGTTCCGCGCTGCGATATTCTCATTGGTGATCGTGTCACTCTCGTCTGATTTTTCCTGTGTGACTAGGAGATTTCCCTGGATAAAGATCAGGGCTTCCGGCTGAAGTTTTCGGATATCATTGACCACTTCCTGATACCGCTCAAAGAAACTTTCCGGTGTTCCAGTGCCACACTCGTTGATGCCGACCATCAGATAGATTTTGGCAAACTGCGTTTCTGTGAGAATATCATGTATGGACATCTTTTCGTCATTGTATGTAATTTTGGGCTTATTGTAATCATAGATGGAGAGAGAGGTCTTGCACAAAAACGTCGCATTCTCAATCCCGGCGTACTGGCTGATGCCTACGGTACGCGAGTCGCCAATAAAGCAGGCATCGGCAAAATATTCTTCTGTCGCTGTCGTAAATTCATACACCTGTGGTTCTTGGTTCATTCTTGTTGCTGCTTTATCCTCAGCCGCTTCTACGGGTTCCGGCGAGAGATTGGAAATAATTTCCGATAGTGGCTGCTGGGCGGACTCCACAGGCGGCTCCTGTGCCTGCGCAGCAGTGGACAGGACGCTCAGATTGTCAACAGCGTAGCCGGCGATAAAACTGGATATGTCGGTCATGTACAGTTTATCATGGATACCTCTCATGGCGGCAGCCAGAGGAGGCGCGGACATTGTGTAGGTGTTTTCGCTGTGATAATACCGGGCATTCCAATAGTTTCCTACGATGCTTAGCAACAATGTGGATGCCACAATCAGTATCAGTAAGGTGTAACTTTTCTGACTGTTTATCTCTTTCATAATATGAATCTTGCCTTTCTAAAATAATATTAATATCTGAAGTACAGGAAGGGGTTGTTGATTCCGATCGCCAGATAATAGACAGACCACCAGAATATGACAAACGCCACGACGACGCCCGAAAATCGGTGCCGGATTCTGTCAAACAGTTTTTCAGGGTAATCAGTTGCAAAGAGAATGCTCGCGATCAGCAGCGGCGCATAATCCAATGCAAACCTCGTAAAGTCTGACAAGTCAAAATTTCCTTTTCCGCCGATAAAAGGGAACATCTGCTCCAGATAAACACAGAGTTCCTGAAAGTCGCTGATTGCAAAGATCGTCCAGCTGACGAGAATATAAAAAATCATGTAGGTATGCGACAGCAGCTTTGCAATAAAGTTATCGGCGTTCAGCCAGCGCAGTGTAATATTTTTTTCGATAATCTGAAGAATAAAGATAAAAATTCCCCAGAAGATGAAATTCCATGCCGCACCATGCCAAAAACCTGTGAGAAACCATACGACCAAGAGATTGAAAATAGTGCGGGCTGCCCCTTTTCGGTTGCCGCCAAGCGGGATGTACACATATTCACGAAACCAGGCGCCGAGCGTAATATGCCATCTGCGCCAGAAATCAGTGACACTCCGTGCCATATAAGGATGTTGAAAGTTCGCAGGCATATAAAAGCCAAGCATTTCCCCGAGCCCGACCGCCATCAGGGAATATCCGCAGAAGTCGAAGTAGAGCTGCATGGAATAGGCAAAGGCACCAAGCCATGCGAGCGGAGTAGAGACACTCTCAAAACCGATCGTACACACCTCATTCCACAGTGTGCCTATGCGGTTTGCGATGATGACTTTGTATCCGAGACCGATGATAAAAGTCTTGAGACCATTGTCAAAACCATGGATGGAAATCGTGCGTTCTTTCAGTGCATCGCGGATGTTGGAGTAGACGACGATCGGGCCTGCAATCAACTGGGGAAACATACACAAATACGCGCCAAGGCTGACATAGGATTGATCCGCTTTGGTCCGTCCAAGATAGACATCGATGACATAGGATGCAATCTGGAAGGTATAGAAGCTGATTCCCAGCGGCAGCGTGACGTTGAGAGTATAGAATCTCCAATGGATATCGAGCAGTCTCAGCGCTGCATTAATATTTTCAATAAAGAAATTCGTGTATTTAAAAAAGAGCAAAAATCCAAAATTGTAGATGAGTGATAAAATAAGCAGCATAGTCTGCTCAAGTTTTCTGCCGTGAAAACGTTCTATGCCTCTGCCCAGCAAAAAGTTTACAGTGATGGAACAGAGAATCAGGAACAGATAGTAAGGCTCCCCAAAGCTGTAGAAGACCAGACTTCCCAAAAAGAGAAGAAGATTTCGGCTTTTGGTGGGAAAAATATAATATAAAACCAAAAAAATTGGTAAAAATACAAAAATAAATGAAAGGCTGCTAAAAACCATGATGCTCCCCCATAAATCATGATGCAAACAAAAATATATATAAAAAGCATGAAATACCTGTTGGTTCACAGGTATCTTTTGCTGAATCAATAATTATTATAGCAAAAATAAAAGTATAATTCCATAGAATTATTTAATTTTATTATACAAACAATACCATGAATCTATGAATAAATTATAGCAGATTAAACATTCGAAGCGGATTGTCATACTCATGTATATGCATTGGGGAAAGAAATATGCTCTTGCAGGAATTATAAAAATTTGTTACAGTGTAATGGATAGAAAAGGCTCTTGAGGCTTAAAATTTTTGATAAAGAGGCAATGAGGCATGAATTTATCTCGCAATAAATATATTATAAGGTTCTCGGCTGTCATGATGGCAGCTGTCCTTGCGCTGACAGGATGTAAAATAAAATTAAATGAGCACGCAAACACAAAGATTGTACTGACAACGGGATTTGATAAGGACGAGGTATTTCGAATAGATAAGACCTCCTGCCGGCTGCCGGAAATCATGGTTTATCTGACCAATACCCAAAATCAGTATGAGCAGGCACTCGGCAGCCAGATCTGGGAGACATCCTACAAGGGGGAGACGCTGGAAGAAAATGTCAAGGAGACTGTGCTTGCCCGAATCGCGCGCATCAAGGCGATGAACCTTCTGGCTGCAAAATATGAGATGGCGCTCTCAGAAGAGGAAGCCAGTGCTGCCAAAAAGGCGGCGAAGCAGTATTATGAATCCCTGAATGAGAGGGAGCGGGAACTTCTGGATGTGGATGAGAAATTATTGTGCACTATGTACGAAGAGTATGCTCTGTCGGGGAAAGTGTATGAATACCTCATCGCGGACATCAATCCTGAGATCAGTGATGATGAGGCGAGAACCATTACGGTTCAGCATGTGCTGATCAAGACGTATACGCAGAATGAGGCGGGGGAGTATGTGCCGTACTCCGAGGAGGCAAAGAGAGCGGCTTATCAGAAGGCGCGCGAAGTACTCGTGAAGGCGAAAGATGGAGAGGAGTTTGCCGGGCTGGTCGCCGTGTACAGCGAGGACAGCAATTCCACCTATTCATTTGGAAAGGGGACAATGGATGCTGCGTTTGAGGAGGCGGCTTTTAACCTCGGAACAGACGAGATCAGCGGTATTGTAGAGTCGGAGCACGGCTATCATATCATCAAATGCATCAGTACGTTTGACAGAGATGAGACAGACAGAAATAAAGTAAAAATTGTGGAGCAGCGCCGGAAAGAGGTATTCAACGAGGAGTATTCGGGATTTGTGGAGGGGCTTACCAGAAGCCTGAATGAAAAGCTTTGGGCATCTGTGGGGTTTATAGAGGATGAACAGGTGACAACAAGCAGTTTTTTTGATGTGTATCACGAAGTATTCTCGTAAATCAAGAACATATTCTAAAGGAAATATAAACAAAGTCTAAATTATTAGCACTCAGATAGATTGAGTGCTAATTTTTGCTTGACTTTTGCATTTTAGGGTATTAAACTATCTAACAGACAGGGCATTTACCTGATATAAATGATGTTAATAGAAATGAGAAAGGAACGTGATTTTTATGGCAGAGAAGCGTGGAAGCTTGTCCATCAACAGTGAAAATATTTTTCCAATTATTAAAAAGTGGTTGTATTCGGACCATGATATCTTTTATAGGGAGTTAATCTCCAATGGTTGTGACGCCATCACCAAGTTAAAGAAACTTGAGATGATGGGGGAGTATGAATTTCCAGCGGATGTCAAGAAAGATATTCACATCATTGTCAATCCAGAGCAGAAGACACTCAAGTTTATTGATACTGGACTTGGCATGACAGCGGATGAAGTGGAAGAGTATATCAATCAGATTGCTTTTTCAGGCGCGACAGACTTTATTGAGAAATATAAGGACAAGACAAATGATGATCAGATTATAGGTCATTTCGGACTTGGTTTTTATTCTGCGTTTATGGTGGCAGACGAGGTTCATATTGATACCCTTTCGTATAAGAAGGATGCACAGCCAGTACATTGGGAGTGCGATGGCGGCACAGAGTTTTCGATGACAGATGGAGACAGGACAAGCGTTGGTACAGAGATCACGCTGTTTCTCAATGAAGACTGCCTGGAATTTTGCAATGAGTACAAGGCAAGGGAGGTCATCAAAAAATACTGCTCTTTTATGCCGTATGAGATTTATCTCGAGAAGGCAAATGCACCAGAGGAGTTTGAGACCATCGATCCCGATGACAAGAGAGAAGATGATGTTGTCGTAGAGACAGTCGAGGAGGAGAAGGAGATTCCCGGCGAGGATGGTGCGGAGCCAACCAAGGAGAAAGTGACAAAGCTCAAGATCAAGAAGCGCCCTGTGCCGTTAAATGAGATACATCCTTTGTGGGCAAAGCATCCAAACGAGTGTACCAAAGAGGAATATATTGATTTCTATCGCAAGGTGTTTGCAGATTACAAGGAGCCTCTCTTCTGGATTCACTTAAATATGGATTATCCGTTTAATATGAAAGGTATCCTCTATTTCCCGAAGATTAATATGGAGTATGAGTCTATTGAGGGAACGATCAAACTGTATAATAACCAAGTATTTATCGCGGATAATATCAAGGAAGTCATACCAGAATTTTTATTGCTGTTAAAGGGCGTTATCGACTGCCCAGATCTGCCGCTGAATGTATCGAGAAGTGCACTGCAAAATGATGGATTTGTGACAAAGATCAGTGAGTACATTACGAAGAAGGTTGCAGACAAACTATCCGGCATGTGCAAGACCGATAAAGAGAACTATGAGAAATATTGGGATGATATCAGCCCTTTTATCAAATTTGGCTGTCTGAAGGATGACAAGTTCTGTGAGAAGATGACAGACTATATCTTATTTAAGAACCTTGATGGCAAGTACTTGACACTGC
Organism: uncultured Lachnospiraceae bacterium; assembly: GCA_910586405.1. Lineage (GTDB taxonomy): Bacteria > Bacillota > Clostridia > Lachnospirales > Lachnospiraceae > COE1. Next base: position 28,378 of record CAJUII010000025.1, read on the forward strand.
CAGAGTGTCTGGAAGTAGAGAAGACAGACCCAGATGAAGTAGAAAATAAAGAAGAGAATGCAGCTTCTGCAACAGATGCTGAGACGGGGGAAAAGATCGACGCAGAAATCGTTGATGGGGACGACGATGTGGTGGAGATTCCAACAGAAGACAAAGAGACAAAGGAGAAGATTATCTACTATGTGACAGATCTCGTACAGCAGAGTCAGTATGTGAATATGTTCAAGAAGGCAGGTATGGACGCTGTTGTGCTGCCTGAAAAGATTGATCAGCCTTTTGTGTCCCAGCTTGAAGCGAAGAATGAGGGGATCAAGTTCGCGCGTATCGATGCAGATCTGACAGATACTTTCAAGGCGGAGAACTCCAAGGAAGAAGAGGAGGCGCTCACAAAGAAGAGTGAGGAGATTGCAGAGGTATTCAAGAAAGCTGTGAACAATGATTCTATCACTGTGAAAGTGGAGAAACTCAAAAATGAGGACATTGCATCTATGATTACTGTTTCCGAAGAGTCGCGAAGAATGCAGGATATGATGAAGATGTATGCAATGCCAGGTATGGATTTAGGAATGGGCATGGGCAAAGAGGGGCAAACACTCATTCTGAATGCCAATAATAAACTTGTCTCATATATTCTGGAGAACAAGGAAGGAGAGAATGTAGCGCTCATGTGTGAACAGCTCTATGATTTGGCACTGATTCAGCAGGCACCATTACAGCCAGATGCCATGACAAAGTTTATCGACAGAAGCAACAAGATCATGATGCTTTTGACAAGATAAAATCATAAAAAATCGAGCGGGTTTTATCCGCTCGATTTTTTATACATTCATTTTTTAGTGTCCATTACATAGAGTTGTGTCATTCGGTCATGATCAACGAACCAGGAGTCCTTGTCCTTGGTGCCCGTAACCTGACAAAGTGTCGTACAAATGCCGAGAGCGGGATTCCAGAGATAATCCCGTTCTTCGTAGATACCAAGCAGAACCTTTCTGTCCACAAGACCTGTAAAACCAAGAGATTTTAGTGGCTTAAGTCTCAATTCAAAACCAAGCCGGGGATTGTACGTCGAGATGATAACCCCCTCTTTAAGAATATTGCGTATTGCTACACTTTCATAGCATCTGCGCACAATACCAACCATACGGATTTCACATGCACGTGTGAGATCTTCATCGCGCAGGTCAGTCTGTAGCAGGTATCTTCCATCCTGGGTTGGAAACGTAAAATTTTCATCTGCAACATCTGAGTAAAGTACGAAACGTCCAACGCCCAAATACATAGCGGGATATTCCTTGCCACAGTACATAACATAGAGCCCTTCACGGTATTCACCGGTGGAGGTGCCCTCAAAATCATAACGCTCCTTCATATTGCCCGCGTCTCCTTCTTTTTTTTCTTGAAAGTATGCAGAAAAAAATAAGTACAACCTATCAATATTTATATCATAGTATATGAAAAGCGTGATGACAAGGGGGTAAGTTAGTACAAAATAACAGCAACACGGAATTTGCGGAATCGTATGATTTTTTGGAAAAATCTTATTTTTCTTATGAATTTGATAAATTCTAAAAAAATTCTAAATATTTAATTGATAAAGGAGAAATAGCGTGATATTATATGATATAATAATGAAGATGTGACTACAGTACCAATGAGCACACGAATTAAGAAAGGCAGGGCAATAGAATATGGCACACACGGTTGAGGAGATATTGGCAGCGGCAAAAAGGGCGGGAGCGTCCGATGTACACATCACTGTGGGTATTCCTCCCAAAATGCGAGTCAATGGAAAGCTGATCACAATGGAGGGGGATCGCCTGCTCCCACCAGATACGTTAGAGATTGCCAATTCCGTGATGAATGACAGCCAGAGGCAGCGTTTTGAGGAAAAAGGTGAAGTGGATATGTCCTTTGCCATCGCGGGCGAGGGGCGTTACCGAGTCAATGTGTATAAGCAGCGCGGGTCGGCTGCCATGGCATTTCGTCTGGTTGATACTGTCGTGCCATCGCCTGAAGTGCTGGGAGTGCCATCATCTGTTATAGATTTATATCAGAAAAAGCGAGGTTTGATACTTGTGACAGGTCCCACGGGCAGTGGCAAGTCCACGACGCTTGCCGCCATTATTGACAAGATCAACAATATGCGGGAGGTACATGTTATCACGCTGGAAGATCCGATTGAATATCTGCACCAGCACAAGCAGGCAATTGTAAACCAGAGGGAAATCGGTTTGGACTCGATGTCATATGCCAACGCGCTGCGCGCTGCGCTGCGTGAGGACCCGGATGTGATTTTGGTGGGAGAGATGCGTGATTTTGAGACGATCAGTGTCGCGATCACAGCGGCGGAGACGGGACATTTGGTGTTGTCCACACTGCATACAATTGGAGCAGCCAGCACTGTTGACCGTGTGATCGATGTATTTCCGCCGCATCAGCAGCAACAGATTCGCGTTCAGCTGGCAAATGTACTAGAGGCAGTCATATCACAGCAGTTGGTGCCGATGATAGGCGGTAAGGGGCGTGTCGCAGCATTTGAGGTACTCCACTCAAACTCGGCGGTCAGAAACTTGATACGAGAGGGAAAGACACACCAGATAACGAGCGTTATGCAAACAAATAGAAAAACGGGCATGATGACAATGGACGATGCACTCTGCCAGCTTTACAATGAATACAAAATAGATAAAGAAATGGCATTGCAATTTGCACAGGACCCCGAATCGATGAAAAATAAATTATTCTGATACTTTTATAATATAAGAAACAAACTCTTGTTATGATATCTGCAATTTTTACTTGTTGCTCGAGTGGAGTCAACAGTGACAGATTTTTAGAACAGGAGATTTTATTTTTGATAATAAATGACAAATCAGGGAAAATAGTTTACAATAGAGCTTATTAAATATGGAAAGAAGGTATGATTGCAGTTATGAGACCAAATCCCAGACCACAGGAAATATACAGACATTTTAAGGGAAACATGTACCAGATCATCACCTTGGCACGCCACTCTGAGAATGGCATGAAAATGGTGGTATACCAGCAGCTCTATGCGCCGTATGAGGTGTATGTGCGTCCCCTTGAAATGTTTATGAGTAAGATTGATGCTAGAAAATATCCCAATGAGAAACAAGTATATCGTTTTGAACGGCTGGATATCAAAGGAGAGGAAGCTGCCGAACCGCTCAAAGAGACATCCGTGCAGACACTCAACAGGATTTTGAACAGAGGAAAGAAGGAGCAGGAAGCAGTACAGGAACCAGAGCCAAATCCAAAGCATATTCCTGTGCCAGAACCAATGCAGGCAGCATCACCTACAAGTGTGCCGACCTCTGATACGAAAGATAGCGATGCACTCGACGAGGGACTTTTGGAATTTCTGGATGCAGATACCTATGAGAAAAAACTTCAGATACTCAGTATGCTTCATTCAAGGATAACAGATGCTATGATTGATACGATGGCGGTAAGTCTTGATACGGAGGTGAAGGAGGGGGATATAGAGACTCGTTACAATGAGATCAAAAACTGTCTCCTGACGATGGAACGGTTTGAGTGTAATAGACTCAGACCATAGATGATTGGAGAGGATTATGAAATTATTATCAGTGGCAATACCATGTTACAATTCAGCAGCATATATGCGAAAGTGCATCGATTCACTGCTTCCGGGTGGTGAGGATGTGGAGATTATCATTGTCAATGACGGTTCTAGTGACAGTACGCCGGAGATTGCCGAGGAGTACAGAGAGCGCTTTCCGGGAATTATCAAGGTGGTCAACAAGGAAAACGGAGGACATGGTTCTGCGGTCAATGCAGGGATTGAACATGCAAGAGGACTTTATTTTAAGGTGGTAGACAGTGATGACTGGGTGAGCCAGAGTGCGTATCTTCGCATACTGGACAAGATTAAGGAGCTTTTAAATGCTGGAAAGTCCATCGACATGTTTATCAGCAACTATGTGTATGAGAAGGAGGGAGAGAAACGCAAGAAGGTCATGAAATACACACATACACTGCCGGAGGATGAGATCTTTACATGGAAGGATGTGCGACATTTCCGTGTAGGGCAGTATATCCTGATGCACTCTGTCATCTACAGGACGAATTTACTGCGAGACTGCGGACTAAAGCTGCCGGAGCACACTTTTTATGTCGATAATATCTTTGTGTTCAATCCGCTTCCTTATGTCAAGACAATGTATTATATTAACGTGAATTTTTATCGATATTTTATCGGCAGGGAAGATCAGTCTGTCAACGAGCAGGTGATGATTGGAAGGATAGACCAACAGCTCAAGGTGAACAAGCTGCTGGTGGATTATTATATTGCAGAAAAGCAGCACATTCTGACAAATGGTAAAGTAAGAAAGTATATGGTGAACTATCTTGATATCATCACAACAGTCTCTTCTGTGCTGCTGATTCGTTCTGAGCAGGAGGAGAACCTGGAAAAGAAAAAAGAGCTGTGGCAGTATATTAAGAACAAGGACAAAGTGTTGTGGGCACGGCTTCGCATGGGGATTCTTGGCAATGCCATGAACCTTCCGGGAAAGCTTGGGCGGAAGATCTCAGTGGATGGGTATAAGATTTGCCAGCGGATTTTCCATTTTAATTAACTCTTGTAAAATTGCGGGAAAACAGCTATACTAATGTATTGTATGAAAACAGCTATGAAATTTGTAAATACGGAGGAAAGATTCATGTATTCACTTGATGAAGTAAGAAAGACAGATCCCCAGATTGCGGATGCGATTGTGGCGGAGCAGGAGAGGCAGAACAGCCATATAGAGCTGATCGCGTCTGAGAACTGGGTCAGCAAAGCAGTGATGGCAGCGATGGGCAGTCCGTTGACCAACAAATATGCGGAGGGATATCCAGGCAAGAGATACTATGGCGGATGCGAGTGCGTTGATGTTGTTGAGAACCTTGCGATTGAGCGTGCAAAGGAATTATTTGGATGTGATTATGCAAATGTACAGCCACACTCAGGCGCGCAGGCAAATATGGCAGTACAGTTTGCAATATTGCAGCCGGGAGACACAATCATGGGGATGAATCTCGACCACGGCGGACATCTCACACACGGTTCACCTGTCAATATGTCTGGCAAGTATTTCAAAGTCGTTCCTTATGGCGTGGATGACAATGGTTTTCTTGACTATGACAGGATGCGGGAGCTTGCATTGGAGTGCAGACCAAAGATGATCATTGCAGGTGCAAGTGCCTATGCCAGAACGATAGACTTCAAGCGTTTCAGAGAGGTGTGTGACGAAGTGGGGGCTGTTCTCATGGTGGACATGGCACATATTGCAGGTTTGGTGGCAGCAGGACTTCATCCAAGTCCAATGCCATATGCGGATGTTGTGACGACAACGACACACAAGACACTGCGGGGACCGCGCGGCGGACTCATTCTCGCGAACCGGGAAGCGGCTGAGAAATATAATTTTAATAAGGCAATTTTCCCTGGTATTCAGGGCGGTCCACTCATGCACGTGATTGCGGCGAAAGCAGTCTGCTTCCAGGAGGCGCTTGGCGATGCGTTCAAGGCTTATCAGCAGCAGATTGTGAAAAACGCACAGGCGCTCTGCAATGGACTGACATCCAGAGACATCAAGATCGTATCCGGCGGAACAGACAATCATCTGATGCTGGTGGATCTCACGACCTATGACCTCACAGGCAAGGCTGTCGAGAAGCTGATGGATGAGGCGCATATTACCTGCAACAAGAATACGATTCCAAATGACCCGAAATCACCGTTTGTCACAAGTGGTATTCGTCTTGGAACGCCCGCAGTGACAAGCCGCGGCATGAAGGAGGCGGATATGGATAAGATTGCGGAGGCGATCGCCACAGTCATCAAGGAGCAGGAGAATGGGATTGCAGGTGCAAGGGCAATTGTCCAGGCACTCACAGATAAGTATCCATTGAATGAATGAGTATGAAAAAGGATAGATCAAACAGGGAGAAAAGAAGGCGAAGACGCCTGAAAAACCAGTTTTTCGCCTATTTAGCCCTGATTGTTATCATCGCCCTGATACTGGCAGCCGGCTCTCTGGGGGTAAAAGCTGTTATCCGATATGTAAATAATTACAATGATAAGGTAAACCGTGTGATTGAGGAGGCAGAATCAGGCGTTATAACGGAACAGGAGAGTCAGACGTTTGACATACAAGAGGAGCAGAGCAGCATAGAGTACAATGAAGGGTATACTTCTCCCAATGAGGGAGATCCGCTAGAGAACTTGGTTGAATCGCTGCTGAACGATATGACCATAGAAGAGATGGTTGCTGGTATGTTCATCGTGACGCCGGAATCCATAACCGGTGTTGAGACAGTAGTCCAGGCAAGCGAAGGCACGAAAACGGCACTTGCTGCAAATCCTGTGGGTGGTTTTGTGTATGCGGCAAAGAATTTTAAGTCATCGGAGCAGTTTACCGAGATGCTTGTAAATACAAAGAACTACTCAAAATATCCTCTTTTCAAGGCAGTGATTGCTGAGTGTGGAACAACGGATTATGGGCTGACCGCTACACCGAAGGCGTCGGAATTATCAGATGCGGATAGTGTCACACAGGCGTATGCAAGTATCGCATCCGTCCTGGCTTCCTATGGTGTGGATATGGATATAGCACCATCAGTATTTGGCGACGCTGCGTGTACAAATGCGGCAGTGCAGGCGGTGCAGGGAGCAAAAGTGAGCGCTGTTCTTCGGTCATTTCCGGGTGACGCTGCGGCATCGAAAACTTTAGACGAGCTTCAGGGCGGTGAATTTGCCATGTATGATGCGGCGATCAAAAGCGGTGTGGACTGTATCATGGTATCACATGTCCAGGCCAGTGGGTTAACAGGCGACGATGATATGCCATCATCATTGTCCTCAGTAGTGATACAGGATGTCCTCAGAGATACGCTGGACTTTCGTGGGGTGGTGATGACAGATGCACTTGATGACAGCGCGATAACAAACAGTTATAGCTCTGCGGAAGCTGCTGTGGCGGCAGTGCAGGCAGGTGCAGATCTTCTTTTGTCACCAGAGGTTTATCAGGAGGCGTATGAAGGTGTGCTGCAGGCAGTCACAGATGGTACGATTACAAAGGAGCGTATCCGCGAATCAATGTATCGAATCTACCGCGTGAAATATAAGAATACTTTATAGAGAAGTTCCCCTCCAATATAAAAAGGAGGGGAATTTTATTGGAATAGTGTGTGCGTTTACAGAAAAATAATGACGTTGAACAAATTTACAAATCAGATTTTGCAGGTGTATGTGATGGAAATTATAGAGATTAAAGAAAACAAAAAAGATTATCTTGATTTGCTATTATTGGCAGATGAGGAGGAAGATATGATAGACCGTTATCTTGATAACGGTAAGATGTATGTACTTGATGACAATGGTGTGAAATGCGAATGCGTCATAACCGATGAAGGAAATAGTGTGCTTGAAATCAAGAATATAGCGACAGTTACAAACGATCAAGGTAAAGGTTATGCAAAAGCCTTGATTCACTTTATCATTGAGAAATACAGAGAACAATATGCTGTTTTACAAGTAGGGACAGGCGATAGTCCGCTGACAATACCGTTTTATGAAAAGTGTGGTTTTGTCCGCTCACATATCATACCCAATTTCTTTACGGATCATTATGACCACCCAATATATGAGTGTGGTGTTCAGTTGGTGGATATGGTATATTTGCAAAGACCATTCTAAACTCCAATTTGATCACGTTGATAAATAGACACCTGAGAACGAGCTTTTAGAGGAACAAGGAGGATTGAATCCTACACACATCAAGTAATCAAAAAAAGTTACTGATCAAAATAATAAAAACCTGCAATCCCAATAAAACCAAGAACTTGCAGGCAAAAAAAGAAAGCGATAGACGGGGCTCGAACCCGCGGTCTCGACCTTGGCAAGGTCGCGCGTT
>CAJUII010000026.1 GCA_910586405.1 uncultured Lachnospiraceae bacterium
CCTTCAAAGCTTGTATTATAACCTGAAAGAATATTATTCTCCTCAGTAATCTGCCTGTCACTCAACAGCGCCTTCAGTTCTTCCTGTGTTTCTTCAGTTTCTGTCTCTGTCTCAGTTTCTGTCTCCGTCTCTGTTTCAGTTTCTGTCTCTGTCTCCGTTTCTGTCTCCGTCATATGCTCTGTCGTCTCCTCCGAAGACGAACTTTCTTCTGTGCTGCTTTCCGTAGCGGTACTCTCCTCAGCAGTGCTTTCTTCGGGCTTTTCGACAGTGCTGCCCTCCGTTTTGCTCTCCTCCGTAACAGACTCTTCCACGGCACTGTTCTCCGTTTTGCTCTCCTCCGTCGTCTGATTGTCTGCGGCACTACTCTCTGATTTATGCTCCTCTGAGGTCTGCTCCTCCACGGTATCATTCTCTGTCTTGCTTCCCGCGTCCGTCTCTTCTTCCGCCTTGCCGTCCTCAACACCACTGTCTTCCACACGCTCTTGAGGCTTGCTTTCCAGAACGGTCTGATCGGTCATACTGCTCTCCTGCGCTGCATCCTCATCTGTGTTTTCCGAACTCTCCATTGTACCTTTTTGTACTTCATCCATCCTTTCATCTGAGATCTCTGCTGCGCTCGACGTGACCGGAACACTTCCCGCAATCAGCACCCCTGACAAAATCAATGCCAGAATTTTTTTGCTTTTGTACCGAATCATGTTTTCCCTCCTCCATACTCAAAAAATAATGTTCGTGCATCGTAAATCTGTAGGTACATTTTAGCTTTTTTTAGCATTTTTTAAAACCTACTAAAGTTTACAAACTATCACTACTATTTATAGATATTATTTTTCGGTATGGAAATAGTTCAGGCTCTCCTCAACTGATGCCGATAACTGCTTTAACTCCATTGCAGTCCGCGCAAGCGACGCCGTGGCATCATTGAGCTCATTCATCGAGGTATTTGTCTGTTCTGTCGTCGCGGCATTCTCCTCTGCTATGGCAGAGAGATTTGTCATCAGGCTGACGACATGCTCGCCTGCCCTGCCGCACACATCTGCCTGCTCCAGCACTGTTTTCATCCCTTTGCCAGTGGACAGGATTCCCTCCTCCACAACCTCGAATTTCGCTTTGGTCTCGTCGAGTTTTGCTTTCTGGTTCACGATCATATCTGTGACCTCATTGATCGACTGTACTGTCTGCTGGGACTCGTTCGACAAGGACAGAATAATCTCATCAATTACCTTTGCGGAGGAATTGGTCTGCTCTGCCAGCTTCTGAATCTCACTCGCCACGACAGCAAAACCTTTTCCTGCCTCTCCTGCCCGCGCTGCTTCTATGCTGGCATTGAGTGACAGCAGGTTGGTCTGGGTCGCGATCTGGGCGATGAGATTCACCACCTCCTGAATCTTTACAACAGACGCATTGGTCTTATGAATCTGTTCTGAAATTCTCAGGAAGGCATCTGTTGTCTTGTCGCTCGTACTGCTCAGCTCTTGGACGATTCTAGTCGCCTGTGTCCCTTTTTCGTTCATTCCCTTGGCAGTCTCTGACAAGACATCCACACTCTGACTGATGTGAACCATATTTTCCTGCATACCCGATACCTGCTGTGAGGAAGCCGCAAGGTCACTTGCCTGCGTCGCCGCGCCTCTCGCAATCTCATCGAGCGCAGTGCTCACCACCGACGCCGCCCCTTTCGTCCGGTTTGCCTTCTGTTCAAGTTTGCCGCCTGCCTCCGCAAGATTTGTTGAGATTCCCTGCAAATGGGTGATGCTGCCCTCGAGTTTGTCTAAGAACACATTCAGACTCCTGCCAAACTGCGAAAATTCATCGCGTCCGTCCGCTTTGATTCGAACAGATATTTGCCCCTGTGTAATCTTGTCCAATGCCTGCCGGAACAGCATGACTGTCCGGTCAATGCCGGTACCGATCAGCACCGTCATGCCCACCAGTATCATTGACGCCAATACAATCACTATAATACTTACGCGCTGTACAGTAGCTTTTACCTGCACCATATCCGCAGAAGTCTTGTCCTTGACCGTGGTGCACAATGCGCTCAGCTCATTGTTTAATACTACATTCTCTGCCTTCAAGGCAAGAATCTTGTCGTCGAGCGCCTTCATCTGCTGGAGAAATTCCTTCTTTGCGTTCAGCTTGGCAATAGAGTCCTGTGCAAGATCTCCGCTTGATGTGTACAGCGGAATATTCTCCGCCAGCTCCGCCGCAAGCGCCTCTATCTTTGCATAATCCTCCGGCACAGCTTTTCCTTCCACCACGAGTTTGCTGTAGGCATTTACCATGCTGTCAAGCTGTTCATGGCTGGTTTCAAAACTGTAGACGCCAGAGTAAGACCCGCCGTATTTATAGTCAAAGGACAGATCGGTGGGTTCCAGATAAAGCGTGTATACAATCGTATGATAATCCTGTACTGGATACTCTTTGACAGAAATCTGCACCGCAAACTCCTCCCAGCCCTCATTTGCCGCATTGAAATTACAGCCCACACGAATCGCAGGCTGGCCGTCAAAAGTGGTAAGTTCACTGTCCACATAGGCAAGTCCGGAACCGCTGACGCTCTCAACCGTACCCAGATCAATGTTCATCTCGTCGGTGCCATTGGTCAGTTTAATGTCTGTTATGTAGCTGTTATTATGATACGTCAGTGTTCCTCCGATACGAAACGCCATCGAGTTGCGCTTCACCTTCTCCGGCACAGGGCCTGTGTAAACCAGTTTTACATAGTCCTTGTCATCTATCACCACACGCTCGCCGCTCGACCACATCTGGGCATCAATCCACTTGATTTCAAGCCATTCCTGCTTGTCCACCAGCCCCTTAAAGCTTTCAGTCAGCGCACTGCCTGCTTCAAGATACTGCTGGTATAAGCCACTCTCGCCGTCAAATCCCCGTGTGCTGCTGTACTCACTGATATTGCTGTAATTTTCCCTGCTTCTCGTCAGTCTGTCCAGCATCATGTCAACGTCCTCTTTGTACTTTCCTCCCGCCTGACGCTGCAGCAGCTCAGCATTTGCCGTCATCTGCTCTAAATTGCTGCGGATTTGCGCAAGATAGCTCTGGTCAATATAGTATTGATACTGCGCCTCCAGTGCGAGATTTTTGGCCTGTAGCACGTCCATCTCGTTGACGATCGCTTCAATCTCACTGTTTCTTCCATTCCTGTTGATCGAGTTAATGCCAAGAACACCGATGCAGACTGCCACAACAATAGAAAATATCCCCATCAACAAAAGCTTAGCCTTGATTCCCATCCTCTTTGTACCTCCTTTATTTTTTCATTTTATCTTCAGCCGCCATTCTGCTATCCTTATTGTATGAAAAACAGGGACGATGTTCCCCGTCAAACTAAACATCTTATCCCTGTTTTTTATGAACACATTCCTACCAGATTCTATAATTTCCACTGAGCGCTAAAAATGCAAAGAAATACAGACAATTGTCATAATACCTCCTGTCGCCTGTGCGCATCGGCAACAGCCAGAACCGCTCTACCCACTCTTTGCTGTAGGGTGTATCCGCCGCAAGCACAGACATTGCCACCGTCGCGGTGACTGCCACTGGATGAAGCGCCTGCTCTCCCGCAATGTTTCCATCGGTCTCATAGATATGGTATGTGTGCTGTCTACTGTCCGTCAGCAAAAACTTCTGTATCGCCTGTGCTGCCTGGCACTGCCCCTCATCTATTCCAAACCACTCATAATCCAGTCCGATGTTTGCCACCGTGCGGTAGGAATCACTGTAAAACCAGTCGTGCCTGTCATTCGTCCACAGCAGCCTCCTGCGCATCGGACTTCCGTCAAATTCTGCGTACTCTGCCGAAAATCCTGTCTCCGGATGACAGGCAGCCACAAGATACCTGCGGCTCTCAAGCGCTGCCCGTTTCCAAAATGGTCTGTCCTCCTCATATGCCCACAGCGCAAACAAATCATAAAAATGTGGCAGATGATACGATGGATCTGTGAAATCGCACCCCGGCACAAATAAGATTTGATAATTTTCCCGGTTCCACATCGGCACGCCGGCTCTGCCGTTCTCTCCTTTGTGGAGACATGCGCGCAGAATCTCCTTCGCCTCATGGGAATACTCAAATATCCCTTCGCCGTCTCCCCATCGGTGCGACGCAAAGAACAGCGCCATCGCAAAAAATTCTTCTCCGTCCGGCGCGGGACTCTCCGCATTTTTTGTCCCGTCTGTGGCGCAGGACCATGCGAAATATCCTTCATTCTCCCCGTCCGGCATCCACATATATGTCTTTGCCCACTTCCAGATCTTATCAAATTCCTCATGCATATCCATCTGTACGCAGAGCATCATTCCATATGACATTCCCTCCGTGCGGGCATCATTATTTCCCGTATCCATGATATATGCCATATCATCTCCTGCAGGATAGTAGACACGCTCATCCTCTCCGCCATAAAAATAAAAATTACAGATTTCCTCTAGGCGCTTTTCTACCTGCGCAGCGTCTATTCCCATTTCCACAAATACATTGCGGTACTGTCTCTTCATACAAACCTCCAATCGTACACCTCATAGCCCTCTCCCACAAATACAAACCAGAGGTCATGAATCCCTTGTATCTGCCTATTTATAGACACCGCACAGGTTGTAAGGCGCTGCGCGTCCTTCGGCACAAGCTCCACGCTGCACACTTCCTCCCCCTGCGGGCTGTCCAGATACACTTTTGCATAACCGCCTGCTGTACCGCGCACAGTCATCTCCAGACGTTGTGCTGTCTTTTCACCAAAATCAACATTGCTCAAGTGTATCCAGCTCCCGTCTGATATCCCTGTGAGAATCATCTCCCCGGAGCCGCAGCACACAGCACGCTCACTGTACTGCGTTGTGGCGACTCCGCCCATCGACGCCATCGTGACCGCCTTGTTCGTGCGATAGGGGTCAAAGGGTTTTGTCTGCGCCACACCTGCTCTTGTCGCCTGGATCATATTGATCTGTCCATGCGTGTCCACCTGTACTGCATCGATGCTCGTGCTCCTGTAATTTTGCAGGATGCCCATTCGCTCCTCGAGAATCCTCGTGTGGTACGCCATATACCACTGCCCCATAAAACAGAACATGCAATGATGATTATTTCCCTCCAAGCCAAAAAACCAACCAGGATTTTTCAAGATCGGCCCCACAAGCTCAAACGGCCCCATCGGATGCTCCCCTGTCATCACCATAATCTCACCCTTGTCAAATCCAAGAGACTGCACTTGATCGTCGGGTATCGAAAAATTAGAGCAGTATGTGTAATAGTACTTTCCGCCTATCTTATTGATGCCGGAATCCTCAAAGAGATAGGGTACATCCGCAATCACAACCGGGTCTCCCATCAAACTCTGCATGTCCCTGCCAAGCCGTGCCACTCTCGCCGTCCCCGGATTCGCCGCCTTATCCGCATCAGGAATCCCGCCGCCAAAATAAATGTACGCCTCACCGTCATCATCCACCAGCACCGCCGGGTCAAACAGCCATGTCACCTCACTGCATGTCGGCGTCTGCCTTGAAATCAAAGGTTTTCCCAGTCTGTCTATAAACGGTCCGACTGGACTGTCCGCCTCTAGCACCGCAATGCCATTGCCACCGTTTGCAAAATACAGAAAAAACTTCATCGCACCGTCAATCTCCTTACAGACTGCGGCCGGCGCCCACGAATTTCTGCCCCACTTCGCCGCTCCGCTGCTGCCCGCCGCATACACGGTCCCATGATCTGTCCAGTTCACTAAATCCTCCGACGAGATCACGCTGATGGTATCGATCTGAGAATATACATTCTCCATTACTGTCCCCTGTTCATCACGGACAAAAGTATCTCCTGTCATATACAGATAAACCCTGCCATCATATACCATTGCATACGGATCTGCACCAAAACGCTGTGTCATGACCGGATTGTGTTCTCCCTGATTTTTATATCCTTGCTTTAATGTCATTCCTGCTGACTCCCTCCTCTGTAAAACTGTCTCCAAAAAAGACTATCGCATACGCAATAGCCTCATTCGGAAATTTTTATTCTGCGTTCCAATTCCTGCTGCATCGCATCGAAAAATATTTCGGGCTGACACGCCTCATAGTTTTCCATATACTGCTGCCACATCGCATCAAAATCTTCTGTCATGACAACCCGCGGCAGATACTCACTTTTTATACTTTTCATCCGATCCCACACTCTGCCTGCCATCGATTCCTGCGTGAGCATCTCAGAAAATGAATACATCGGAAACCACGCTCCCGGCGCGTCATTGGTCCCAAGCATCTCCACATAAGTCCTACAGCCATAGGCAGCCAGGCACTCACGCACATCAGGAACCAATCCATTGAGAAATTCCTCCTCCTGATATTCCGGCGAAAAAGCATTCATCCCGTCACTGAGCATTCCCTCTATCCGCGGCAAATGAGAATATATACAAAAATGCGCGTTTTTGTATTCCATGTCTCTCGACTTCCCTCTCTGCTCAGGCGTTCTGAAATACATACCATTTTCACTGACTTCGTAATCCACTCCCTCGATGCCCCAATATCTGAGCTTTATAATCTCCTCGTCCAGAATATCATTAAGAAACTGCATCGCCCCAGCTATGTCCTCGCAGCTTACCGTGATCGCAATGCCGTCTGCAACACTCAGCTCTGTTCCCCGCTTTACATGCCACTGATTTGTGATACTGCTGTCAATGGTTATCGGAAGCGGCACATATCCGCATCCCTGATCAGACAGTCTTTCCAGCGAATTGTTGATCGCATACGAAAACTGCCACCACTGATCCACCATGCCAAGTACCCTGCCGCTGGCAAGCTTCTCAAGATACTCCTGATAGCTCTGTGTGTAAAACTCCTGATCGACAATGCCCTTGTTGTACTCCTCATTTAACTTTTGAAAATACCTTCTAGCAGTCTCGGTCGTGTTATAGTCCAGCACCGTCTGCGTCTCTACATCCACCATACAACTGCCGTCATTGGGATACCCGTCGAGAAACTGGGGCGGATTTTCCAGACAGAAATCCCGCCAGTCATCACAGAGAATGGTAAACGGTATATTCGCCTGATCCTCCAACATAGGATTTGCCGCCACATAGGCTTCGAGCAGATCAAAGTACGCATCCAGGGTGCGTATTTCTGGATACCCTGCCCACTTGAGCACCCGCGTCTGTATCCAGAAAGCCTCACCCTCATGCAGCACCTCCGCTGACTTGCCATGCACGATGCCAAACTGTGGTATCCAATAGATATGACCATCTGGCTGACGAAACCTGTCCCACACCTCAGCAGGCAGAAAAGCCTTGATATTAGGATAATTGTCCCAGTACGCATCAATCGGAATCAGTGCGCCCGCCTCATAGAGCATTGTACTTCCCGAGATCAAATCCGTGTATTCCCCGCTTGCGATAAAGGATGCAATCGCATCCTCCGCGGATTTCCCTGAAAGCCACTGCTCTATACAGCGCGCCCCGATTTTCTGCGCGATCAGCTCCCGAATCTCATTATCCTCGTTGATCTCTTCGCCCTGAACATCAAAGAACGCTGTAAATTCTTTGATTGGTTTATTGCTGCTGCCCCTTATAAGACCTGCTGTCATACCCATGATGAATAAAACAGCCACGGTTAAAACAATCACGGTCACGTTCTTTTTCTTCATCTGCTGACTCCCTTTCATCTGTTGATGCTAATTATTATAACCTTTATGTCATAAGCCAGCAATATGCACGATCACTATTCTGATTTACTCCTTCACACCGCCAATCGTAAGACCTGTCACGAAATACCGCTGCAAAAACGGATACAGACAGATAATCGGAAGCATGGTGAGAATTGTCGCTGCTGCGCGGACGGAAGTCGGCGTGACCGTTCCAGCCGCATTCTTCATCGCCTCCGCAGAAGTTCCCTGATTGGTGACGGAGGATAACAGCTTCATCAGCTCGTACTGCAAGGTGGTCAGATGAGAGCTCATTCTGTTGTACAGCATGGCATCAAACCATGAGTTCCACTGTCCCACTGCCACAAAGAGCGCGACGGTTGCATACACTGGTTTGCAGAGCGGTGATATAATTTTCAAAAAAATTGTGGTGTAGCCTGCGCCGTCAAGCTGTGCAGACTCCTCAAGGCTGTCTGGTATTCCAGCCATGTATGTACGAATGACCAGCATGTTAAATGCGCTGAACATTCCCGGGATAATATAAACCCAAAAGCTGTTTGTCAGATGCAGACCTCTGTACAACAGGAAAGTCGGAATCATACCGCCGTTTACATACATGGTAATAACCCAGAACAGGGAGAGCTCACGCTTGAACAAAAAGTTCTTCCTGCTCACAATAAACGCAAGAATCGCATTTGCAGCCAGCGCAAGCAGTGTGCCTGAAACGGTTCTTGCCACAGTGATGTACGCACCTGTAATTAAGTTCTGCTTCTGAAGCACTGTGATATAATTCTTGAGTGTCCATTTACGCGGCCACAGATAAATGCCGCCTCTCAGCGCATCTGTACCGTCGTTAAATGAGATGGCAAGCGTATTTAATACCGGGTACAGCGTAACGACTACAAACGCAACCATAAACAGCGTGTTGCACACAACAAACACTTTGTCCCACGCAGAGGTTTTTATCTTCGTACCTTTCATCTTATTCATTTCTGCATCTCCTTCCTAGAACAGCCGTTCTTCACCATTTTTCTTTGCAATCTGATTTGCAATCACAATCAGCACGATACTTACAAAGCTCTTAAAGATACCTGCCGCTGTACCGATGGAGAAATCGTTCTGGCTGATACCCCACTTCAACACATAGATATCAATTGTCTCGGACACACTCTTTACCAGACCGTTTCCAAGCAGATACTGGATTTCAAAGCCTGCGTTCAATACATTACCAACATTCATGAGCAGAAGAATCATGATCGTCGGCTTGATGCCGGGGAGCGTCACATAGCGGATGCGCGCCCAGCGCCCGGCGCCGTCCATGTTTGCCGCCTCATAGAGCGATGGGTCAATCGCCGTGATGGCGGACAGATAGATGATTGCATTCCAGCCTGTCTCCTTCCACACATTTGCAAACGCGACAATTGGCCAGAAATACTTCGGATGTGCAAAGAAATTCAAAGGCTGGTCTAAAATATGGAATTTCAGCAGCAGCTCATTGATAATTCCTGTGCTGGACAGCGCATCGTGAAGAATACCTGTAACGATAATCCATGAAAGGAAATGGGGAAGATACGAAATCGTCTGTACTGTCTTTTTGCCGCCATTTGATTTCACCTCATTTAATAAAATCGCAAACACAATCGCCGCCACAAAGGTGACAACCAGATTGATCACACCCATGCCGAGCGTATTTCGGATTACGCGGATAAAAGTGGAATCCGAGAACAACTGCTCGAATTTTGCCAATCCAATAAATGCAGAGTGAAACAGCCCGTTCTTGGGCTTATAATCCTGAAATGCCATCATCCAGCCTGCCAGTGGAAGGTAGCAAAAGATGACACCGTAAACAACAATGATCAAAGACCATATGATCAATACTTTTTGCTTTTTAACTTCTTTCCACGTTATTGTTCTCTTTTTATCCTGTGAAGCCATAATCTCCCTCCTTATACAAAGGGCGGACCGTTTCGATCAGTCCGCCCTGTCTGATTAATTGTACTTTGCAGCTTCTTCCATTCTGCGGTCGAGCTCTGCCTGCATTTCATCAATAAATGCCTGCGGATTGCAGCCGTCGTACACTTCCATGTACTCTTCCCAAGCACCCTCAAAGTCGTCCGCCATAACAACCTTTGGCAGATACTCATGCTTGATCTCGCCCATCTTTGCCCATGCTGTACCACCCTCTGTGGCTGTCGTCATGTTGTTCGAGTAGGAGTACATCGGATACCAAGGACCTGGTGCTTCGCTGGTGCCCAGCATATCTACATAAGTCTGTGCGCCGTATGCATCAAAGCATTCCTGTACATTCTTGCTCAAAGCATCATAGAACTCTTTGGGCTGATTCTCTGGTTTCATAGCATTGATGCCGTCTCTGCTTGTGCCTGCATACTGTGGGAAATAAGAATATGTACAACTGTGTGAAGCCTTGTACGCCGTATCAGAGGACTGCATTCTCATCTCCTCTGTACGTGAGAATTCACCGCTTTCATCCACGTTGTAATCTACATCTTTGACACCCCAGAACCGAAGGTCATGTACATCCTGATCTAACAGGTCATTGATAAACTGCATTGCACCCTCAACATCTTTACAGCTTGTTGTGATGGCAATTCCGCTTGCAACATTTAATACGCCGCCTGAATTGTGCCACTGGTTCTTGATACCTTCCTCAATCGTGATTGGAAGCGGTACATAATCACAGCCCTTGAGATCAAGTCCCTGCTGTTTGAGCGAATCTCTTACAGTGTATGCAAAATCCCACCACTGATCAATCATGCCAAGCACACGTCCTGTAGAAAGTTTCGCAATGTATTCATCATAAGTCTGTGTGAAAGACTCAGGGTCCACAATGCCTTTCTTGAACTCTTCGTTCAGCTTCTGGAAATATCTCTTTGCCGTTGGTGTCGTGTTGTAGTCAATGATGGTGAGTGTCTCAGGGTCTACGATACAGCTTCCGTCATTCGGATATCCATCAAGGAACTCTGGTGCGTTCTCAAGACAGAAGTACCGCCAGTCATCACACAGGATCGTGTACGGGATATTTGCTGTTCCGTCCTCCATCGTCGGATTGGCTTCATTGTAGCGCTCAATCAGATCAAAGTACTGGTCCATGGTGTGAACCTCTGGATATCCTGCCCACTCAAGCACTCTTGTCTGAATCCAGAATGCCTCATCGTTGTGTGTCGTCGCTTTCTCCTCACCATAGATATTGCCGAACTGGTTAATCCAGTAGATATGTCCATCCTCCTGACGGAGTTTGTCCCATTCCTGTTCTGTCAAAAATTCCTTAATATTGGGATATTTGTCAATATAGTCGTCCAGCGGTACCAGCGCGCCTGCATCATAGAGCTGTGCACATCCGTCACCGCCATCAATAAAATCAGGATACTCGCCTCCTGCAATCAGTGTGCCGACTGCCTCCTGTGCGGTCTGCCCTGTGAGCCATGTCTCCTTTACCTTCACGCCGGTCTTTTCCGCAATGAGCTGCTGGATCTCATTGTCGTCGTTAATCTCTGAGCCGGGTACTGCAAAGAATGCTGTAAACTCCTTGATCTCACCTGAGTCAGATGACCCGCTGTTTGCGCTGTCTCCTGAATTTGAAGATGAAACGTCTGCGCTTGTGTTGTCTCCTGAATTTGTGTTCGTTGACGCCGCATCGTCCCCACCGCCGCCGCAGCCGGTAAACATTGCTGACATCATCGCTGTCGCCAGTAAAACGGATAGTATTTTTTTCTTTCTCATATGAATGCCTCCCTTTCGTTATTGGATAAGTCAATTCTACTTTATTTTGCGACTAAAAAAACCCGATAAAGAATAGTTAATAACATAAAAAAGTATAGAATTTAATCTATACTTTTTGCAATGCTCAGAGACTGTTTCCTAAATTTGGAAGGCGTGCACCCTTTTGCAGCGATAAATTTGTTTATAAAATAGTCGGTATTCTTGTAGCCTACGTCCTCCGCAATCTTATAGATCTTGTCGTCCGTCCGAAGAAGCATCTGCGCCGCCTGCTCGATGCGGTAATTGTTCAGATAATCCTTAAACGACTGATTGTATTTTTTCCGAAATACCTGACCGAGATAGGCATTGTTGATAAAGTACTTCTGCCCTAAATCCCGCAGCGTGAGATTCTCCGCAAAACGCGCTTTCACCTCCTGCTCAATCATTGCCAGCACGCCGCGCGACACATTTTTACGAAGCTGCGCCAGATACTCCGCATACTCACATGCAAATCTTGCCAGATGAATCTTGCTCCCGCGCATCGCGCCGTCCTCGAAGGCACTCTCACTGATCAGATGAAGAATTTCCTCCTGATTTACGCAGTCATCCTGTTTGGTGGCGACATGAATCAACTGGAACAGCAGATAGTTGATATTCAGATTGATCATCTCTCCCATCGCCCCCATCCGGCGCAGCTCCTCATAGAGCTTATCCACAGCCTCATGGATGCGCAGCTTGTCATTCTGTTCGATTACAGAAATCAGATTGTCAAGTTCTGTCTTGCACAGCAGGATTCCATCATGATTTACCTGTATTTCCTCCTCATAGAAATAGATTTCCTTCCTGTCATGAAATGCCTGTAGGGAGTTTAACATACACGCCGTACCATAAGACTTCGATATCGAAGCAATATCCGCAACCTTCTTCCCCACCATCATCACCAGCTTTTGCTTTAATGCCACATTGAGATAACTCAGCAGCTTTTCCAGATACTCCTTCTCAGAACAGTCATTTTTTGCCGCCATATAGTCACAGTAGATGAACCCGACATCATATATATTTTCCTCCGAGGACACATCGAGTATGCAGTGTGCCTCGTCCTCCTTGAGATACTCGCTGCAATTCTGGTAGAGCTTCCTTTGCCACGAGCGCATCTCCAAGTCCTCCAAGTCCTCGGGATCTGCGGCATTCATGAGTTGTATGTCAATATACCGAACACCGTCAGAAAGATGCATATGGTCCATGACATACTTTAGATTAATGGCATCGTATTTCCCCAATAATAATGCAATAACATTTCTTGCCATATATGCCTGCTCCATTTGATTCTTGTCCTCCTGCCGCTGGATCTCCGTCGCGGACATATTTGCTGCCTTGCGGATAATCTCTGTCAGCACCTCCTTCTCCACAGGCTTTAACACATAGTCCATGCAGGCATAATGTATCGCCTGCTGTGCATACGAAAAATCGCTGTAGCCGCTGAGTATGACAAAGTACGCGTCAGAAACCTGCTCCCTGCGTATGGTTTCAAGAAGCTCCAACCCGGTCATCTCCGGCATCTTGATATCCGCAATGATCAAATCTACTTTATTCTCCCGCAGATAAGACAGCGCCTCTTTGCCATTCTGCGCCGTCGCGGCAATCTCATACCCCTCCTTCTCCCAGTCTAGCAGCAGGGACAACCCCTGCACGATCAACGGTTCATCATCCACAAGTAACACTTTCAACATATTTTATCACATCCCTCTAACACAATTTCCTTTTTCACTGGCATTCGTATGTGTACCATCGTACCAATTCCTTTCTCACTGTCCAGCGCAAACTTTACTTGATTCTCTGTGACCATTTTCAGGCGCAGACAGGCATTTACTATCCCCACTCTGCCTTTTTCCCTGAGTCGTTCTATCTTTGCATTCTGCATTGTCTCCAAAAGCCGCTGCTGCTCTTCCTCCTCCATGCCGCTGCCAGTATCCTCCACCTCTATACACAGCTCCTCACAGGCTTCTTTGCCCCCGGCGACTTTTTTTTCTTTATAGATCCGCACAAAAATCCAACCTTGTGTCGTCTTGCTTTCTATGCCGTGGATACAGGCGTTCTCCACAAACGTGACCACTGTGAGTTTGGGAATGGTGATGCCTGCACAGGATTCCTCCACCTCAAGTTCATAAGACAGCCTGTCCCCAAAGCGGTATTTTTGCAGCCCCAAATACGCCTCGACAAACTCCATCTCCTTGCGAATTTCCACGGTGTCAGTCGCCCAGTCCACATTCTGGCGCTCCATGATGGCAAGCCGTTCCACCATCTCTGCAATCTCATGCTCATTCCTAAGAATACAGTGCATTCTTATACTTTCCAGTGCATTAAACAGAAAATGGGGATTAATCTGGCTATGAAGTGCCAAAAGCTCTGCATTCTGCCTTGCGATATCCATCTCCTGCTCCCGGATGCGGTCCTTGTAGACTGTCTGTATCAACTCGTTTGTCCGCTCCGCCATCCTGTTATAATTTTCCATCAGCCTGCCAATCTCATCACTGCCGCTGACCGTATCAATCAGGCTGAGCTCCTCATCCTCCACCTTGTCAAACACCTGGCTCAACTGTTCGATTCTCATGGTGAGAGAGCGATTCAGAACCTTCATCAGCAGCAACGGAAGAATCGCATTGGACAAGATCAACAGCACGATCAGCGGCAGATTCTCCCATATCGTTTTCAGGACATTCGTCTCCGGCTCCAAAATATAAATCTGCATATCACAGCCATACAGACTCATCTCCTTGCACACGCCGGTCTTATGCTTTAATGTAAATAGTTCAAACTGCTGGTTGATACTGCTGTGCCCATCGTTTGACAACAGCACCGTGTCCCCCTGACAGATATAAACTGGAAACTCATAGCCCAGCTTGACCAGCCCCCGCACCATATTGCTGTAATCCAGCTCTATTTTCAAAAACTTCTCATATCTGTTTCCCACAAAAAAATCCAGCTTTTTCAAAAATAAAATTTTGCGTTTCGCACCGACTGCGGGAAGCTTATCACTGTCGTAATAGAAAGTCAGCATGGTATCCTGACCAGACGCCTCAAATCGGCGGTACCAGCCTGTGTCCGTTATCGCGGACAACTGGGAAAACTCTCCTCCGTTCACGATGGTAGGATTGTCTGCGTACATTGTGATAATCGTGTTATCCATCCCAGCACCACCCTTGAAAAGTGTCGTCTTGACAAACTCCTGATAAGACACAACATACGAAAGCGCATCCGCATACGTATGATTCAGATATTTTTCAATATACTCATTCATATAAATCTGCTTTGCCACTGCCGCCGCATAGTCGATGTCATTTGTTAAATTGTACTGTATCGCACGCGCCTCATTTTCCATGGCATGCTGCTGCTTTACATCTTCATTGTTCAGCACAATATACAACAATATACTGTCTGTGACCACCAGCGGCAACAGCACACAGAACACATACAGAAGCGTCAGTTTTTTGCTGAGCTTCATGTGATTCATATATTGGTACACTTTATCTTTGACTGTTCGTTTTGCCAATGAAATTTCATCTCCTGTTTCACTATTTTTTCAATCACACTGCTATGCGGCTTGTCTCGATTCTTATTGTCATAATTTATGCCAACAAGCAGGATTTCTCCAGCATCGTATTCAACTGCCTGCGTATAATGCCGATTCTTGATCTGCTGTACGGCAGCGCAGACAGTCTTGTCATATCTCTCACAACACCTCCGCGCTTTTTTCTACATATAGTATATGTGAATCCACAGGATTTAACAAGTGCAGAAAGCTGTCAGAGAACAGACAAAAACAAGGGTGAACTCATTATGCATCATCCACCCTTGTTCCTATTGTCTGTTGTTCAATATGATACTACAGATTACGCAAACGGATTCTCTGTCGGATAAGGCAGTGACTTCGGCTGGTTGTAGTTCAAGTCCTCAACTGGTACGCCGATATACTTGAATACCTCAAACAATGCCTTTCCAAAGTGTCCAAATGCAACCGCTCCGTGATGAGGATAATTCTTCTCGATCAATACATGGCGGTAAAAGCGCTGCATCTCAGGGATTGCAAACACGCCGATGCTTCCAAAGGACTTTGTCGCCACAGGGAGAACCTCGCCCTGTGCAATATACGCGCGCAGCTTGCAGTCCGCTGTGGACTGTAAACGATAGAATGTGATATCACCCGGAACGATATCGCCCTCGAGTGTGCCCTGTGTAACTTCCTCAGGAAGTGTCCTTGCCATAATCATCTGATACTTCATGCTGCAAAAGCTCAGTTTCTTGGTGTTTGTATTTCCGCAGTGGAATCCCATGAATGTATCATTATGTGTATAGTTGAACTTGTCCTTGATGGAGTCCTGATACATATCCGCCGGAACAGTATTGTTAATATCAAGCAACGTGACCGCATCCTGGCTCACACAGGTACCGATAAACTCGCTTAAGCATCCATAGATATCCACCTCACATGATACAGGAATTCCCATACCTGTCAGACGGCTGTTTACATAGCAGGGAACAAAGCCAAACTGTGTTTGGAATGCTGGCCAGCACTTTCCGGCAATCGCAACATACTTGCGGTAGCCTCTGTGCGCCTCCACCCAGTCAAGCAGTGTCAGCTCATACTGCGCAAGCTTTGGAAGCACCTCTGGCTTCATATTGCCCTCACCGAGCTCTGCCTCCATCTCCTTCACCTTTGCAGGAATCCGCTCATCCCCCTCATGCTTCTTGAATGCTTCAAAAAGGTCAAGCTCTGAGTTCTCCTCAATCTCAACGCCGATATTGTAAAGCTGCTTGATCGGCGCATTGCACGCAAGGAAGTTGAGTGGTCTGGGACCAAACGAGATAATCTTTAGATCTGAAAGTCCAACAAGGGCTCTTGCAATCGGCATAAACTCGTTCAGCATGTCCGCACACTCCTCTGCTGTCCCTACTGGATACTCAGGGATATATGCCTTGACATTGCGAAGCTTCAGATTATAACTTGCATTCAGCATACCGCAGTACGCATCACCGCGTCCGCCGACAAGATCATTCTGAGTCTCCTCCGCTGCTGCGATATACATGGCAGGACCATCAAAATGCTTTGCGAGCAGTGTCTCAGAAATCTCTGGTCCAAAATTTCCAAGATATACACAAAGTGCATTACAGCCTGCCTTCTTGATATCCTCAAGCGCCTGTACCATATGGTTCTCACTCTCAACGATGCAGACAGGGCATTCATAGATGCCCTCCATGCCATACTTGTCCGCATAAGCCTTTACCAACGCCTTTCTTCTGTTCACAGACAAGCTCTCTGGAAAACAGTCACGGCTCACCGCTACAATACCTACTTTTACCTGTGGTAAATTGTTCATTTTGAAATCCTCCTTCATCGAATACAGCAATCATTATGATTGCTCAATATCACGCCAACATCTGACCGGCTCCGCCTGCCACTAGTATGAAAGCAGTCCAGTCCTTTGTTGATTTGTGCTCGTGCACACTAACAACTAACTTCATCATAATTTGTATCACTGTAAAAATCAAGGGATTCTTTTCTAATATTTTATTTTCGTCAAAATACTATAAAACACTACAATAATTCTGTCAAAATTGCATAGTACCCCCATATTTTCCCTACCCGATCCGCATACAAAAGCTGCGCTTTGACTCGCAATATACGTGCACGTGCAACATTTCACTTGCGCTTTCCATTTCTTTTAATACTTCTCCCTGTTCACTGCCATTTCTGTCTATTGCTTTTTCCAAAAAGAAACGATATACTGAGAACAATAAACTGAGAACATTTTCAAACCTGAACCGGAGGACGCAATGGCAACAATAAAAGATATCGCTGCACTGGCGGGTGTTTCCCGCGGAACGGTTGACAGAGTACTCAACAATCGTGGTTCCGTCAACCCCGCCACTGCTGAAAAAATCAGAGAAATTACGAAAGCGCTAGACTATAGGCCAAACAAAGCCGGCTTGGCACTTGCAGCCCAAAAAAAGAAGATCAAACTTGGCGTGATCCTGTTCTCCACGGATAACCCCTTCTTTGCGGACGTGCTTAAGGGCGTCCATGAAAAGGCGGAGGACTTGGCTGGTTATAACTGTTGTGTTCTCGTAAAACAGATTCCCATCAATGTGGACGCACAGCTAAACGCCATCAATGAACTGCTTCTCGAAGAAGTAAACGGCATTGCTCTCGCGCCGCAGAATGACGAACGCATCCGTGCACGCATCAATGAACTATATGAACAGGAAATCCCCGTCGTTACCTTAAATACAGATATTGAAAATTCCACCCGCATCGCCTATGTCGGCAGCAATTATGCCAAAAGCGGTAAGACTGCCGCTGGTCTGTTGCGGCTGATGACGCACCATGAGACCTACATCGGCATTATTACCGGCTCATCGGACATCCTATGCCACACAGAACGGATCGCCGGATTCGTGGATGCCCTGACGCCCTATCAGGAACACATACATGTCGTGTCCATTGCAGAGACGCAGGACGACGAGATTGAAAGTTATGAGCAGACCTCCCGCCTGCTGAAAGAACATCCTGAGATCAATGCACTGTTTTTTGCTGCCGGCGGCGTCTACGGCGGCTGCCGTGCCATAACAGCGCTGGGACTTGCTGGCAAACTGTGCGTGATTGCCTTCGACAAGGCGGAGACAACAGAGCAATTCCTGCGCGAAGGCGTACTGTCCGCCGTCATCTGCCAGCAGCCGCGTATCCAGGGCAGAAAACCGCTCGACCTGCTCTTTAACTATCTCACCTCTGGGGAACTCCCCGATAAGGAATACAACTATACTGCGGTGGATATTCGAATTTTGGAGAATATATAATCGAATTGATTGATGAACTATTCCTAAATTTCTATTGAAATTCTGTCATATTTGCCCGAAAGCGCAACGGCAGCATATTCATCTGCAATTTGGGATTGATGCGCGATTCGATTGCTATGCTGTCGCAGAAGCGCTTGAAGAGCTCCTGGTATACCGCCTCGTCTTCGGAATACACAAGACTGCCCTCATCGAGCGCAGCGCCTTGCATAAGATACCAGTTTTTATAGCTTGCGTGAAGTCCGAATGTCTGCGTATTCTCGTCATAGATCACAAAATTATCAGCCGGCAGGCGGTCGGCAAAGTGCGGCATGAGAAACGGGAGCACATGATGTTTCGCGTCAATTTTAGCATACAGCATACCGTTTTGCAGTTCTGAAAAGCGCAAAAACTGTTTCATATGGCACAGCTCGTTCTCGGACGCTCTCGCACACTTGAAAGTGCGCTGCACACACGCCTCCTGCAAACGGTCCGTGATCTGTCTGTCCTGCACACGCAGTCCAAGCACAATCGTATGATACACTGCATCCGCCTTGTCCTCAAAACAGGACGCCATCGCCATACTGATTCTGTACCAAGTCTCATTTCCCAGCTGTCTGATCATCGTATCTGTCACTTTTCCTGCCTTCTCAGAAGATGTCTGTATATGCTCATACTGGGTAAACAACCGTTGTGTGTCAGGCTCTTTCACTGCAAGATGGATACTGTCGTGGCTCTCTATGCCTCTCTCCTTCTTCAACTGATACGCGTCATAAATGCCTGTGAGAATCCCTTCCATGCTGTCCTCACAGACTAATACATATTCTTCCATAGTCTCTCCATCCTCCAATTACATACACCCTTGCTGCCCTTATGCCCCAAACAGTGCAGCATTCTCCTGCGCATCGTCAAACAACGAAAGCTGTCTGTAGGTCATTCCATCTTTATCAAACGGCAGTTTCTCATGTTCCGCCAGCAGATTCCTCGTGATATAATTCTCCTCTAGCTTGGTAGGGTACATCATTTTCCCATTACAAGTGATAAAGTACAGCGCACGCTTTAAAACCACACCAATTTTCCTGAGATGGTCAAAATTCAGTGCACCGCTCTTTCTCGCCTTACAGATGCGCTGTGCGCTCTTCACGCCAATGCCGGGCACGCGCAGGAGCATCTGGTACTCTGCCCTGTTGATCTCCACCGGAAACTGCTCTAAATGCTGCAATGCCCAATCGCATTTCGGGTCCAGCAATACATTGAAATTCTGGTGCTTTTCATTCAATAGCTCCTCTACACGGAAGTGGTAAAACCGCAGCAGCCAATCTGCCTGATACAGCCTGTGTTCACGCAAAAGCGGTGATGCTGTCTGGACGGACGGCAATGCCTTGTCCTCATTGACCCCCACATAGGCAGAATAAAACACGCGCTTCATGCCAAATTTATCATAGAGTCCCTCCGCGACAGACATAATCTGATAGTCGCTCTCCGGCGTTGCGCCGATGATCATCTGCGTGGACTGTCCCGCCGGCACAAACGACGGCGCATTGCGATACAATGCGAGCTCCTGCTTTCCCTGCGCTATACCGTTCTGTATCTGGCGCATCGGTGTCAAAATAGTCTTTCTGTGCTTGTTGGGGGCAAGCTTCTCCAAGCTCTCCGCTGTGGGAAGCTCCAGATTCACACTCATCCTGTCCGCCAGATAGCCAACCTGCTGGATCAGCACTGGATCAGTGCCTGGTATGCCCTTGACATGCACATATCCGTGAAAGCGATAGACCGTTCTGAGCTTGTAGAGTGTCTGATAGATCAGCTCCATCGTGTAGCTTGGATTGTTGATAATGCCAGAACTCAAAAACAGCCCTTCGATATAATTTCTCCTGTAAAAATTCATGGTCAGCTCACAGATCTCATCGGGCGTGAACGTCGCACGCGGCACATCATTGCTTCTGCGGTTGATACAGTATTTACAGTCATAGATACACTCATTTGACATCAATATCTTTAACAGCGAGATGCATCTGCCATCTGCCGAAAAGCTGTGACAGATACCTGCTGCCACACAGTTTCCCATATCACGCCCATTTCCCTTCCTGTCAATGCCGGAGCTGGTGCACGCCACGTCATATTTGGCGGCGTCTGTCAGCACTGCGAGCTTCCCCATAATCGTCTGTGCCGAGGTTGTATGCAGCGCTATATGAACGTCTGCGTTTGCCGTCGCCACGCCGCGTTCATCGTTGGAATGTATGGATTTTTGATCGTTTAGATTCATCAAACTCATGTAGCTCTCCTCAGTTTTCTCTATAAATAAAATGTGTGACAAGAAGTATCAAACAAATTTTCCAAAACTATGTTTGCTTTATCTTATCACACATTTGTTCTGAATGCAATCTCTTTTGGGTATATTTCACACTAATTTCTGTATCATGCATGCTGTATCACCAGCAGTTCTTTGTCATCTCTTACCAGATACAGCGTCTTTGCCTCCACATCTACACAGACGCGGTAAAAAACTTCCACGCCGTAAAATGACGGATATTTTTTCATGCTTGAAAGTTCAATCTGCCGCTGTGCCAGCAGATCAAAATGCATCAGTTCCTTAAACATCCATGCGTCTTTCTCCAGAACGCTCTTCGCTGTCGGATAGTTCATGCCTGACAAGATATCACACACAATCCCGCCAAGAAACACGGACAGCGAATCCGTCAGCACCCGCCAATCCTTTAACGAATTGGCTTCATTCCAAACATAAACAGGCGGGTCCTCCTTCTCCAGATCCGTCTCACGGATTCCATACGTCACACAGCCCACACCGTAATCACTGCCAATCTGCAAGTAGTCTGGCATATGCTCTCTCCACTGCTCTCTGGGAATCTTTGACATTTGATAGTACTCATCCTCTTCGTACTCTTCTGGATTCTCCTCCCAGTATTCCTCATCATCTTCAATCCGCTCTTCGATATCTTCATAGAAGAAATAAGGTCCTCCTGACCAGAAATCTGACGTTTCAAACAGTGGCTGGTCCTTTGCCAGACGCAGAAATTCCTCCAGCAGGGCGGGCATTTTTACCTCCCACAGCGCCCCGCTGGCTGGTTTGTCGCAGCCAAACAGCCGAATGAGTTCCATTGCCGATACATCATACTGTACTGCCATCTTTTCTTCCTCCCTATTTGTTTAGTGCACGGTTAATCCGCTGGTGCAGATCTTCACCCTTAAATGGTTTGAGCACATAGTCGTAGATTCCCAGCTTAGAAGTCTCCACAACCGCTGCCTTGTCCTGTTTTGATGTGAGCATAATCACTGGAATATCCGCGCATCTGTCCATCTGGCGGATTTCTCTCAATGTCTCGATGCCGTCCTTTTGTGCCATCTGGATATCCAAGAGTATCAGATCTGGCTTCTCGCGTTTTAGATATTGCAGGGCGCGGGCACCGGAATTGACTGGAATCACCTCGTACTCCCGCTTCAACTCCTGCTCGATCGCCGCAAGGCTGATACTGTTGTCGTCCACCGCCAGTATTCGCTTTTTTTCCATTTTACTCGTCCCCCTTACCATTTTCGTTCCAGCAGTGCCCGAAGCATCTGCTCTGCTGCCTCATCCTCGTATAATTTAAGCTGCCCCTGTATCTGCTTTAACCCGGACTCGATATCTGGAGCAAGCTGGCACTGCAAAAGCGCTTCTATTTTATGTGCACAGTCCTTTGCGCGGAAGTTTTCCAGATACGCTAACGCTTCCTTGAGCGTACTCACAAACGTCTCATAGTCAATCGTGCACGCTTCCTTGTCTGCACCCGATGATGTTGAATTCTGAGTGTGCTCAAGAAATTGAGTAATCTGTGCGATTTGTGCCGCATACGCCTCAAGCAGTTGATGCACATGGTCGTCCACATACGCCGTATCCCCCCTGTCCACTGCATATTCCTGCGCCTTGGCACTCTTTGAAATTCCCATCGCCCCCACATTGGCGGAAGCGCTCTTCAATCCATGCACTTCAATGCCATAATTTTTGTAATCCCGCTGTTCCCAGAGCTCACGGAGCAACACCAGCTTCCTTTTTCCATCCAGACAATACAGCTCCAAAAGTTCAAGATAATCTTCAATACTGCTGGAGTATCGACTGTAAACATCGTCCATGTCAATCCCCGGAATATTCATCGAATACACGATGTCTCCATCATCTTGTACCAGATCTGTCTCTGCGGCAGGTCCGCCCTCCGTCCGCCTGTCCTCTGAAATCAATCTGAGCAGCGCCATATGTAACATTCGTCTGTCCAGCGGTTTTGTGATAAAATCCTGAAAACCGTTCTCCAGAAACGTTTCTCTGACGCCCTCCATCGCGTTTGCCGTCAGTGCGATAATGGTCGGATAGCTGCCGTTCTCCCCACAACTGTTTCGAATAATCTGCACCGCCTCGATGCCATCCATTTTCGGCATCATATGATCCATAAAAATAATTTCATAACGTGTCCTGCGAACAAGCTCAATCGCCGCTGGACCACTGTCTGCCTCATCGATCTCGAATCCGTAAGACTGCAAGAATGTCGCGGCAACCTTTCTGTTGATTCGATTGTCATCTACCACCAGCACCCGACAATCCTTGACTGTAAACGGATTAAATTCCTCCTCCTTCTGCACTTCCTCCGCAGGCATCTCCGACAAAGTTCTCGTGTCCACAATCTTCTGCGGAATTTCCACGATAAACGTCGTGCCCTCGCCATACACACTCTCTACCTGAATGGAGCCCTGCATCAGATCAACCAGGCGTTTTGTGATAGAAAGACCAAGGCCTGTTCCTTCTACAGTGCGGTTTCTTTTGGAATCCACCTGTTTAAAATTATCGAAAATCTCCTTTAGATTCTCTTCCCGAATACCACATCCCGTATCTTCAATCCGAAAAGAAAGAATTTCTGTATCCTCTGTGCTGCCCTGCCGCCCTGTGACAGAAAACGCAACATATCCCTTCTTGGTAAACTTCAGCGCATTGTTCAGGATATTGATTAAAATCTGCTTAATCCTGCCTTCATCGCCCAGATAACGGCAAGGCATCGACATATCGTATGTCTTTTTCAGCCGGAGCCCGCGCTGCGATGCCACCACCTCCATCATGCTCAGGACTTCGTCTGCAAGCGAAATCATATGATACTCCGTTGGCATCAGCTCCATCTTGCCTGCCTCCACCTTGGACAGATCAAGGATATCGTTGATGATCGCCAACAGATTGCGCGAAGCCGATTTGATATCACAGGCGTACTCATAGACTTTGCGCCCCCGGCTCTCCTCCATAATAATGTCGCTTAATCCCACGATGGCATTCATCGGCGTGCGAATCTCATGGGACATATTGGCCAGAAAGGCACTCTTTGCGATATTGGCCTGCTCTGCCTGTTCCCGCACACGCTTGATCTCTTCAATGTAATTTCTTGTCTTTGTCACATCAAACAAAAGTACAACATAGCCTTTGTTTTTGCCAAACTCATCCAGGATTGGTTCCACATGCCCTTCATAAAATCTGTCATTCAGACAAAACTCTCTCTTTTCATACCCACCTAGCATGTCTTTGGGCAATCCGTTCAAGCTCTCAATCGGCTTTCCAATCATATGATTGTCCAAATCGCTAAATATTCCTGCTGCTGCCGGATTATAATTGGTAATCTGCTGCTGTTCGTCAAGCGCAATCACGCCGTCACTCATACTGTTGAGCAAAATCCCAAACGCCAGACTGCTGAAATCATAAACCTTTCTAATCCACACCAAAATAACCACTGTAGAAAGCACCAGTCCCAGGACAACCGGCGTCGGATCATAGGCGCGCGTCAGCTTCATAGAATAGGCATAAAGCGCCACCACCGGCAGAGAGGAGAGCACAAGAATCAGTCTGCATCTCCGGTCCGCTGCATACTCCGGCCGCTTGATGCAGACACGAATCAAAGCATACAAGGACAAGACATAAGGTACGACCGTTCCACACAACATAAAAACCCAATAGCCCGGTCCGTATTCCAATCTAAGATAACCATGTCCGTCCGCGGTTTCCAGCCACTGTATACTGCGATAATATAAATGATGAATATCACATGTGAAAATAAGACCCATAACAAAGAAATCAACTACTTTTAAAGCCCCTAAAATCTTTTTAGGCGCTTTCTCATAACAATAGCTGAACATGAAATGACAATAACTGATCGGGATTGTCAAAGATCCCAGATACTGCATCTTGACAGACACCATTGCAGCCTCCATCGTAGGCGCTGTCAGCTCCAAGAGATAACCTGCATTCTGCACCAATGCTCCCAAGAGAAAATACTGCATCAGCTTCTGCTCTCTCGAGCCATCTCCACGGAGCAGAAGCATCAATGCAAATATGATAAAACCTATACCAAATAATCCAATTCCCAAAAATACTGCATTCATCTTTCGATCACCACATACAATAATTTTATACATATTTATGATAACAGGAATTGGTGTATTTGTCTATCCTGCTGTTTCCAAAATTTCCCGCTGTTTTTTCTTGCTCAGTCCGCCCAAAACAAGCTGGTAGGATTTATCGAGCAAGTCCTTGAGCAGGTCATCGGGCACCGCTCCATTCGGGTTCACAGAATTCCAATGCACCTTGTTCGAATTTTCGTCACACCCGTCTTTGCCAGCAAGTATTCATCAATCCACGTATATCTCATAATGCATTCTCCTTTATCAATTGATCTCAGCCGGTGTACTGAGCACTGCACTTGGATTTTCGCGCATGAACAGAGTGATTTCCGTCAGAAACCGCTCGCCATATTTACTGTACTTGTTTGCACCGACCCCCGAAACCATGAGCATCTCTTTCTGGTCGCCCGGGACCCTGACACACATGTCAATCAGCGTCTTGTCGCTGAATATAATATAGGGCGGCATTGCCTCCTCCTTCGCAATGCGAAGGCGCAGCTGACGCAGACGCTCAAACAGTCTGTATCCCGCACTGGTGAGCACATCGGTGCTCTTCGCCTTCTTCTTGCCGACAGCCTCCTCGCGGTCCTTTGCCTTCCTGACAGTCACATGCACGTTTTCATCTCTCAGTGCACGGATATCCCCCATCTGTAGCACGCTGTATTCTCCGCCCGTCTGAATCACATAGCCCTGCATGATCATATGGTCGATCAGCAGCCGTAGATCCTTCTCACTCCTGTGCTCCAATGTACCGTAAGACTTGTATGTATCCGCGCCGACCTCCCTTATTCTCGCTCGCTTTGCCCCCGTCAGCGTTCCAGTGACAATATTTACGCCATATCTGCCTCTCGTCTCTGCAATGCAGTTGATGACCCACTTCGCCTCCGCTGTCATGTCCTGCTCAAAATACTCCTGATGACAGTTACCGCAGTTATCACATGGTACAGACACTTTCTCTCCAAAATATTCCAGTATGTAATTGCGCAGACAAGTCGTCGTCTTGCAGTACCCTTCCATCACATGAAGCCGATGGCTGTCCCGCTGTCTCACCAGATCGATATCATCGGCTGTCATGCCCTCGAACTCCTTATTTTCGAGCAGAAACTTATTGATCATCACATCGTGCGCCGCATATAATAAAATGCACTGTGCATTCCCGCCGTCACGCCCTGCGCGCCCCGCCTCCTGATAATAATTTTCCATACTCTGCGGCATATTATAGTGAATCACATACCTGACATTCGACTTATCAATCCCCATGCCAAACGCGTTGGTCGCGATGACCACCTGCACCCTGTCATAGATAAAATCATCCTGGTTTTTCTTCCTTGTCTCATTGTCGATCCCAGCGTGATATCGCGTCAGCGAAACCCCGCACCCAGACAGCTTCTCATACAGCATATCCACATTTTTGCGGGTGGCGCAGTAGATGATTCCACTCTCATCGTTATGTTTGCCGATATAGTCCATGACAAACTCATCCTTGTGCCGCCCTGAGACATGTTCCACACTGTAATACAGATTTTCCCTGTCAAATCCAGTAACGACAACACGCGGCTTACGAAGCTTTAGGATGCACTCGATATCCGCCTTAACCTCCTTTGTGGCAGTTGCCGTAAAAGCACTCACAACAGGTCTTGTAGGCAGGTTGTCTATAAACTCGACGATCTTGAGATAACTGGGTCTAAAGTCCTGCCCCCACTGTGAGATGCAGTGCGCCTCGTCAACCGTGACCATCGAGATCTGACCAGTCCGTGCAAACCGCATGAATCCGGCGCTCTCCAACCGCTCCGGGGCGACATAGATGATCTTGTATCTGCCCTCCACTGCATACTGCATCGCCTTCGCAATCTGTGTCTCCGTCAGCGCCGAGTTGATAAATGCGGCATGGATACCCGCCTCATTCAAAGATTTTACCTGATCCTGCATCAGTGAGATCAGCGGTGAGATCACAAGGGTGATGCCGGGCAGCATCAAGGCTGGTACCTGATAACAGATAGATTTGCCAGCGCCAGTCGGCATGATCGCCAGCGCATCCTCCCCGCACAGAATGGACTCGATAATCCTCTCCTGCCCATTTCTGAACGAATCATACCCAAAGTATGTCTTTAGTATTTCTGTTGCTTTCATTGAATCTCCTTCCAACGGCTTTGTAATAAAAAATTATAGCACGTTGAACGGTGATTGACAATACTCTTAGCAATACACCCGATAGGTTCCTTTGGTATCCCGCTTCACTTCATACAAGGCCTCGTCCGCATGACTGAGCAGCGCTGCAATCTCGGAATCGGCACTGTTCGTCCACGCAAAGCCCGCAGATGCGCTGATAATCCTTGTCTCCGTATCAGACAGTTCTACAGGACTTTGTCCAAGCTGCTCATAAAAAGCTTGCAGATGCGCCTCCACCTCATCACAGCTTTTGCACCCAAATATCATCATGCTAAACTCATCCCCTGATCTTCTCGACGCCAGAAAATGCTCCTGCGGCAAAGCCTTCATCACCGCCGAAAAGCTTTGCAGATACTTGTCTCCCACATCATGACCGTAAGTGTCATTAATCCCTTTGAAATAATCCAAATCCAGCATGACAAGCGCGCAGACCTCCCCCGCTGGAAGCCCTCTGAGCATCTCCTCCGCAAGCTGCTGAAAATGCTGATATTTGTACAGCCCCGTGAGCGGATCATGGGTGTTTTCATACCGCATCCTGTTTTTCTCTAAGATATCCTCCGTCACATCCGTAATCACACCAAGCCTGCCCGTTGAGGATTCAGACATATGGATTTTGACATAGCGGTCCGCATGAAGCTGGTAAACCTCTGTCTCTCCATCAATGGGCGATGCCGTAATCCGCCGGATATACGAATCAAACATCTTTGCATTCCTGCAAAACTCCGCAACTGCCTTGTCAGAGATATCCATCAATGTACTCAGACCAGAAGTGACAAAAACGGTGTTCAGCCCACTCTCATACTCAAAGGCCGCCAGCGGAAATCCACTCATATCAATAATCGCTGAGATTCTGTCTGAAACATTGACAATGCTCGAAACCATGGTGTTAATCCCGGCACTCAGCTCCTCAAATTCACGGTTCCCACCGACAGACACGGTCGTATCCAGATTGCCGTCCGTTATAGCAGACAGGCTCTCTATAATATGATGTATCCCGTTGATAACGTTCTGTTTGACGAGATAGTTCAAGAGCAGTATCACTGCGATTTCAATCACAATAAGATAGATCAATGTCAGCAGTGTGTTCGTCAACAGTTTTTGAACCAGCACTTCGCCGGGAAGCGCCGCACAGATCAATGCATTCTCATACTTTCTGCTGACTACGTACATCCGCCTGCCTTCTGCGCCGGGCTTGTAGGCTCCCTCCGTACATGTCAGGAGGGAATCCAACTGATAGTATTCCTTGCCGAAATCCCTGCCGAGCTCCTCAGAATGACCCAGCACGGCTCCTGTATCGCAGTCCACCGCAAACAGCTCCTCGCTGAGATCTGTGGGAAACCGCGAAAAAATATAATCATATGTATTTCTTGACTGTGCCTCCATCTGCCGCTTAGGCTCAAATCCAACTTGCACAACACCCTTCTGACCTTTACGCGCCACTCCAACATACTGCATGATTCTTCCCTCTGCGGCATTGGGCTGCGGTTTTTGAATCAGATATGCATCCTCGTCATCGCTGTCCAGCAGCGCCAGGAAAGCACGCGTTTGTTCATGGTTCCCCATATCGAAGCCGACATACTCGGAGACGGAAGCTGATACGATGATACCATGCTCATCAATGACATGCAGCTCATCCACATTAAGCAGGTCCGCAAGATACTGCATCTTGGACACATCCATGGACACTTCCTCCTGCTTGTCCATCACGTAGGCAGCCGCCCGCGCCCGAGTCAGATAATCCGCGTCCAGATTTTCATTGAGCAGCGCCAGTTCCATCCGGTTATTTTCCAATGTATGAATCATCTGGTCGATTTTGACCTGAAACGTCTTAAACTGTTGGTTTCTCATCATATGGCTGCTGAACAGGACATTGATAAAAAGAATCAGGAAACTTGCTGATGTCATGATTACTACGGTGTATTTTATAAATATCTTCTGCATTCGGAACCCCTGCCTTTCATTGTGAAACGCCACACGACGCAATTTTTTTTATTATAACATGCCCTGTTCGTGCACAGAGATTCCTATTTTACACAAAATACGCCTAAATTTTCGCAAAGAGCAGCAAATGAAAAACGCCCTCCTCACAGTAACAGCCAATATTGCCCCCAATTTTACTTGAAAATGCCTGTACGCTCTGCATTCCCAATCCATGCCCCTCCCCTGCCTGACGCTGTGGAAGTCCTGTCGCCGGATCGAGCTGTATCTCTTTCTCATATGGGTTCTGTACGTGAATCAGCACATGACCGTCCACACACTCGACTCTCGCCGCCATGCACTTATCCTTCTTCTGAAACGCACTCACACACCGCACCGCGTTCTCCAACAGGTTCGCAATCACTGCAGCAAACTCGTAATCATTAAACGGCAGCTTTCGTGGTACCACTGCCTCAAGCTGCACTTCGACGCCACACTGTCGCGCCTTATCCATCATGTGTGTCAGAATTGAGTTCGCCATCAGATTCTCGCAGTACTTCACCACCCTGTTCTCATCTGAGACCGCCTTGATGTGCGCTGTCACATTCTGTATCTCATCGTATGCGCCCTGGCTTAGCAGCGTGTCGATCATGCCAGAGTAATGACGCATGTCATGACGCAGAATTTTGAGATTCTGCTCAGACCGCTCCACCAGATAGTACTGGTTCTCCAATCCCTTGATATAGGATTCAAAAAAGATATTTTTCCAATAAATCCCCGTCCGCTCGGACTCACTTTCCAGATACCGCATCACCACCACATAAGCGACAAACATTGTGACGATAAATGACAGCACTGCCGGAATATTCTGCGGGTTGTCCTCCAGCGTAATCGGAAAAAACGCCAGCGTGCAAAAACCGCAATAAAAAAACACTGGTATCAGACACAGCTCCCACCAGTTTCGTTCTGTCTCCTTTTCCTGATATCGAAGCCATATATCTCTGATTCGACTGTACAATATCCAAAGAATGACGACATGAACCACAATGCTTCCCAGCATGGAAATCATCAAATCTTCTGTCCACATGTACAAAATCGTTGCCATAACGCTTCCGGCGATGACATAGTTTGACGCGCTGAGTCCCGCAAACAAAAGTTTACTGTCCCGATGCTTCGCAATGAACACACCTGTAAACTGTGTCACAAAAATCTGAAACATCGTCACAAAGAAATAGCACAGTTGACTGTCTGGATACAGATCTAGCTTCAGATAGTCGGTAAGCCTCAACGTCCAAAACGAGACGATACAGATTCCTGCTGTCTTCTTCTTGGAATATCGATGTACGATAAACAGATACATAAACAACATCAAAAATACATGACTGATCGTATAGGATAAATTTTTGTAATTCATGGACAGCTCCTTATCTGTAGCACGCTGACAGAAACAGCAGATACGCCTTTTTCACATCGGCTGCCCTCATCTTGCTGACAGGAATGTGTTTTCCGCTATCCATCACGATTTCTCCCTGTTCCAGCTTTTTCACATGTTCCATATTGATGAGGAAGGATTTGTGTACCTGCAAGAAGTTTTTGTCCTCTGCAAGCTCCCGAATCTCCTTGTCAAACGACCTTCTGATAAAAATGCTCCTGAGACACTCTCCGTTTATCAGACAGACGCTGAGTGTTCTGG
The DNA here is from genome assembly GCA_910586405.1 of uncultured Lachnospiraceae bacterium. GTDB lineage: Bacteria > Bacillota > Clostridia > Lachnospirales > Lachnospiraceae > COE1. The sequence continues at coordinate 30,390 of CAJUII010000026.1, forward strand.
AATAATTTTCTATATATTCAATCTCCGAATAAGGCACCCCCACGGTCCCTGTCTTTGTTTTTACCATGAACATCAATCTGCGCTGTCCTCTGACAGACGTCCGCGCAGAATCCACCGCCTCAAAAAAGCTCTCCTCACTGACAGGCTTTAGCAAATAACGCACCGCATGGACGCCGTATGCCTCCATTGCATAATCATCGGAGGAAGTGATATAGATTATCACGCTGTCCCTGCCTTCTTTTCGGATCAGGCTGCCAAGGTCAATCCCTGTCCGCTTTGCCATAATCATATCCAATATATAGATCTCCGCCTGCTCCCCCTCCAAAATCCTGTCATACAGGATGGCGGCATCCAGATACTTTTCCACTGTAAAGCCGGCGCCTGAATACGCCGCCTTATACTTTTCCAGCAAGCTCTCAATATATTGCAAATCTTCGACACAATCATCGCAGACCACTATCTTCATAAGTTCGCGCCTTACTTTCCTTTTAACTTCTCACAACTTTTGACATTATATCATTAAGCGGAAAATATAGCAACCTTATTTCATTTTACTTTTCATTTACTTTTGTTAATTAGCGATTTAACACCTGATAATTCCGGTAGATTCGTTTTCCGACAAGGACCATCCCAAGCGCTGCCAGCACGTAGATTATCGGAACCGCAATCCAGGAGACCAGACAGTGCCCTGCCAGCGGAACCGTTCGTTCTCAAGATACCGCAAAAAGGTTTCCTGTGTGATATCCTCCGCTGCCTGCTGACTGTGCAGCCTGAAATAACAGTAGCAGTATATCCGATCATACTGTTCCTCCATATCCAATGGGCCAGCCATTTTGAAAACACCTCACAATCTGCTATTCGGGCTCATTTACATCTGTACCAACAGTTCCTACACTATGATTAACGAATCAGGCATACCACATGTGCGGCTTTTCTTAATATTTTTTCGCTGTGCATTTTTCTTTCCGCGTCCGTCAGCTTCTGCTGACATGATTCCTTGGGGTGCCCGTGTGCATAAAAAAACAGGAAAAGCGGTTCTAAACCATTCTTTCCCTGCTGTTTTATCCATCTATTACAATACCAATGACGGTGTCGTGTATACCCGCGCCGCAAGCTCATTATTCAGCATATACAAACTGCGCGCGTCATCTCCAAAAAGCTTCATTTTGGTAATCTGATCCATGGAGTTTTTTTCTTCCTCTCCCTGTTCCTTGACAAACCAGTCAAGAAACTGCGTAGTGCGGAAATCTTGAACCTCCTGTGCTGCGCCGTAGATCGTGTTGATCAGATTTGTCACATACTGCTCATGCTCTAGTCCTGCCTTGAGAGGGTCCATCAGTGTCTCAAAGTTCTTGTCTGGTTTTGCGATTGCCTCGAGCGTGACTTCCTCGCCATTGTTTTGCAGATACCGATACATCAGCATCGCATGGTCCTGCTCCTCCTTCGCCTGTACCTCATACCAGTTCGCAAACCCGTCCAGTCCTTTTTTCGTATAAAAATTTGCTATATCAAGATACAGATACGCCGAATAAAACTCTTTGTTGATCTGATCATTTAATAACGCTGCTACCTTTTCATTCATTGTTACTCCTCCTCATCGTATAGATTATTCGTAATACAATAAAATCTTCATCGATATATCTGATTGTCTCTCACTGTGCTGTCCTCAATCACCGCAGCTGCGGCGTATTCTCCTGCCTTGTATAGAAGCCTGCGTCAACACAGCAGAAACTTATGATTTACTGTATTAGTTTATTATCAATGATAGCGTATACGCTGTCAAGTTTGTTTCTGAAAATTTAATAGTTTGTCATAACGAATCCAACATCGAACGCAGCAGCATGATATGATACTGCTCATCTTGTATGATTCGCTCTAATACAGCGTTCACATAGTCATCCTTTATCATTCGGATATGCATGTTGTACTGGTTGATCGCTGCCTGCTCGCTCTCTAAATCCACCTGCAGCATATCGCCAACTTTTTCGGGCAGTGTCAGGCACTGCGGCGACCACATCCACTGTCGTCCGCCGGACTGTCTGGTGACATAACAGATATTTCCGCCCAGCAGATGAATCAGTTCGCCCAATTTCTGCATATGCATCATCTCGCCCATCGCCATGCCTAGAATTGTTTTTCCCATAGGACAGTGCCCACAGAACATGCGGTTCTCATTGTTGATATACTGCATGATGGCAGACATCTCCGACACCATTCCGCAGTAGCTGATACTGAGAAGCTCCGCATACAATTGATTTTTTTCCCGAACCTGTACCGGCGGGTACGGCAAATCCATCATTGCCGGCTTGACACCAGCAAAATCACAGCCGTTCGCCAACTTTTTCACAGTTTCCTCCATAAATACACCCTTTGATTTGCACCATCATTCTCACTATCCAATATATTAGATAAAAGGCACATCCATTCATCTATTTTGATATCTGCCACCCACCAACAAACTGACCTCTTATATTTTGTAGAAATTGTGTATTTTCTTACAGACACTTTTTGTGTATAGTGATGTTTATTGCAACTTACTTGAAAGGATGTACTCATCATGAAGAAAATAGCCCTTATCAATGACTTGTCCAGTTTCGGAAAATGCTCTTTAACTGCCGCAATCCCTGTGATTTCTGTCCTTGGCATCCAGGCGTGTCCGCTGCCGACTGCTATCCTGTCCGCACAAACGGGATTTCAAAGTTACTACTGTGACGATTATACTGACCGCATGAACTATTTTACAGACGAGTGGCAGCACATGCAGGAAACTTTTGACGGCATCTACTCAGGCTATCTAGGAAGCGCGGCACAGATGCACAATGTCCTGTATTTTCTGGAAAAATTCAACAAAGCGGACACACTCTATCTCGCGGACCCTGTCATGGGCGACAACGGACAGCGGATCCGCATCTTTACAGATGAACTCCTAGACAGCATGAAGGAACTGACCCGTCAAGCAAGCGTGATCACACCCAATCTGACAGAATTATGTCTCCTCGCTGACATGGATTATGATGCGCTGACAAGCCGCGCAACGAATCCAAGCTATTTGTCCTATATAGAAGAAACTGCACACAAGCTCCTGCCAAGGGCACATGTCAGCCAGACCATTGTCATCACCGGTATTGTCCGCAAACAAAACGCACAATCTTTTGTGGGAAATCTTGCCGTCACGCCAGACCGCCGCTATTATCTGGAAACATCCTATATGGGTGAGAGCTTTTCTGGAACTGGCGACCTGTTTGCCTCCGTCATTATGGGAAGTCTGGTCAACGGTCTTTCTGTGGAAGCCGCGATGGACAAAGCGGTGCGCTTTCTGTGGCCTGCCATCGAGGAAGCCGCAAGAGACAATATTCCAAGAAACCATGGTATCTATTTCGAAAAATACCTGCACTTATTATTATAATTTTCAATAGCCGCATATTTCGTCTTCATGGGGCTATGCATAAAAAGGAGGTTGTGCTATGACATCACGCACACTGCCCAGAACGGGCGAAAAACAAAAAAAGAAACTCAAATATTTGACCCTCACAGGGCTTATGGCAGCAATGATCACCATCATGACCGCCTATATCTGCCATATCCCTACTGGTATCAATAGCGGATATCTTCACTTTGGCGACGCACTGATCTACCTAGCGGCCGCACTGCTTCCCACGCCCTATGCGCTGACAGCGGCAGCGGTCGGCGGCGGACTTGCTGATCTATTGACTTCTCCTCTGTGGATACCTGCCACCATCCCAATCAAGATGCTGATTGCACTGCCCTTCACCTGCAAATCCGCAAAAATCGTCACACCGCGCAACGTCACCGCCTCCGTCCTTGCCTTACTGATCTCCGGCATTGGCTATTTCCTTGCCGAGTACCTGATCTTTGGCACATGGCCGGCGCTCATTGCCTCCATGTCCGGCAGTTTGATACAATCCGGCGGCAGCGCAGTATTCTTTATTATTATCGGGCTCGCGCTCGACAAGACTCATGTCAAAACGATGATGTGACAGAAAGGATGAGAACGATGGCTGAAATCTTATATACCTACAAAAAACAAGTCTACGCAAACATCACCAACCGCTGCGATTGCAACTGTACCTTCTGCGTCCGCTCATTCAAGGATTCTGTCGGCGATGCCAAGACACTCTGGCTCCAACAGGAACCGACGCTCGAGGAAATCAAAAAAGCAATGAACGCATTTGACTTTTCCGGCTATGATGAACTGGTGTACTGCGGTTACGGTGAGCCGACCTGCGCGCTTGACAATCTGCTTGCAAGCGCCGCCTATGTAAAAGAAAAACATGCGATCTCCATCCGTCTGAACACCAACGGATTAGGCAATCTCTACCATAATCGGAACATCGTACCAGAACTCGCAGCAGTGATCGACAGCGTATCCATCAGTTTAAACGCTCCTACTGCCGCAAAATACGATGCGGTCACAAGACCCCAATTCAAAAACGCCTATCCCGCGCTGCTTGAATTTGCCGCCCTCGCCAAAACAGCATTCGCGCACACGCAGCTCTCCATCGTTGATGTACTGCCGCCGGACGATATTGCTGCCTGTCAAAAAATCGCAGACGACATGGGCATTTACCTGAAAATCAGAACACACAGTTAACATCTATACCGACAGCGCTCACATCCTGCTCCACAGATAGGTGTACGCCTGTGTTCTGGCAGCAAAGCGCGCTGTCTTTAACAGCTCCCTTAGCTCCGCCTTGGTATACCAGCCCGGCTCGATCTCCTCCATCGTGGAAGTGCTTGGCTTAAAGTTTCCCCGTGCCTTTCCCACCACGCAGACATTGATTTCGTTGCTGAATCCAACTGCGCTGTAGCTGGGACCGATAAAATCCTCCATCTCATACAGTTCAAGCCCTGTCTCCTCCCACAGCTCGCGCTTCGCACTCTCCTCAGGCTTCTCGCCCTCGTCGATCAGACCAGCCGGGAAATTATAGACCCAATCGCCCACCGCCATGCGAAATTCCTTGTTGATCAAAAGCTTCTCACCGCTTTCGTCCGTCGCGATGATAACGACTGAATCCGGCTTGCTGCCGTTTAGCGCCTCTATGGAATCCAACGCCCGATTGCGGCTGATGATCTCATAAATCTTCTCCTGGTTGTCCACTGTCTCATACGCGACATCATAGCGTGTGATAAACTTTCCTTCCTCTTTCTTCTGAATACCTTTGAATTTCATATAAATCTCCATTCTTACCAAAAACTGCGAATTTGGGCGTAAGCACAAA
>CAJUII010000027.1:0-2356 GCA_910586405.1 uncultured Lachnospiraceae bacterium
ATACCAAAAATCACAACTGCACATGGAATTTGGAGAATTTGTATATTCCATTAGAATTGATAGAGCTTGTATTGATTATGAAATTTGATTTAGCTAAAAATTCCAGTTTATACGCTTTTTCAATAACTTTCCCTTGTTTTTGCCCTTATGGGCAGGTTACAAGGGAAAGTTTTTATTTCTGTTGGACGTTTCAGCACAACCAATGAGGTTGATCCGGCAATAGGTTTGATTAACAGAATATCATTGACGATCATTGCACAGCTTGAGGAAACACCACACTAAACCGTGTCCCCAGCCCCTCGCGGCTCACGATGTCATAATACCCCTGATGTTTATCCACAATCCACTTGGCGATTGACAGTCCAAGTCCGGTGCCGCCTGTCTTGCTGTTTCGCACGCTGTCCGCCCTGTAAAAGCGGTCAAAGGCGTGCGTGACGTCCTCCTGCGACATGCCGATTCCGTTGTCCTGTATCCCATAAAACGGCGAGCCGTCTTTCCATGCGCCCACGCGGAGCAGAATCTCCTCCCCCTGTTTGGTGTACTTTGCCGCATTGTCAATCAGGATTCTTGCAGACTGTTTTAGCATATCGCTGTCCCCGTACACCTCGACAGTCTCTGTCTCCTCAAAGCGGTATCGGTGCTTTTCGTCGATCATGAGTGATTCCTCGTAGACCTCACGCATGATACTGTTTAGCTCGTGCTTCTTCATGTCAAGGTTTTGCCGGTTAGAGTCCCCGCGCGCCAGAAACAAAAGCTGCTCCACTAACTTCTGCATATGGTTGGATTCATTTTTGATCGCCTCGATGGATTCTTCAAGGATTGCCGTGTCCTTTTTCCCCCATCGATCGAGCATGTTGACGTATCCTTGTATCACGGCAATCGGGGTGCGCAGCTCATGGGAGGCGTCCGACACAAACTGTGTTTGCTGCTTGTAGGAGGCGCGAATGCGCTCTAGCAGACCATTCAGGGCTGTCTCGATGCCCTGCAAATCCTTGTCGTGCATGTGGATACCGTTTTCCATAGCCTCCACCTTGAGATTGGAGATCGCATCTTCCAGATTGTGATACTTCGTCTCATCAAACGCTATCTCGCTGAGCTCCTGCGCCCGCGCTGCAATCTGATTCAGCGGCCGCAGTTCCCTGCGCACCTGCCCCGTCCCGGAAAACGCCATCATAATCAGATCAAGAAGCTGCGCCGCAATGAGAATCACACCGCCCATGCGCAGCAAATTAAGCCACACGCCAGCCGGAATCTGATACAATACTTGCCCTGAGCTGTCCGACACTGTATAGAGCGCCTTCCAAAAATCTATCTTATACGAAAATTCTCTCGTATAACGAAAGGAAAAGTTCCCTGCCATCTGCAAATCCATACCCACGATAAAAATCCCTGCGAGCAGTACAAACACAAGCACATCTGTTGTGATATAGGTCATAAACAAACGCCCCATATAATTCAGATTAATCTTTCTGGCTATGGAAGTCACCCGCACGGTATCAAACGGTCTTTTTTTCTTCTTTTCTTTCATGCCCACTCCCATCTGCCCACTTCGGCGGGCTTACGAATCAAGACTTTCTTATGTTATTCGTCTTTGATACAATATCCCACACCTCGCACGGTCTGGATAATCTTCACTTGATACACATCATCTATTTTACTCCGAAGATACCGGACATACACGTCGATGATATTCGTCTCGCCCATATAGTCATATCCGCACACCTTTTCAAGAAGCGTATCTCTCGAAATCACAATATTTTTATTCTCCAGTAACACGCGCAGCAGTTCAAACTCCCGGTGCGTCAGCTCGACCTGCTGCCCGTCATAGCTGACCTCATAGCGCTGCACATCCATACAGAGCTTTCCGATACCAAGCTGGTTTTTGTCTACACTGGGCGCGCCGCCGCGCTTTTTGAGCACTAAGCGGATACGTGCAAGCAACTCCTCGATGGCAAACGGTTTTGTCATGTAGTCATCTGCACCGCCGTCAAGGCCGGCAACTTTATCCATCACCTCATCGCGCGCCGTGAGCATAATGACAGGTATGTCAGAATTTTTGCGCAGGCGCCGAAGCACCTCAAATCCATTTAGCGCAGGCAGCATCACATCGAGCACCACCAAATCCGCCTTGCCGCTCAGCGCCTTCTCAAGCCCCTCTCTGCCATTGACCGCCTTCATGACCTCGTAGCCCTCATGCAAAAGCTCCAGCTCCAGAAAACGCCCAATCTTCTCCTCATCCTCCACGATCAAAACTGTAATTGCCATCTCTTCCTCCTTTTTTCCTTGGGATTGTCGCGTGCACGCGCCGAACGTCCGTGTGCAATCGTGCTGGAGACTGCTCTTTTTCTACTGCACG